>JBIPMY010000285.1:0-8106 GCA_044376335.1 Bryobacter sp.
CAACCCGGACGATACCCTTGAGATTCAGAAAGAGCTCGCCTTCCCCGCCGAGCACCTCGAAACCCGCACCGTCGAGCGAGCTCTCTACATCAACGCCCCCGTCGCAATCCCCACTCACCGCGCCATGGCTGTCGCCTACGACATGGCCATGATTGCCATCGGTGTCGGCATTCTGATCACGATTTACTACTTGGGCGGCGTCCAGTTCGGCCTCGCCAAGCTCGACCTCAGCACCTACGCAGTCGTCACCGCCTGTGTAGCCCTCCTCTACAAGGTCCTGTGGGCCCTCAGCGGCGGCGATACCCCCGGAATGGCTGCTGTGCAGCTTCGGCTGATCAATTTCGATGGCAACCGTCCCAGCCGCGAAGAACGCCTGCTCCGCGTCCTGGTCTCGATCGTCAGCTTCGCCTCCCTCGGCGTAGGCCTCCTCTGGTGCCTCTTCGATGAAGAGAAGCTCACCTGGCACGATCACATCACCAAGACCTTCTCCAGCCCCAAAGTCGAAGACTAACTACTTCACCGCCGCTATCGCGACAATCGAAAGCTTCTCCCAGGTCGGCAGCCGGTGCCGCGCCCGCAACACCTCAAAACCCGAAGCCTCAATCCGCCCAAACAATCGCGAATAGATCTCAATCAGCGCCCACAAGCTCGACCTTGAATCCCGGTCCACCATACCGATCATCGGCCGCGAAAACTGATAATACTCCCGCGCCCGCTTACCCAAATCGGCCAGCAGCGCATGCAGCCGGGGCGACACCTGCCCCTTCTTCAGATCCTCTTCTGCCACCCCATACTGCCGCATCAGATCCACCGGCAGATAGCTCCGCCCCAGCCCCGCATCCTCACCCACATCCCGCAGGATATTCGTCAACTGAAACGCAATCCCGCACTTCTCAGCCATTTCCAGCACCTTGGCGCTCTGAAACCCGAAGATATGCGTAATCGTAAGCCCCACAACGCCCGCCACCCGGTAGCAATACTGGTACAAGTCCTGAAACGATTGCGGCTGCGAAAAGCTCAAATCGCTACTCACACCCTCGATCATGTCGTAAAGGTAAGAGCGAGGAATCCGGTAGCGAACAACCGTATCGACAAACGCAGGCCAGATCGGGTGCGCCACCTCACCGCCATCCAGCGCCACATCCAGTTGCTCCCGCCACCCGTCCAGCGCCTCACGGCTAGCCCCAGCCTCGTCACTGAGGTCATCACACTCCCGCATAAACGCATACACCGCACACATCGCCAGCCGCTTCTGCTTCGGCAACACTAAAAACGAATAGTAGAAATTCTTCGCCCGAGCACGCGCAATCGCTACGCAGCGCTCATAAGACTCGGCAACTGAGATCACGTTCGACAATTGAGGGACTCTCAGTCAGTATCTCTCGATTCCAGGTTTCTGCCAACCCGGGGCTAAACCCTATCGCTGCCGGTAAAACCTCGAGTCGATCTCAATCAGCGCCATTGGAGACACTCGATCCATCCGCTTCACCTGCCCCACCATCAGATCCTCATTCGGTAGCCAGACGCAATAGATTTGCCCCACCTCAATCTTGCCCACCGGCACACCTTCGCGGCTGGATTGATTCTCATCACACCGCCCCGCCGCAAGGCCTTCCCCTGGCCCCGCAAGCGCGATCCGTGCTCCGTTTTTCACGCTCAAAAGAATCTTCTCAGCACTATAAGCCTCAAGCCACAGGTGCATCGGCTTCTCTTGAAAGGTAATGAGATTGATAGCAAAAGTCTGTTTCAGACGAATAGTCCGGCTACCAATCACTTCGTATGTATTGGCAATATTCTGACTAATAACGGTAACTAAAAGCAGACTCAGTAGCATGCCTGATTCTAAAGATTCCGCGATTCACTTTCAAGGATTTTCTGCTTCCGCTCCATCCCCCATCGGTACCCACCAAGTTCCCCATTACTCCGAATCACCCGATGACAAGGAATCGCCAGCGCCACCGGATTCGAAGCACATGCCGTCGCCACTGCCCTCGTCGCAGTCGCCTGCCCAATCCCCTCTGCCACCTCAGAATAAGATCGCGTCTCCCCCATCGGGATCGTCTGCAAATACTGCCAAACCCGGGCCTGAAAAGCCGTCCCTCTCACATCCAACGGCAATCCCGGCTCAATCCGCTTCCCCACCAGATAGCCGCAAATCGCCTCGTGCCAAACCCGCAACGCCTCATGAAACGGAGCCTCCACCCGCTGCATCTCCGCCGCCGGATACTCCTCCCCAAGCTCACGCAACAAACTAGCCTCATCATCCGCAAGCCTCAAGCTACAAAGCCCACGGTCAGTCGCAGCAATCAGAATCAAACCGAGCGAAGTCTCAAGAACGACATAAGAAATCCCGACACCCCTACCACGAGCCTTATACTGCGCCGGCGTCATCCCAAGCTCACGGTCCACCTTCTCATACAGACGGCTCGAAGACCCAAACCCCGCCTCATACAAAGCACTCGTAACGGTCCCCTCGCCCTGCAACACTTGCTTCACCCGCTCCATCCGGCACCGAGCCTGAAACTGTTTCGGGCTCACGCCCACCGCCGCCTTAAACTTCCGCTGTAAGTGAAAAGCACTAAACCCCGTGATCCGCGCCATGTCCTCCAGAGACACGGCCTCTTCGCAATGATCCCGAAGATACTGGCTCAGATACGCAATCGGATCGATAGGAATCATCACTTACTCCAGCTCCTTAGTCTTCCACCCGCCCAGCGCCGTCCCAATGATCAGGCACTCACCCTCAGACCCTTCAAAATGCGCCTCTCCAGCCCGCACAATAAAGAACTGCCCGGCCTTCAACTCTATCGTCTTGGATTGATCCATCTTAGTCCCATACCCAAGCTTGATGCTCCCCTTCACCACCACAACATGCGCCTGCTGCGTATGCGTATGTGGCTTCACCCACACCCCGCCAGGCATCCAGAATGCGTAAGTAAACGGCTTCCCAGGCTCATCCCGGTTCCCGTCCAGCACCGCATACTTGGTGCCATCCTTGTCAATCCGCTGCCACTCGATCTGATCGGCAGACCAAACCCGTTTCTCCGGTCCGTCGCCCGCAGCAAGCACACTCACCGCAATAGCAAAAATAAGCTCTTTCATACTTCGAGCTTAGGGCTCCGTCCCCCTACGCGAATATCCGTTTCTTGCTCCAGCTCAGGATTGTTTTCACCAGCAGCCAAACCCGCTCCCCCTTCTCAATCTTCGGCCTTGCATCCAGCACCTTATACCCGCCAGCCTCGATCTTGTCGAGAATCGCCATCCCGCCCCGCGAAAACAACTCAATATCCAGCGCCAGCCGCGCATCGAGCGTCGGTATCAACGGCAACCCCTTCACAAACAAATCCCGGGCCACCCCAACGGCCTCAGCCAGTGCCGCCTCAAACTTCGCACTCTGCCGCAAACCCATCACATCGCTCTCCGGCACCCCATGCCGGGCCAACAGATCGAGAGGCATATAGATCCGGTCCTTACCCACATCCACCCGCACATCCTGCCAGAAGTTAGCCAACTGCAAGCCCGTGCAAGTAAAATCGCTCAGCACCGCCCGCTCCTCATCGTGATAACCACAAAGCGCCAGCACCAGCCGCCCCACCGGATTCGCTGAATTCACGCAATACGCAAACACCTCATCCCAGTTCCGGTATCGCGTCACCACCTGATCATGCTCAAAGGCCCGGATCAGATTATCAAAACACACCATAGGCAATCGCCGCGCCGCAATGGTCGGCCGCAACGCCACAAACACCGGATGCCCACCACCGTCCCCCAACAACAAATCACGCCACCAGGCGAGCAACCTCAGCGACTCAGCCGTATCCCCAATCTCATCGCCCAAATCATCGGCCCAACGGCAAAACGCATAAACGTTGTAAAAGTCCTGATGCAGCTCTTTGGGCAGCAGCACGCTCACAACATGAAAGTTTTCGTAATGGTGTGTGGAGAGCCAGCGGGTATAGGCAAGCGATTCATCCAGGCCCCAGCGCCGCTCCATCGAAGCAGCATCACGGACGAATGCAGCCGGCTCAAGGAATGATGGCTGTTTTGATTGCGCCATTCTTATGAAGCTGGTGCGTGAGTACTTCGTTCAAATTGCTAAGAGGCTCTTCCCCGGTCACAAAATCATAGGCCGTGATGTAGCCCGAAACCACCGCCTCTAGCGCCTTGCGTACATGCGCAGGAGTATGGTGGAAACTGGCCGTACAAGTGATCTCTGAATAGTGCATCAGCTGCGTATCCAGCTTCACCACCGTATCCGCCGGGCAGCCTCCAAAGAAGTTAGCCACACCACCTCTGCGCAACATCGAAATCGCCTGCTGCCAGGTCTCCGTGGTCCCCACCGCTTCCATCACCACATCCGCCCCATAACCATCGGTCTCGCGACGCACAGCCTTCACGATATCTTTTTCTTCCAGAATCGAGAGCACCGTATGCGCCCCCAATTTGATAGCCCGGTCCAGTTGCGGCCGCCGGCGCCCGATCGCAATCACCTTACATCCACGCAAGCTCAGCAAGCGCACAAACATCAACCCGATCGGACCCACCCCAATCACCACCACCGTATCGCCAGCCCTAACCTTGGTCTCGTCAATCCCGCGAATCACGCAGGCCAGAGGCTCCACCAGCGCCGCATCCTGATAGGCTACATGGTCCGGAATCTCATACATATTCCGCTCTACGATACGCGAGGGGATACGAATAAACTCGGCATAGGCCCCATTGTTGAACAACAGGTTTTCACACAAATTCTCGTTGTTCCGCTTGCAGTAAAAGCATTCCCCACAAGGCGCAGAATTGGCGGCCACCACACGCTGGCCAACCTTGAATGCCCTCACGTTCGCCCCAACTCCCACAATGTCCCCGGCCAGCTCGTGTCCGAACAATGCAGGCGGCACAATCATTCGCGCATGATAGCCCCTGCGGAAAACCTTCACGTCCGTACCGCAGGTCAATGCCGCACGAACACGCACCAGAACATCGCCTTCACCCACTTCGGGGACGGCGACTTTTTGGATCTTCACGTGTTCTTTACCGTACAGGACGGCGGCGAGCATTTCTGGCTTCACAGATCTTGTGTTTGATATCCCGATCTTTATTCTTGCTGAGGCAGTATTACTATTTTCAACGATTTTTCATCTGGATGGGTGGCCAACTTTACCCCAGCCATAATCTCCGGCAAAGGAAACTTGTGCGTTACCAGTTCTCCGACTGGTATTTCCCCCGAAAATACTAGCCTAGCTGATTCTACCTGCAAATCAACGTCAGCTGAGTACGCGCCCATCAGCACGCGCTCATCCTTACAGATGTCTGCACCAGAGATCTCGATTCGTTCTTTATCCGATGTTTGCGCAAAGAGCACAATTCTCGCGCCAGGCCGCGTCGCCGCGATCGCCTGCTCCACAATTCCTGGGGCGCTCGCTGCCACAAAGGCAACATCAGCCCCTCTACCCTCGGTCCGCGTTCGCGCCTCGGCACCCAAATCCTCCCGCAAGGGATTCAGCGAAAGCGCCGCTCCAAATCGCCGCGACTGTTCTCGCCGCGTCTCCATCGTGTCTGTCGTGAGCGTCTCAATCCCCCGCTGCTTCAGCAGCATCGTAAAGATCAGCCCAATCGGCCCCTGGCCAAGCACCAGCGCCAAATCTCCCGGCTTTACACCAGACTGCTCCACGCCCTTCAAACAGGTATTCACCGGCTCAACAAAGCTCGCCTGCTCAAACGACACACCTGCAGGAATCTTCTCCACTCCATGCTCGACAATCCACGGCATCACCCGCGCATACTGCGCATAACCACCACCAGCCGCTTCAAATCCAGCCGTAATGCCCACTTTCTTGTAGACGCCGCATTGCGCATATAATTTCCGTGCGCAATAAAAACATTTCTTGCAAGGAATGTGGTGAAACCCAATCACTGCATCACCCACTGCAAACTTCGTCACACCCTCACCCACAGCGGCCACCACTCCGGCAGTCTCATGTCCAAACACGCGTGGTGGCTCAAGCAACCCATACTCGATCTTCTTCAGATCCGTATGACAGATCCCGCACGCTTCTACGCGGATCAAAATTTCTCCAGCCCCAATCTCGGGCACTGGCAATTCTTCAATTTCCACATGCTGCTTGCCGCGATAAACGGCAGCTCGCATGCGTTTAGGCAATTCCGGCGACGGATGATTCAAACGCTTCTCCAAGTTGTTGCACGGCCAGTGTCCCTTGACGCTTCAGCCGCATTAAGTCAGCTATCTTCATGATGCCAGCAAATGCAATCCGGGCGGTTTGAAATTGCCCCGCTTCGTCCCGGTAAAGATTAAAGTCCAGCGGCAGATCTTCTCCTGCCAAATCGCTCACCGCCTTGATGCAGGCAAATTCAATTCCATGAGCCTCACATCCATAAGCAAGTGCAGCCGCTTCCATATCGACAATTTCTGCCCCATCGTCAAACAGCTTCTTCTTGTCTCGTGCCGTCACCGCCACCCGGTCCTGACTCCGCAATACCGCCGGCACTCCAGCCAACGCCCGCGGCTCAAACGTCCCCAGCGGCGATTCAATCCGGCTCACCACCCGCACATCCCCAATCACCAAACCAGGATCCAGCGCCCCGCAAGTCCCAGCCGACACCACCAGCCGCGGCCGCTCAGCCGCAACTGCCGCATCCAGCGCCGCACGAGCCGCACGAAACCCCGGCCCACACTCCACCACTCGGTATCCAGCCGGTATCGCCCTTGCTTCCATCCCCATCGCGCAAATCACCAGCACATCCTTCATCGCGCACCCCTCCGAAACCACTCCACCGCACGCCCCAGCGCTCCATCCACAGCCACCGGCCGGTACCCAAGCTCACGCTCAGCCTTCGCCTGGCTCACCCACATCTTGATATGCGCATATCTCACTCCATCCAGAGCAATCCCGGGATGTTTCCCCGTAATCCCAGCCCACCACGTGGAACAATACGCCGCCGCATAAGCGATCGCATAAGGGATCTCCACCGTCGGAGCCTTCAACCCGCTCACCGCCGCCAACCGCTCCAGCATCTGCTTCAGCGTCAGATTCTCACTCCCCAGAATGTAGCGCTCCCCAATCCTTCCCTTCTCCGCTGCCAGCAAATGCCCCTCAGCTACATCCGCCACATCCACATAATTCAAACCAGTATCAATGTAAGCAGGTATCCGCCCTCCAAGAAAATCCACGATCACCTTCCCCGTCGGCGTCGGCTTGAAATCATGATCCCCCACCGGCGTAGTCGGGTTCACTACAACCACCGGCACGCCTTCCTTAGCCGCTTCCAGCGCCACCTGCTCAGCCAGATACTTCGACCGCTTGTAGTGCCCCTTCATATCCGTTACACCAACCGGCGAAGCCTCATCCGCAACAATCCCCTTGCGCATCCCCACAGCCCCCACCGTCGAGCAATACACCACCCGCTCCACGCAAGCTGCTTTCGCCGCCCCCATCACATTCCTGGTCCCTTCGACATTCGACGCATACATCTCCGCCTCATCCGCCACCCACAGCCGGTAATCCGCCGCCACATGAAACACATGGCTACACCCCTCCATCGCCTGATCGAGCGACCCTCGATCCCTTAAATCCCCTCGCACCGTCTCCACATCCAGTTCCGCAACAACACCAGATCGCGACAAGGCCCTCACCTCAACTCCGCGCTCTCGCAACTTGCGTGCTACATGCCAACCCACAAATCCGGTAGCCCCGGTTACTAATGCTCGCCTCACCGATGTATGGCAAAGCTCACTTCGCCTCTTTCCCGCGATTGAGATACATTGCAATCGCCATCATCGGAAAGGCATTGCGATACATGTGATAAGTCAGGTAAAAAACCTTCGGGAAACCCGTGCCGGTAGCAAGCTCTTCATCCCAGCTTCCATCCTCGCGCTGGTTCTCGATCAAATACTCCACACCCTTGCGAACACTCTCGCTCGTGTGGTCTCCACCTGCCAGCAAACCCATCACCGCCCAGGCCGTCTGACTCGCCGTCGAAGGCCCATTCACATAAGTATTCTTGTCATAGCTCAGGCAGGATTCTCCCCACCCGCCATCGGAATTCTGATTCGACCTCAGCCATTCCCCAGCCCGCAGAACATAAACCTCG
>JBIPMY010000286.1:0-8072 GCA_044376335.1 Bryobacter sp.
CGAAATTTTAGGCAGGCCCATCGGAGACCTTCTGCCCATTGATGGGCTGCAGGAAGCCGTTGAGCAGGTAGTACACTCCGGGATCGCTACCCCCAAGCGCGAGATGAAGTGGGACGGGCAGGATGTTGTGGTTACAGCGCTGCCGTTGCGGAGCTGGGAAGAAGATTCGCAGGCAGAAGCACTGGTGATTCTGGAAGAGAAGGCACAAACGGCTGCCGCTCTCACCCCGCAAGATCAGAAGGCGCTGTCGGTAGCTGCCTCTGTTGAGGGAATGCTGTGGGAGGTTGACTACGCAGAGGGTGGCATTACGCATGTAAGCTCTGGAGCTGAAGATCTTTTTGGCTTCCCGGCCGAGCGCTGGCTGTCAGACAAGTCCGTTTGGGGCTTACGTGTGGCCGAGAGTGAGCGCCAGCGTGTCGATGAATTTTATGACCAGGTTGGTGCCAGTGCGGGCACCGTCTTTTCTATCGAATTTTTAGCCCGTCATGCCAATGGCCAGGAGTTTTTGGCCCGCGAGACGGTGCGCGTATTCCGCGATGCAGAAGGCAAGCCGCTGCGTCTGGCTGGCCTGTCTACAAGTGTGGCCGAGCGCAGAGAGCTGGAATCGCAACACACCCTGGCAGTCAAGGGCGAGGCCCTGCAGCGGCTGAGTGCGAAGCTCGCGCATGACCTCAACAACCTCCTGATGATCATCGCGGGCTACGGCGAGGAGATGAAGAACGCGCTGCCCGCCGAGCACAACCTGCATCAGGACATGAAAGAGATTCTCGGTGCTACCGAGCGGCTCTATTCACTGACGACACAATTCCAAACCTATACTCGCCGCCCGGTGATCACTCCCAAGATCACCAGTTTTTCGGCACTGGCAGCGCAACTGCGCGGGAAACTCGAAACCGCACTTGGCCCCGAGCTGAGCCTCGAAATTAACCTCCCGGCCGGGCTGGCAAAGGCCAAGGTGGACGCCGCTCAGATCGAAGAGGCTTTTGTCTTGCTGGCGCGTCATGCTTCTGTGGCAATGCAGGGCCATGGCACTTTGAAACTGAATGCGGAAAACGTCTTGCGTGGCGAAAGTATTGGTAGCTCTCAAGGCCTCAACATGGGCGCTTATCTTCGGGTGACGCTCGAAGGCGACAAGGCTGGGATGTGGGGCGAGCGCTTGCTTGAGCCCTGGCTGGAAGCGGAAGGTCAGGCCCGCGAAGTAGAGCTGGGTGTCGCGGCTGCTTACCAGATTGTGCGCCAAAGCCATGGTGACTTGAGTGTGGATGGCGCGAAATTGCACTTGTATCTGCCGATGGTGAGCGAAGCAGAGCTCGACGCCGAGAGGGCTCTGGCGGCAACAACAGCGGTGGCACCGCCACCGGTAGTTGAAGTGGCTGCCGAGGCAGAAACAACACTCGAATCGATTCTGGTGGTTGAAGACGAAGGCGGCATCCGCGCGCTTGTACGAAAGATCCTGCGGCGGCAGGGCTATCAGGTAATCGAAGCATCTAACGGCGAAGAAGCACTCCGCTTGCTGGCTGAGGAGGGCACCAAAGTGGACTTGCTGCTCACCGATGTGATGATGCCCGGCATGAATGGGGTGGAGTTGAGCCAGAAGGCCCTGGCGCAGGACGGATCGTTGAAGGTATTGTTTGTCTCCGGCTACACCGACGAGAGCGTTCTTGAGGCGGGGCAGTTTCCGGCTGGAACGGCTTTCCTGCAAAAGCCCTTCACTTTGGGCAGCCTTTTGGGCAAGGTGCGCGAAGTATTGGATGGCGGAGCCGCACGGCAAGCGGCAAGCTAGCGATAATAAGTTCTGCCAGATGCAGAACCCATTCCTGTTGCGAGCCATCGAGCTTGCCGTCGAAAATACAATCCAACATCAGGGTGGCCCTTTTGGTGCGGTAGTGGTGCGTGATGGCGAGATTATCGCTGAGGGCACCAATCGTGTCACTCGAAGCAACGACCCCACTGCTCACGCAGAGATCGTAGCTATTCGCAATGCCTGCCAGAAGCTGGGCAGCTTTGAGCTTCAGGGCTGCGTTGTCTACTCAAGCTGCGAACCCTGCCCCATGTGTCTGGCGGCGATCTATTGGTCCAGGGCAGAACGGATTGTTTACGCTGCAGACCGGCACGACGCTGCCGCCGCTGGCTTCGATGACGATTTTCTGTATCGCGAACTGAGTTTGCCGATGGGCGAGCGCAAGCTCCCGATCGAACAGCTACACCGGGAGGAGGCCATCGCCGCATTTGATGCCTGGCGTAATGACCATGGAAAGATTCGCTATTGATTCGAATGCGCCGCGGCTGGTGGCGCATGTATTTTACGGTGGGGCTCATTTGTTTCAGCCGGGGCTCTTTGCCAAAATGGGGGCGCGTGCGCTGGCTCATCCGGAAGCCGAACGCGTGACCGAGAAGGTGCGCGAAAAATTACGGCGCGAGCCGATCGAGGATTTCCGCATCGACTTTGAGGATGGGTTTGGGTTCCGGTCGGAAGCTGAAGAATTGGAAGCGGCAACCAAAGCGGGTATCGAATTTGCACGTATGTCGCTTGCGGGAGACTTGCCCGCGCGGATTGGCATACGGCCCAAATCCGACTGTCGAATGGCCCGGCAGACACTGGATACTTTTCTGAAATATGCAACCGGTGCCGCTCTCCCCAAGCATCTGATCGTGACCCAGCCGAAGATCGCAAAAGTGGAAGAGGCCAAGCGCTGGCGCGAGATGCTGGAGGAAGCCGAGATTCGATTCCGCCTGCCCGGCATGACGCTGCGCCACGAAATCCTGGTGGAGCATCCCAATGCGGTGCGTTGTCTCGGCGAAATTGTGAAGGCCTGTGAGAATCGTCTCGATGCAGCGCATTTTGGTTGCTATGACTATTTGAGTGCGATGCAAGTGCCGGCACCTGCCCAGGCTCTGGATCACCCTTATGCAACGCTTGCCCGCTGGACGATGCAGCAGGTGATGTTGCCGCTGGGTGTGGCGGTGAGCGATGGCGTGTATTCGCAGCTTCCTACCGGTGAGGATGCAGCGTTGCGCCTGGCGGCATTTGAAGGCCACAAACAGCAGGTGCTGCGGGCGATCGGGGAAGGCATCTATTGCGGATGGGATGTACACCCGGGCCAGCTCTTGAGCCGCTACGCCGCGCTCTATGAATTTTTCGAGAAGCATCTGCCCGATGTAAGGCGTCGCTACCAGGCTTTTCTTGAAGCGCAAACCAAAGCGACACTCGCGGGCACACAGTTTGACGATGCGGCTACAGTTGAAGGATTAATGGTTTTCTTGCGTCGCGGCATCAGTTGCGGAGCATTTACTGAAAAGGATATTGCATGAAATTTTTAGCGTTTTTTCTATTGGCTTCGATGGGTCTCATTGCAGCAAAGAAGCAGGAAGTGAAGGTTGTTGTGGTGACGATGTTCGAGCGGGGCGAGGACACCGGCGACGCTCCCGGTGAATTCCAGCTTTGGGTGGAGCGGGAGAAGCTCACACAGGTAATTCCTTTTCCGCAGGGCAACCGGTCTTTGCGTAGTGATGGCAAAGGTCTGATCGCCATGGTAACCGGAGTTGGCACAGCCAAGGCGGCGGCAAGTGTTATGGCCCTCGGCATGGATCCGCGCTTTGATTTGACCAAGGCCTACTGGCTGGTGGCAGGTATCGCCGGTGTAGACCCGGCTGATGCAACGCTGGGCAGCGCGGCCTGGGCTACTTATGTTGTGGATGGAGATTTGGCGCATGAGATCGACGCCCGCGAGATTCCGAAAGACTGGAAGACCGGCTTTGTTCCGCTGCGCAAGGCAGTGCCCTACGAGCAGCCGGTGCGGGAGCAAAACGAAGGCGAGATGTACAAGCTGAACGAGCCACTGGTGAATTGGGCTTACGGTCTGACGAAGGCACTGGATCTTGGCGATACACCCTCACTGAAGGAGCGAAGAGCCCAGATGACTGGATTCCCGAACGCGCAGCGCCCACCCTTTGTTCTGAAGGGTGACACGCTGCAATCTTCTACTTTCTGGCATGGCAAGTTACTGAATGAATGGGCGAACGATTGGGTTTCTTATCACACCAAAAAGAGCGGCAATTATGTAACTACCGCCATGGAAGATACTGGAACACTCCAATCGCTGCATTTTCTCGCCAAGGCCGGCAAGGTGGATGTGAACCGCGTGCTGGTGTTGCGGACGGCGAGCAATTTCGATAGCCAGCGGCCTCAGATTACCGCAGCCGAAAGCCTGGCAGAGAACAAAGCCGGCGGCTATGCCGGATTCATTCCGTCGGTAGAGAGCGCCTGGAAGGTGGGCTCGACAGTGGTGCACGAGTTGATCACCAACTGGAAAACCTACCGCGAGACGATGCCCAAGTAATTGTACGAAAGCGATAGACTGAAACTTATGTTGACGCGCAGAACACTTCTTGTAGCACCTGGACTTAGTTTTCTGTCAGGCTGTAACAGCACGCCCAAACTCAAGATTGGGGCAAAAGATAATGTTGAAAGCAACCTAATCTCCGAGATCGTAAGCCAGCTGCTTGAGAAGAAGCTGCAGGCCAGACTGGAACGTAGATTCGGCATTCCGGGTTCCACGGTGGTTTACCAGTCTCTCCAGGGCGGGGACATGGATATTTATCCAGAGTATTCGCGCATGGCCTTCAAGGTCTTGTTGAAGCTGGTAGAACAACTCGATGACTCGTTGATGCTCGATGTTTTGCAGAAGGGCTTTCAGGCCAAGGCTCAGGCCAACTGCACGCCCTTTCTCGGCTTTGAGAATACATATACAGCAGTGATTCGAGCCGACGACTTCAACTTCGCCGACATTACGAATCTGAGTCAGGCAGCTGAAAGTAAGACAGGCTGGAGACTGGGCTGTACGAGTGACTTTGCGCAAAGCATCGAGGGCTACAACGAGCTTAAATTCCGTTACAAGCTTCAAGAGAGCGCAGGGACCAGGCTTGAGCCAATCAACCAGCTTTACTTTGGATTGCGTGAGAAGCGAATCGACATCCTGATCACGGGATCAACAGACCCTCGCCTCACAGACCCTCGCTACCGGGTTCTCGACGATGATCTGAAGGTCTTTAGCCCGAATCGCTGCATGCTCGTCTATAGTCAGGCGTCTGTACTCAAATACCCTTCGATTTTGCCTGTAATCACCTCCCTGAGTGGAAAGCTCGATCAGGCCGCAATGCAGGGCCTGAACCGGGAAGTTGAGATCAACAAGCGAGGCTTTGCTGAAGTTGCGGCAGAGTGGCTGACCAAATCAGGACTGGTTTAGAGTTTCCGGCCTCCTGCGATTCAGGGGGAGAACTGATTGATCCGTGAACGAAATCCTAAGCGAGCTAAAGCCGGATGCCAAGGTGCTGGACCTGGGGAGCCGCAGCGGGAGCTTCCCCTTTACAGCAACTCAGGCCAGGGTAGTGCGGTTTGATCTGGACTTTGGCCCTGATCCTTCTTTTGTGCAGGGCGACGCGCGGGTGATGCCCTTCAGAGACTCCAGTTTTGATGCGGTCATCGCGAACCACAGCCTGGAACACATCGAGGGGTTGAAGCCCTGTCTTGGAGAGATTCGCCGAGTTCTCAAAGCAAACGGGCGGCTCTATGTCGCGGTGCCAGATGCGTCCACGTTCTCAGATCAGCTTTACCGTTGGCTGGCCCACGGAGGTGGGCATGTAAATGCCATCATCGACTCGCATCGTTTTGCAGAAGTGCTGGAAGCAGAAACAGGATTAAGGGTATCTGCAGTGCGTTTACTCCACACCAGTTTTGCTTTTGCAAACGTGCGCGGCCCTGTGAGGTGGTCTCGGCGTGTATGGCTGATTGGTGGCGGGCATGAGTGGGTGCTTCGATCAGCCAGCTATTGGGCTCGGCGTTTCGATGCAGCACTCGGCACCCGTTGGAGCGTTTATGGCTGGGCCTTTTATCTGGGGGAGATGTCGGGTGTCGACGAAGTACCGGCAACCAACGTCTGCGTCAGATGCGGTGCTGCGCACGTTTCTGAGTGGCTCAAGGCGATTGGCGCGGTAAAGGCAGGCTGGCCCTGGCACTACTACTGTTGCCCTGAGTGCCGGACTGAGAACGCCTTTACCAATGACGCCCCCAGGCCGACTTAGCTTGTCAGGTTAGTGTGCAGCAGATGGCTTGGCAGGCTTGTGATCGTCTTTCGCATGATCGTCCTTTTTGGCCTCGCCGTGACCAGCATCTTTCTTTTCGCCCTTGTCGCCGTGTCCGCCGCCATGGGCATCTTTCTTGCCGTGTGCGTCCTTGGGATCTTCTTCGTCGTCGGCCGGATCGTAGGCTGGTTGCTGGTACTGCACGATGATCGAGATGCGCCGATTTTTCGCTGCTGCCGGGTCTTTCACATCCATCAGGCGTTGATCAGCAAATCCGCGAACCTGCTTGACCTGATCTGGCCGGAGGCCACTGGCATTCATCACTCGACGCGCAGAATTAGCACGATCGGTTGAGAGTTCCCAGTTGGAATAGTCGCCATCTTTTGAAAATGGTTTGGAATCGGTATGACCTTCGATGGCAATGCTGTTGGGCAGTTTCGCTAACTCTGCGCTCATCTTTTCGATAATTGCTTTACCGAACTCGCTTGGGCTGGAGCTGCCCGACTCAAAGAACATGCCTTTTTCTTTTTCGAGCAACTCGATCCTGAGGCCTTCACCGGTCACCGTCATGGTGACGTGGTCTTTGATCTGTTTGAAGTCGGGCATCTGCTTCATGGCAGACTGGATCTTTTCTTTCAAACCTTCCATGTCGTCTTTGGAAAGAGTGATCTGCTCACCTTCCCCAGCCATGCCGGTTCCAGACTGTTTCTTGAACCCGGCAGGATCGCGGAAGTAGCCGCTGACGGCGCTTTTGACTTTTTCAGACGAGCCCATCAGCCACATCACCATGAAGAAGGCCATCATGGCGGTGACGAAGTCGGCATAGGCTACCTTCCAGGCACCCCCATGGTGGCCATGACCATGGACCTTCTTCTTGATGAGATATATCGGTTGTTCTTTCGCTGGATCGGCCATGGGCTATTTGCCTCCCCCGCCCTTGACCTTTTGCTCCATGTCCTTGAAGCTGGGGCGGACGTGAGGGGGGATAGATCTCCGTGCCATCTCAACGGCGAGAATCGGCGCGGCACCCTTCATAAAGGCACCCACACCAGCACGCAACACGTGCATATATTCGATTTCGCCATCGTTGATTTTCTGCATGTTGCTGCCGAGCGGGCCGAAGATTCCGTAACAGAACAAAATACCGAGGAAGGTTCCTACAAGAGCAGCAGCGACGTGTTCGCCAATTTCTTCTGGAGGGCCGCCAAGGGCGCCCATCGTAACCACAACGCCCAGAACGGCCGCGACAATACCCATGCCGGGAAGCGCGTCGGCCATTTCTTTCAGAGCAGCTACGGGTTGCTCCAGTTCGTGTTTCATGATGTCGATATCGGCTTCCATCGATTGCTCGATTTCAAAATGGCCAATGCCACCGGCAATCGAGGTGCGAAGTGTGTCGCAGACGAAATCGAGAGCGTGGTGATTGGACATGAAAACCTTGTGCTGCGAGAACAACTGGCTCTGTTTGGGATTTTCGATATCGGTTTCGAGCTTCTGAAGGCCATTCTTGCGGCCGTAGTTGAAGACGTCGGCAAGCGCCTTCAGGGTGTCCAGATAAACATTCTTGTTGTATGGGCTACCTTTGAGAATCCCGAGCATTCCTTTGACGAGCGCCATGATGTTGGAGATCGGGTTGGCAACGAGCATACTGCCAAAGGCCGCGCCGAAGATGACCACCAGCTCAGCCGGTTGCCAAAGAACGGGAAACTTCCCATGAGACATCGCGTAGCCACCACCGACTGCGCCAATTACGAGAACAATACCTATGATTGAGAACATCGCTGTGGGTTCTTATCGGCGAGAGAGGGCGCTCTTAGAGAAAAGGTTTCTTTTGAGCCTGGCAGAAGGTCAATTGGGCCGGGCGGCGCCGTCGTTGAAGTAAAAGTTTTCGCCGAGATAGACTCGCTTTACTTCCGGATCGCGGCCCAGCGATTCCGGGCTGCCGGCCCGGAAGATCTTGCCGTTATTGATGATGTAGGCGCGATCGGTGA
>JBIPMY010000288.1:0-8058 GCA_044376335.1 Bryobacter sp.
CCTCGCCGAAACCAAGAGCCATCGGCAGCATGCCGGCCAGCATCGCACATGCAGTCATCAAAATGGCCCGAAGTCGCGCACCCCCGGCGGCAGCCACGCTCCCCTCAGCTTCAGCGAAACTCAAGTAGAGAATCGCATTCGCAATCGAAATCCCCAGCGCCATAATTGCTCCAAGATAACTTTGGATGTTGAGAGTAGACCCAGTGAACCAGAGTGCCAGCAGCGAGCCACACAAGATTGCCGGGCTCATCAACAGCACCACAAGTGCAAGCCGAAAACTCTGAAACGCAGCCGCAAGCAACAGGAAAATACTCCCGCCTGCGATCCAAAGGCCTGTTTGAAGCCCATCAAGCGTCTCTTTAAGCGGCCCTGCCTGCCCGCCGATTTGCACTGAGATTCCACGCGGAACCTCTCCCGCCCGGCGCACTGCAGCTTCCACCTCAGGCAACGCCCGCCCTAGTGTTAACCCTTCCAGGTTCGCCGCAAGACTGATCAGCTTCTGCCCGTTAAACCGCTCGATCACTCCCATCGTCTTGCCATTTTTCATCGTGATCAAATCGCCAGCCAGCGGCTGTGTGTTGCCTGCCTTCGAAAGCGGCAGCGAGGCAATATCGTCCCCGGACTTCACTTTATTCGGGGGCAACTCTACCTGTACCTGAAACGCGTTGCCACTGGCAGGATCACGCCAGTAATTCGGCTCAATAAATCGGCTGGAACTCGTCGCAGCAACCAGGCTCCGGGTCACATCCGTCGTAGTCAGCCCAAATTGGGCGGCCCTGTCCCGGTTGATTTGCATATCCAGCGTCGGATAATCGTTCGGTTGCTGGATCTGTAAATCGCGAAGGAAAGGCAACTTCTTGAGTTCCACCTGGATCTTCTCGGCAAACTGATAATCAGCCGGCAAACTCGGCCCCACCACCATCACACGGACCGGCGTCGGGGATCCAAAGCTCATCACCTGGCTCACAATATCGCCGCCTTCAAATAACAATTTCAGTTGCGGCAATTCCTTGGCCAACCTCGCGCGGATCGCCTCTTGAGCAAGAGCGGTATTTACCTTCGCAGACGGACGAATCGACACGGTCAACACGGCTTCATGCGGCCCGGTAGTGAAAAGGTGAATCAGACTCACGGGATAGCTGGAGGCGTGCGAGCCGACAAAACTGGTTGTCAGTGCAACTTGATCCGACCCCAGTGTCTCCTTGATCAATTCAAGCGCCTTCAGCGCCAAAGGCTCGGTGCGCTCTATCCTGGTTCCGGTTGGAGCAAAAACCCGCAAACGAATTTGCTTGGCCGAAGCGACGGGAAAGATCTCAAGTCCCAATCGCGGTGGAATCTGCCACAAACCAATCCCACAAAAAACCGCATAGACAATCGCGATACCCCACCTGAGCGAAACAATTCTTCCCACCAAATTGCGATAGGCAATTCGATACGCAGGCTCAGCCTGATCGGCATGCGGTCGGAGCCATTTCGCGGCAAGCACAGGCACCAGCGTGCTCGACAAAAGATAGGAGGAAATCATGGCAAAACCAACGGCAAGCGCAAGAGGGACAAACAGCTGTCGGCCAGCCCCGGTCATGAAGAATGCTGGCACAAACACGGCAAGAATCGAAATCATGCTCAATAGCCGTGGAATCGCAGTCCGCTGGCAGGCGGCAACCACCGCATCGTAGGCCGCCGTTCCACGCTGCAACTCTGCATGGATGTTTTCAATCTCGACCGTTGCCTCGTCGACAAGTACACCAATCGCCAGCGTTAGTCCCGCCAGCGTCATCAGGTTGATCGTCTGACCACATGCCCACAGCGCAATCACAGAACCAAGCAGCGACACAGGAATCGTCGTCAGCACTACCAGCGCCGATCGCCCGTCGCGAAGAAACACGAGAACCATCAATCCGGTCAGGAAAGCGCCGAGTACTCCTTCGTTCACCAGATTCTGCAACGCTGAAGCCACAGCAGGGGTCTGATCAAATTCAATGGAAACCTGCACATCTTCGGGCACGATCTTCTGGAAGCTCGGCAACGCCTCTCGAACGCGCTGCATCACTGCCAGGGTCGATGCATCAGAACGCTTCGTGATCGGGATATACACCGTGCGCTTGCCGTTGACATGCGCATAGGCTGTCAGAATGTCACTGCCATTCTCAACCGTGCCTATGTCCCGAAAGTAAACCGGAGTGCCAGAACCTACTCTCACCGGAGTGCCTGCAAGTTCTGTCAGATCGCCACCGATCGTCGCATTAGTAGTCGCAATCCGTGTCAGGTCGCCTGTCCTGACAACACCCGACGGAGCAACAACGTTGGCCTGCGAAAGCGCTCGAATTGCTTCTTCAGGGGCGATCCGGTACTGGCGCAGTTTCTCGGGGTCGAGGCGCACTAGAATCGTCCGCTGAGCTCCGCCAAAAGGCGGAGGCGCAGAGACTCCCTGCAATGTCGCAAAGAGCGGACGCACGCGATTGATGGCAAAATCCTGCATCTCAGCCGGCATTCTCGTTTGACTGGAGAAGACAAGTTGGCCAATCGCAACGCTTCCAGCGTCAAATCGCGTAATGAAGGGCGGCACAGCTCCGGGCGGCATGAAGGCACGAGAGCGATTGGAATAGCCAACCACTTCGCTCAAGGCCGTGCTCATATTCGTTCCGGGAAAAAAGGTAACCTTGATCAGCGCAGCTCCCTGAACGCTGCGCGATTCAATCTGCTTCACCCCGCTCACATAGAGCAGATGGTACTCGTAATAGTAAGTTGCGAAGCCATCCATCTGCGCTGGGTCGAGGCCCCCATAGGGCTGCGCGATGTAGATTGTGGGTTCGCCAAGGTCAGGGACAATGTCAACTGGCATGCGACGCACAGCAAACCAGGCTGCAGCCAGAATCGCAATCACCGCAACAAAGATGGTCGTCGGCCGGCGCAGGGCAAACAGGACGAGTCGCATACGTTAAGGTTTCTCCGCTCTAGCTAAAAAGTCGGTCAGATCACCCTGCGCAATTGCCACTCCAAGCTGGGCACGCCAACTGCCAAGCCTCGCGAGACTGTCATCGATCTCGGCGGCAATCAATACTCGTTCAGCATCCGTTAACTCAGTGATCGAACTCAGCCCCGCCTGATACCGCGCCGCCGCCTGGGCCCGGGCCTCGCGGGCCGCTCCAACCAGAATCGGAGTATTGCCAGCGATCTGTTCAGCAGCCTTGAGCTGCACCTGGGCCTTCATCTGTTGCGTTTCAAGATCCCGCAATAGCTGCTCCTGACGCGCTTGTTCCATCCGCCCTCTGGCAATTTCAATCTCTCTTCGAACTCGCAACCCTGGCAGTTCCATCAGCGAATAGCTCATCGTGAATCCAATGCCCCAGTTGTAGATATTCGGTCCAAGCCCGCTGACTAGTCCACCCGTTGTAAAGTCCGGATTGGCTCCAGTCCCGCGTGCATAAATCGTGGCCTGCGTATTGAATTTCGGATAATAGCTTCGCTGTAATACCTTCAGGCGAGCATCCGATTCTTCCTTCGCGATGCGTTGTTCCTGCAACACAGGGTGTGCACTCACATCCGCACTCGCAACACCAGCCTGAGGCAGATCGAGAAAGTGCTGCTTGGACACCTTTAATTGCGCCACCGGCACATTCAGGAACTGAGCCAGACTTGTCAGTGCAATCTGCACTGCTGCACTGGCCTGAATCACTTGATTCTCAGCCGCCACTGCCTCGGCCCTGGTGCGAGACAAATCCCCTCCAGGGCGAAGTCCGCTATCCACCAAACCACGAACTACACCTTCAATCGTTGCAACCCGCGCCCGCCCGGCCTTCGCTGATTCAAGCGACTGCTCTGCGGCAAGCAACGTCAAATATGCATCAGCGGCCATTGCTGCAACTTCAAACCGGGTGCGCTTGAGCCCCGCCTCCGCCCGCCGTTGCCCGGCAGCACTCACGCCTACCGTTGCCGCCCTTAAGCCAAAATCAAAGGGCTCCCAGGAAACGAGAAACCCAACTGCTGTGCCCCAAACATTCGTTCCTGCATTGGCAGCCAGCGGTGGCCCTGAGATGGGCGATATCACCTGTTGCTGCAGAACCATTCCATAAACATTGTTCCGGGTAGCCCGGTTCACTTGAGCAATTGCATCAGCCTTGGGTAGATAGGCAAGCCTTGAGAGCTGCACTCCGGCAGCAGCAGCCTTGATTTGTTCTTCATTCACCCGAAGCGTTGGATACTGATCCACCGCCTGCTGCACAGCCCGGGCAATCGTCAGTGGCTGTGCAAAAGCGCAAGCTGCAGTGAGTAGGGCAAGTGCAAGCCTCATGCTTCGCGCGCAATTCCGCGCTTGCTGGCGCGAACAAACCGGGAAATATGACTGGCGAATGGGTTGGCAAGTGCTTCGAGTTGCTCGCATGCTTCTTCCTTCTTGAGAGAACTCCGGTAGAGAATCTTATAACAGAGCTTCAAGGTTGCAAGATCTGAAGCGTTAAACCCTGCGCGCTTCAAGCCCACCACATTCAATCCCTCAGCTGCAACATCAAATTTGGAATACAAAAAAAACGGAGGCAAGTCAGAATTCACTCGCGTATTCCCTCCCACCATCGCCAGCCGCCCGATCCTGGAAAACTGATGCACGACAACTCCGCCAGAGATAAATGCCTGGTCTTCCACTTGCACATACCCCGCCAGCAATGCGCAACTGGCAACCACAATGTGATTCCCCAATTGGCAGTCATGCGCGATATGCCCGGAGGTCATGATGAAATTGTGATCCCCAATCACAGTGGAAGCTTCAGGCTTTGTCGCCCTTGAAATCGTGAAGTGTTCTCTGATTTTGTTGTGGTCGCCGATCTTCAGATAACTGCGCTCACCCTTGAAGTTCTTGTCCAGAGGATCTGTGCCAAGTATCACCGAAGCACTGATTTCATTGCCTTCCCCGAGTGTTGTCCATCGTTTGATGTACACGTATGGATCGAGAATACAGTTCTTCCCGAGCACAACATCCTGCTCAATAATGCAGAAATCTCCGATCACGCAACCGGGTCCGATGATGGCATCGGGATGAACTCGGGCAGTAGGGGCCACACACGCCCCCGGGTCTATGGGCATAAATAGATTATGCGTGTTCGTGAACTGGCTCAGCGACTGGGTCTCAATTTTGAAGGCGACGGAGAAAGAAATCTCTCCGGAGCAGCAGAGCTCGAAAGGGCTGGCACTGAAGATGTTGCCTTCGTAGGATCGAAGAAATTCTGGAAGCTGGCCGAAGCTTCGGCCGCCGGCTGCCTCATCGTAACCTTTGACTTTCCATCCGGTGACCGTACGATGATTCGTGCGGCAGAGCCGCGTGCCGCCTTCGCTGGCAGCCTCATGCTTCTTTACCCCGCATCCACCCCTCAGCCCGGCGTGGCCCCCAGCGCAGCCATCGACCCCGAAGTCAGCCTTGGAGATCAAGTCTCCATTGCACCTCACACAACGATCGGCGCTGCCTCCATATTGGGAGACCGCGTTCAGATTCACGCCGGTTGCAGCATCGGACGAAACGTAAAGATCGGCAAAGACTCGGTCATCCATCCGCGAGTCACAATCTATGACGGGGTTGAGATTGGCGATCGCGCAATCATTCATTCGGGTGCCGTCATTGGAGCCGATGGCTTCGGCTTTGTACCCATCAACGGCGAATGGAAAAAATTCCCTCAGGTTGGAGGTGTCAAAATCGGCGACGATGTCGAGATTGGGGCCAACACTTGCATCGACCGTGCGGCGCTAGGCGTCACCTTCATTGGCAATGGCGTCAAGCTCGACAACATGGTGCACATCGCACACAATTGCCAGATTGGCGATCACGTGGTTATCGCTGCGCAGACGGGTTTGTCTGGCGGAGTGATTGTTGAGCATCATGCCATCATCGGCGGTCAGGTTGGCATTGGCGACAAGGCACGCATTGAAAGCGGTGCTGTCCTGGGCTCTGGCTGCGGAGTTTTGACTTCAAAAATCGTACGTGCCGGTCAACCCGTTTGGGGCACTCCGGCCAGACCGCTTAAAGAGTACCTTGAGCAATTGGCGCTGGTAGCTCGCCTACCCGAAACGAAGCGGCAGCTTCTTCAAATTCAGGATGCGCTGAATGCTCTTGCGGAGCAGGCGGGACTTCCACCGTCAACTCCAATCGAGCCGGGTCCTGAAGTTGACTAGACATTGTGGCTGAGTTTTGGGAAGCAATTCTTTCCATCCACTCCAGCGTCAAACTGGATCCAGGAGGCAAACTCGAGTCATCCAGATTCTGGCCCTCCGCCTTCACACGCAGCAGGATGCTGCCGCTTGAAAGCACAAACGTTTCAACCAGGATTTCAGTACCAGGCTTGGCGACGGTGCGGAAGAATCGACAAATCCCTTGCACCATTTCGCGCGCCTGCTGAAAGTCCATCCACACGGGCGCCCCTGCCAGCGAGAGATCGAAATGAGGCCAATAAGAATCGTGCTGTACTTCCTCGAAAACAAACTCACTGAATAGCTCGTCAAGATCCACTGCTTCTGGATGAGTGGTGGCTTGTCTTGCTAGAGAAAGAGTATCGTTCAGGATCCACCCGCTCTGCTCGACCAGATGTCGAAGGCGAGTGAGTTGTTCCAGAACGCGAGGATCGCTATGAGGCAGCGCAAGCTCCAGATAATAGGCGATCGATTCGATCGTGCTAAGAGGCTGACGCAGCTCATGAGCAAGGTTATGAAGTAAGAATTCGTTGGATTGCGGCATCGACGAAAAAAAAATAAACTTGTGCCGGGGGAGCTTCCACAGTATACATAACTCCATGACCAGAAGAACGGCCTTATTTTTGTCGGCTCCTATGTGGGCTCAAAACAGTACCAGGTACCGCACCGCCATTATTGGCGCGGGCTGGTGGGGCAACAATATCCTTCGCTGTGCAATGGAAGCCGGTCAGTCGAAAATCGTCGGCATTGCTGATGTAGATGAACGCGCCATCACCGCAACAGCCGCAGAAGTAGCCAAGCTTACCGGCGATCAACCCAATCGCTACCGCGACTATCGCGAGATGCTCGCCAAAGAGAAGCCCGAGATCTGCATTGTCGCCACCCCAGACCACTGGCACGCCCTTCCCGTGATCGCCGCACTCAAGGCTGGCGCACACGTTTACGTGGAGAAGCCCATCAGCCATACGCTCCGTGAGGGCTCTGCCATGCTCAGAACCGCTCGGGATACCCAGCGCCTCGTCCAGGTAGGAACCCACCGGCGCATGTCTCCGCACTGCATCTCAGGCATGGAATTTCTCAAGAGCGGCAAAGTGGGCAAAATCGGCATGGTTCGCGCCTTCGTCGGCAGCGCAGGCGGCCCCGGCGTCAAAACTCCCGATAGCGAAGCCCCAGCGGGCCTCGACTGGGACGCCTGGTGCGGCCCGGCCCCTTACAGGCCCTACAACAAAACGATCCATCCCAGAGGCTTCCGGCAATTCATGGACTTCGCCAACGGAACCGTCGGCGATTGGGGCATCCACTGGTTCGACCAGCTCCTCTGGTGGACCGAAGAAAAGTACCCACGCAAAGTCTTCTCCACCGGCGGCCGCTTCATCCGTCAGGACAATACCGATGCCCCGGACACCCTGATTACCAGCTTTGAGTTTGAAAGCTTCCGCTGCACCTGGGAACACCGCCTCTACGCCAACAACAACGCCGAGAAGGCCGCTATCGGCTGCTACTTCTACGGCACCGAAGGCACCTTCCATATGGGCTGGCGCGACGGCTGGTCCTTTTTCCCTTCCGACGCCAAGCAGCCAACGATCCACGTGGAGCCGCAACTCAACGCCCCGGACGGCCAGAACATCCGCGAGCTCTGGAAAGACTTTCTCGATTCCATTGCAGCCAAGCGTCTGCCCGCCTGCGACATCGAAAAAGGCCATCAGGCAACCGCGATGAGCATGCTCGCCATTGCCTCTCTCAAGCACGGCAAGAGTCTCGACTGGGACGGTAAAAAAGAAATCATCACCAACGAGCCGGCTGCCAATAAGCTCCTGGCGCGCAATTACCGCAAGGGCTACGATTATCCGAAATGATCGAAGTATGAAATTCCGGCGATTCCTGCCG
>JBIPMY010000290.1:0-8043 GCA_044376335.1 Bryobacter sp.
ACCCATGCGCGACGGTGTCTCGCTCTTTGCCGACGTATACCGCCCCGCAGCCGAAGGCCGCTACCCCACGATCCTCGTGCGCACTCCCTACGGCCTCCAGCGCGACGGCATTCACGAAACCATGATCAAATTCGCCCAGCGCGGTTACTCAGTAGTCGTAACCGACAACCGCGGCCGCTACGAATCCGGCGGCAATTGGGACCCCTTCCGCTTTGAAGCTAACGACGGCTATGACTGCATCGAATGGGCCGCCAAACAAAACTTCTCCAACGGCAAAGTAGCAATGCAGGGAGGCTCTTATCTCGGCCACGTGCAATGGGCCGCCGCCAGCCAGCAGCCACCCAGCCTCGTTGCCATCTTCCCTGCCCTGGCCTCAACCAACCTCTACGCCAACTGGATCACCCATGGAGGCGTCTTCCGCCTCAGCTTCAATTACGGCTGGGGCGTAGTGCGAATGCCCAACCGCATCATGCTCCCTCAGTACTGGCACACAGAAGCCTACACGCCAGAAGAACTCAAATACGAAAACATCCTCCGCCATCTGCCCCTCGGCACTGGAGACCTCCGCAGCGCAGGCTCAGAAGTAAAGCATTACCGCGACTGGCTCGCACACTCCTCCTACGACGACTACTGGAAGTCCATCAGTGACGAAGAGCGTATGGACAAAGTGAAAGTCCCGGCAGAAGTCTCCGGCGGCTGGTTCGACATCTTCCTCGCCGGCACCATCAACGGCTACACCATGATGAAACAGAAGGCTGCCAACGAAACAGCACGCAAGCACAGCCGCATGATCATCGGCCCCTGGGGTCACGGCCCGACACAGAAGTACGGCGACGTCGACTTCGGCAAAGACGCCATGATCGACCAGTTCGAAGAAGAACTCCGCTTCTTCGACTTCCATCTCAAGGGCATCAAGAACGGCCTCGACAACAACATGCCCGTCAAGATCTTCTACATGGGCGTCAACAAGTGGCGCACGGAAGCCGATTGGCCCATCCCCAACACCAACTTCCGCGAGCTCTATCTCGCCTCCAAATCGCCAGCCAACTCGGTTCGAGGCGGTGGAACTCTAAGCTTCACCAAGCCAGCCGCACCCGCAACCGACCAGTACAAATACGATCCGCAAAACCCGGTCATGACGCTCGGCGGCAACAACTGCTGCGGCACTCCAACTCTAGCCGGCCCCAAAGACCAGCGCCCCATCGAACAACGCGAAGACGTTCTCGTTTACACCGGAGAATTCCTCAAAGACCCCCTCACCATCGCCGGCCCCATCAAGATGAAACTCACCGCCGCCACCGACGGGCCTGATACCGACTGGATGGTAAAACTCATCGACGTTTACCCCAACGGCTTCGCCATGCCCATAGCAGAAGGCATCCTCCGTGCCCGCTTCCGCAACGGCCTCGACAAACCCGAATTACTCACCCCAAACAACACCTACGAATTCACCGTCGACATGGCCGGCACCGCCAACACCTTCCAGCCTGGCCACCGCATCCGCATCGACATCACATCCAGCAACTTTCCCCAATTCGACCGCAACCCCAACACCGGTGAGCCTCTCGCAACGGCCACCAAAACAAGGGTCGCGCAACAAACCATCCACCTCGGCGGGCCCAAGCCCAGCCACATTATTTTGCCGGTAGTCAGCAACCCTTAAAGGAGAATAGAATTCATGTCATCCCGTAGAAACTTCATCGGCGCAACTGCCGCATTGCCACTGGTTGCAACCAAGGCCAGCGCAGCCAAACTCAAGACTCCAGACTATTTCAAGGATCTGGGCATTCGCCCCTTCATCAATGCAGCCGGCACCTACACGATGCTGACGGCCTCCCTGATGTCGCAGGAAACCATGGACGCCATGGAGTACGCCTCCAAGCACTTCGTCCACCTCACCAAGCTGCAGGATGCCGTTGGTGCCCGCATCGCCAACCTCCTCGGCGCAGAAGCCGCCATGGTCACCAGCGGCGCAGCAGGCGCCATGATGGTGGGCACAGCAGGCTGCATCACAGGCAAAGACAACAAGGCCATTCTGCAACTCCCCGACATTACCGGCCTCAAGAGCGAAGTGCTCGTGCAGAAGTCCCACCGCTACGGTTATGACCATGCCGTCCGCGCCTGCGGCGTAAAGATGGTTGAGATCGAAACCGAAGAAGACTTCCACCAGAAGGCCGGCCCCCAAACCGCCATGGCGCTCTTCTTCAACGACAACGAGTCCAAGGGCAAGATCGACGGCAAAGGCTGGGTCCGCCTCGGCAAGCAACACAAAGTTCCAACCTTCAACGACGCCTCCGCCGACGCGCTGCCTGTAGAGCGCCTCAGCCTCTACAACAAGATGGGCTTTGATCTCGTCACCTTCTCCGGTGGCAAGTGCATCTGCGCCCCCCAATCCAGCGGCATCCTGATGGGCCGTAAAGACCTGATCGAAGCTGCCCGCCTCAACACCAGCCCCTACTCCGACACCGTCGGTCGTGGCCTCAAGGTAAACAAAGAAGAAATGCTCGGCCTACTGGTAGCTCTCGAAAACTACCTCAAGCGCGACCACGCCGCCGAAGCCCGCGAATGGGATCGGCGCGTCGACGTGATCACCAAAGCCGCAAAGAAGATGCCTTCAGTCACCTCCAAAGTGGATGTCCCCGAGATCGCCAATCACACCCCACACCTCAAGCTCAGCTGGGATCAGTCCAAGGTAAAGATCAGCCCGCTGGACGTCAAGAAGCAACTGCTCGAAGGCGAACCCTCCATCGAAGTCACCCCCAGCACCAACAAAGACGAGCTCGTCGTCACCGTCTGGATGCTCAAACCGGGCGAAGCAGAAATCGTCGCCCGGCGCATCGCTGAAGTCTTGAAGTCCGCAACCGCCTAGATATAGGCGATTACGTCAATCTCAACCAGGCTGTTTCCAGGAATCCCGCCAGCTGCGGCAATCGTTGTCCGCACTGGCGGGTTTTCTCCGAAACGACCCTGAAAAACTGCATTCATCCCCGCATAGTCCTTCAAATCGTTCAGATAAACATTGCACTTCAGAACCTTATCCATCGACGATCCTGCAGCCACCAGCTCTGCTTCCACTTCCTTTAACACCGTCTCGGTATGAGCCTTGATGTCGCCTTCGTAGTGCGCTCCCTTACCCGCAATAAACAACAAATTTCCATAGCTCACAGCCCCATTGAAGAGCGGAGTCTTCGACGGCTTGGGCCCCCGGCGGTGCACCTTCTTCTCAGCCGCACCACTCACCTGCGCCATCGCATTCGAGGCCGTCGCAAACCATCCGGCCAAAACTCCTGCCATTGCCTGATAAAAACGAATTCGTGTCATGAAATTTCCTTCCTGTCAGTCTTTCACAAAATTTGCATTCAGACTCTTGCAGAATGCAAACAACACGATATGCTATGTGCACGGACCCGTTCTAAATGCTTGATCGTTATAAATACGTTTCGCCTGACGAAGATCCCGAAGATCTGATGGATCAAGATGTCACGCTCGGCAACGAGCTTTCGGAGTACAACTACGACGAAGATGACGATTTGATTGAGGAAGCCGACAACGAACTGAACCCGCCGCTCTTCGTTGCTCCCCACTACACGCCGCCTCCACCGAAGCCTCCTGCCCCTGTCGAAGTCAAGGCTGTGGAACCAGAACCCACTCCTGTCGCCCAGCCGAAGCCTGCTGCTCCAGCCAAGAAGGCCGCTCCAGCCAAGAAGGCCGCTCCAGCCAAGAAGGCTGCCCCAGCCAAGAAGGCTGCCCCAGCCAAGAAGGCTGCCCCAGCCAAGAAGGCCGCCCCAGCCAAGAAGACCGCTCCAGCAAAGAAGGCCGCTCCAGCAAAGAAGGCTGCTCCAGCCAAGAAGGCCGCCCCAGCCAAGAAAGCTGCTCCAGCCAAAAAAGCCGCTCCAGCTAAAAAATCCGCCCCAGCCAAAAAGAAAACCGCCCCCGTCGCCAAAAAATCAGCGAAGAAGGCGGCCAAGAAGAAATCCGCTAAAAGGCGTTAGCCTTCTTTGACGGTCTTTCTGCAGCGTTGAAACAATTCGATCAAAGCATCGGCGTGCTGGTCTGCAGAAGCTCCAGCTTTAATGGCTCCAAATCCGGTAGTGGAGCCGCCAGTCTTCCCATATCCCGTTTGAACGGCGATAAATTTCATCATCTCAAGAGCGATCTCGTCGTGATTGCTCTTTGGGGTATCTTGTGTAGTGTTTGTCGATTCAGCCATGACGTCACTACTTTAGCGCACCTCCGATGCCAGTAACCGCCACAAATTGGCTGCGGCCCATGCGCGGCGGCTCACAAACCCACCTCCTCAAGGCATCCGACGGCCACCACTACGTCGTAAAGCTCACCAACAACCCACAAGGAATTCGTACTCTCATCAACGAATGGATCGCACAGCGCATCCTCTCTTACCTAAAAATCCCCTGCCCCGAAGTTGAAATCATCGACATCCCGCCAGCCTTGATCGAAAGCAATCCAAAACTGGGAATCCTCCGTAATCAGATCGTCCAGCCCCCACCAGCCGGTTGGCACTTCGGCTCTCGCTACCCCGGCGACCCCGCCGTCCTCACCGTCCACGACATCCTCCCCGACATCCAACTCGTATCCTGCCGCAACCTCCATCACTTCGCCGCCATTCTTGCCTTCGATAAATGGACCGCCAATGCCGATTCCAGACAATCCGTCTTCTACCGTGCCCGTCTCCTCGACGTCCTCGCCAGCGAAGACAAAATCCCCGATCCCGAATACGCCATGCGCGGTCTGGTCGCCTCAATGATCGATCACGGTTATTGCTTCAACGGAACTTACTGGGACTTCCCCGACGCCCCCGGCTACGGCCTCTACTATCGCGCCGAAGTTTACCGCAAGATCCGCAACTGGGACGACTTCGAACCCTGGCTCTCACGCATCCAGTCTTTTCCCGAATCCATCCTAGACAAAGCCCTCCATGAGATCCCCCGCGCCTGGCTCGATTCCGCACACTTCGACGAACTCACCTCCCTGCTCGAACGGCTCCTCAATCGCCGCAACAAGGTCCCACAACTGATCGAAGCAACCAAAAACAAATTCCCAACTCATTTCCCCAACTGGCGCTGAACCTCATCCGCCACCCATCGCGCCGTCCACGGCGCCAGCAAAATCCCGTTCCGGTAATGGCCATAAGCCAAAACCACCCGCTCATCCATCCGCTGCAATACCGGCACATCCCCGGCCGCCGCAGGCCGAAAGCCAAACCACCTCTCCGACACCGGCAGCGTCTTCAAATGCGGCAACAACCTTTCAGCCCGCTCGCGCAATCCCGCAATCACGGCTTCATCCATCAAGCCATCAAACCCAATCCGCTCTTCTGTCGAACCGGCAATAATCCGCCCCCGCCCACGCTGAAGAATATACGTATGCCCGTCCCGCAAGATCCCCTGCAGTGTCCCCGCAGGCACGCCGTCCCAGGCCAGCAGATAGCCCTTCACCGGCTCCACTGCCGGCAACCCGGCAATCCCCCAGGCACCACTACAAACAACAACCTGTTCCCCGCGAAGCTCATCGAGCGAGCTCACGCTGCGCTCTTCCACCCTCACCCTCAAACCCAGCTCCCTCAGCAAATCCCGCGGGTCCACATGCCCATCCATTTCGACACTCCCTGGACGAAAATCAACCCGTCCCGCAAATGGCTCAATCCACTCCCCATACATCGCAGCCGAAGCCAAAGCCCTCTCCCGCCACACCTCATCAGGAAAGGTCTCCGCCAACGCGCCAAGCATTCCAGCCCCTGCCCAGCTCGCACTCGATCTGCGAGACAAATCGCGCTCATACACAACAACTTCAAAGCCGCGCTGCTGCAATTCCCAGCCGCAACTCAAACCGATCAATCCGCCGCCAACAATTTCAATCACTACACACTAGAATAAAGGTTTCATGCACGATTTCATGTTGGTCAATGAGGCAGTGCTGCCCGCCTCCTCCAAAACCATGGCCCCCGGGCAGGTAGGTGCAGTCAACGGTTGGGGTGTCTTCTCGACACTCCGCGTCAAAGACGGCGTCCTCTTTGAATGGCAACGCCACTATAACCGTATGGCGAAAGACGCTGCCCTCCTCAAAGTCCCCTTCCCCGATTCCGCAGACTGGTTTGAAGCCCAGCTCCACAAGCTCATTGAAGCCAACCACGCCCACAACGCCACCCTCCGCGTCATCGTCCTGCGCAACAAGGGCGGCATGTGGGAAGGCCCATCCATCGACCGCCCCTTCGATCTCTACGCCTTCACCACCAATCTCAAAAACTGGGGCCAAAGCGTCAAACTCGGCGTCGTCCCCCAGGCCCGCCACGCCGCCAACCAGTTCGCCGGCACCAAGATGCTCTCCTGGAGCTTCAACCTCTGCATGTACGATCAGGCCCACGAAAATGGCTTTGACGAAGTAGTGCTACTCAACGAGCGTGACGAAGTCAGCGAACTCACCTCGGCCAACCTCTTCGCCGTTTACGGCAACCTCGTGCTCACCCCACCTATCTCCTCGGGCTGTCTCCCGGGAATCACCCGCGCCCTGCTTCTCGAAGAAATCCACGTCCCCGGCATCGAAGTCCGCGAACAAACCCTCACCCTCGCCGACCTCGAAAAAGCCGATGGCCTCTTCATCACTTCCTCCACTCGAGATCTTCTGCCCGTTGCTTCAGTCCAGTCCATCCAGATTCAGCAAAACGACGCAGTCCGCGAGCGTCTAAGCCAGGCCTTCCACCAGCATCTCGAAAACTACACCAACGCCCATCAACGAGCCAGCACCCGCGCATAAGCCCGCCGCACATTCACCGGCACCTCATGCGCATCAAAATCCACCGGCCAAACCCAGCGTAAATCGCTGCTTTCTTCACTAATCGTCAACTCGGTATCCTGCGCCCGAAACCACACCAATACATCGTGATGTAAGTGATAAGGCTCTACTTCCACCCCGTCGCGAATCTTTGCCGGAATCCCGTGCACATCAGCACCAACAATCGCTCCCCCATTCACGCGAATCCCAGTCTCCTCGAGCACCTCTCTCGCCGCCGCTGCCAGAACATCACAATCCACCTCAGGCTCCACATGGCCCCCCGGCAACAGCCACCGCTTCAGCCGGCCATGCAAAACCATCAGGATTCCCTCCCCGTCCGGGTGCAGCACCAAACCCGTCGCAGTCACATGCCCAGGGCTAAACTGTTGACGCGAAAAGGGAAAGCGCGTCTGCTCCAGAATCATGCGGATCAACTCCACACTTTTTTCATCACCACTTAAGTCTTCAGGCAGGTCTGGAATCGTCATAGCTGTTTCAACCCTAATGTTAAACCTCTAAGCAGTCGATCATCTGATCAAAGAAATAAGTCAGTTCTGTTGCACCTCAAACGATAAGGTTTTACCTGCCCGGAAGCTAAATCGTAGGATTTCAGCAGATGAATAGGCCATTTGGTCCATGCCGATCTATGGTTTTAGGAACAAACACCTAGACAAAACCTAGGTAACTTCCTGATAAAGGACTATTTCCCTACCTACTGACTAGGAAGTGAAGACGTTCACAGGTATTCTGGCTGTGGGCATATAAGAACTAACCATGCGATGCGGTTACTGCAAAGGCAAAATCGGCTTCTGGCGCGGGCTCTCTGACCGGGAATTCTGCAACGAAGAACATCGCCGTCGCGGACGGGCAATCAGTGCACGAAACGCGAGGGAAAGCCTCATTTACGGCGATGAGGATCTCTACGAATTAGTCCAGGATGAAAAGCGCAAGAAGCAAAAGGGCTCCAAGCTTCAGGCTCAAATCATCGTTGTCTTATCGACAATCATGATTGGCGTCCTTGCCTTCTCCGCTGCCACCGGTTCTGCTGGGCCTCAAAACCTCGGCCCCAAAGCAATCTCACTTACAGGCGAGCTTGCCAATAGCAATCCGATCATTGCTCAGGCCAACGAATATCTCAAGGGCATCATCCCAACTGAAAGCCCTGTCAAGATTCACGAAGACTTCAGCCAGGGCGTTAAGGGCTGGCTGGGAGGCAGAGCTTCAGAATGGGATAGCGACAACGGTCGCATGCGT
>JBIPMY010000423.1:0-5288 GCA_044376335.1 Bryobacter sp.
TTCATCTTCGTGTTGTCTGCTTGGCTCCAGCCCGGCATCGACACACAAAGAAGAATCACTCCGGTTTGTAGACTTCTCATGTCGTCCTTTCAAGAAAGCAGCAGTTCTATTGCCTGCTTCCCCAATTGCCATAAGCAATCAGATGCCCACAAAACACTTGGCATTCCGATTGCACTCTTGAAAGCCACAATGCCCCACAGCCAACGTCAACTCGCCCAACACCTCCGTCGCCAGCTTGCAAACTCAGCAGTCCTTTTCATCAACTACGAAACCTGCAGTGCCCAGGCAACCGCAGAGGATTCCACCCAGCTCCAACTCATGGCCCAAACCTTGTCTGCCGACATGAAGAAAGTCTTCAACCGAATCAGCGAGTGGCTCGTCCTGGCCGGAGAAAACCCTCTCTCCCGCATCGAAGACCTCATCCCGCAAGCAGGGATCAAGCTCTGCCCCCAGCACACCAGTCTCGATTCTCTATGGCTCTCCCCAAGCTTCAACTCAATCCCGGCGATCGATGAAATTGGCCGCATCTTGGAACTTCAAATGCCAATGTCAAATCAGCAGCCTTCGCTGGCACTCCTGTCGTCCATCCTCAAAACTCACTTCGACCACGTGTGGTGCCTCCGCAATCTCGCAGAGCATTCCATGCCCCAGAACTTGAAAACATTTACCCACCAATCCCAACTTGTTCCGCTCTCTATGTGAAATCGACGCCCCAACACCGCAACAAACACCAACAAAACAGGAGCATCTTTATGACAAGAACCAATTGGATCGCCGTGGCCTGCCTATTGGCTTCACAAGCCACCGCCGCAGACAAAACGCCTGAAGACAAGCAAGCCAAACTGATTCGCCAGGTGCGTCACGAACTCATCATGCTCCCCTACTACGGAGTCTTCGACAACCTGTCGTTCAAACTAAACGGCCGCACAGTCACCCTCATGGGCCAGGTCGTCCGGCCCTCCCTCAAGCCAGATTCTGGCCGTGTCGTCGCACAAGTAGAAGGCGTCGAATCAGTCGTCAACGAAATCGAAGTCCTCCCCACCTCCCCCAATGACGACCGCATCCGCCTCGCCACATACCGCGCCATCTACAACGACAACATGCTCTATCGCTACGGCCTCCAGGCCGTCCCACCCATCCACATCATCGTCCGCAACGGCAATGTCACCCTCGTCGGAGTAGTCGCCAACCAGGCAGACAAAAACGTTGCCGGCATCCGTGCCAGCGGCGTCTCCGGCTCCTTCAGCGTCAAGAACGAGCTAGTCGTCGAATCCGCCTCAAGATAAAATCACCCCGGCCAACAGGTCTGGGGTCGGACACATGCATACTCTCACGCTGATCCAACCCACCTAAAGAGCCCCAATTCCCGTTCCAACAAATTTTGCAACTCTATTCACCCCAGAATCAATAACTTCCAAAAACCGTGGTTCGAAATCGCAATCTCGATTGATATCTTCTCAATCGAAGGGGCGCTCATGCGCCCCTTTTTTATTTCAAATCAGGACTGAGGATCACTATGTCAACCCAGGCTCAAATCGACGCCAACCGTCAAAATGCAAAAAAATCCACCGGCCCCAAAACCGAAGAAGGCCGCGCGAAATCCGCATCCAATAGCACCCGTCACGGCCTTCAGGCCAACCCCACCACCATCTTCGAAAACAACCCGCACGAACGAAGCCAATACGATCAGCTAAAGGCCAAACTCCTCAAGCAATGCCTCCCCGAAGGCGAACTCGAACTCCAGGCCTTCGAGCGCTACACGTTCGCCCTCTTCCAGGCAGACCGCGCCAGACAACTGGAAATCGACGCGCAAGACCGCTGGTCAAACGAACCCAATAACGAATCGCTCTTCAATCAAATGGAGCGAATCCTCAAACTCGGAGCTGCCCAGGAGCGCCGCGCAGACCGCGCTCTCAAAGAATTCACCAAACTCCAGCGTGATCGTATCCTGGCGATGGACATTCACACCGAAGTCTACTTACTAGACAAAACCCTCGACATCCCCGCAACCTTCCCCATGTTTGAGGTACGCAAAACCGACCTCAGCAAAACCACCGCCGGCCTTCTCACCCTCAAGCTCATGGCTCTCATGCCAGAAGCACGCGAAATCGTCGACAAACACCGCGAGTCCAAACTGGCCGCATAACAACCAACTACAACCCAGGCCCAACAGCCACAAGATCTTTGAAATCCGAACCCGCATCTACCCACCGCCCAGGACGACGCCCAAACTGTCTCCGGCGGGAGATCCACCACAGTGCTTCTTCCGCCGGTCGCACTTCTTCATCCTGGATCCTTGATTGCCAATTGGCTTTCCTTTTGGCAAAATAATTACCATGACTCTCAAGATAGACAACCTTGGGCGAATTGTTGTTCCTAAGCCTCTTCGACAAAAGCTGGGTATCGAGCCTGGAGCAGAGCTCGAGATCAACGAATCGGGAGGGAGCCTGGTCCTCACTCCTGTCCAGGAAGAAGCTGCCATGGTCAAGGTCAACGGCTTTTGGGTTCACCAGGGTAAAGCACCCGCAAACTTCGATTTGCTAAAGCAGATCGAGGACTCCCGCGAAGCCAGGCATCGTGAAGTCTTGGGGCTATGAGACTGAAATCGTGAAGCTCTTCTTCGATACCTCTGTTCTGGTAGCAGCCTCAGTATCGGGCCACTCCAGCCATAGCCAGGCAATGGCGGCAATTGGCCTGCTTCGGAATGACTCAGTTCAAGGCTTCATGTCCCAGCACAGCATTGCCGAAACCTATGCCATCCTCACGGGCGCTCCCTTCAACCCACGAGTTCAACCTGCTCAGGCCCTGATGATTCTGGAGCAAAACTTGTTGCCGCTTCTGCAACCGGTCTCAATAAATCCGAAGGACTATCGTACCGTTCTGCATTCAGTAGCCCTATCCAATTGGCGCAGCGGTCGAATTTACGATGCCCTCATCTTGCACTACGCCCAAAAGGTCAACTGCGATCGTCTCTATACCTTCAACCTGAAGGATTTCCGGGCACTTGCACCACCAGAATTCCAGAATCAAATCCTAAGTCCTTAAATGGAAAAGCGCGAGCCTTACTTGCCGCCGCCCACTCTCACCTGTCGCGTAGTCAAAAACCGCAGCACCGTTTCACTAGGTATCTGCACCTTCTGGCCCTTGGTAAAGATCTGACTTCCGGCCCCTGCCGCTGCACCAGATCCCGCTCCAATCGCTGCTCCCTTACCGCCGCCAGCAATCGCACCAATGGCAGCACCGATCCCGGCACCAATACCAGTCTTCAGCGCTGTATTCTTCCCCTGCCCTCCACTCACCCGGGTCACATCCCCGGTCTCGACGTTTACGCTGCGTCCATTCACCGACAAGCTCGTCAGCCTCACAGCCAACTGCGTACTCCCCTTGAATTTGCCGCTCTTGTCGAGATTCACCAGCGTCACTACCGCATCAGCCCCGCGAGGAACAATCTCTCTGCCAGTCACCACAACTGCTTCCGCAACACTCGCCCGGTAAGTCTGCCCCTCAGTCGCTTTCGAGGAATCGATCGATTCAATCAGGCTCACCGCAATCGGCGAAGAGGCCGGAATCCTCTGCCCAAACATGGCCGTACACAGCCCGAAAATCATCAGAATATGTTTCATCTCAATAGTTCTCCACCTATTGGATCTTTATCAATCCGAAACGTTTCACCCCGAATGCTTCACATCGTCACTCAACTGTGATATTCACGGTGCAGTCCCTCAAGGAGGGGACATGACCATGCGTCTCTACACCAGCTCAGATATCAGAAATGTGGCGCTGGCGGGACATGCACACTCCGGCAAAACAACGCTCGCCAGTGCCATGATCTTCGCCGCAGGCGCCACCAGTCGCCTGCACACTCCGGAAGAAGGCACCACCGTCACCGACTTCGACGAAGAAGCCATCTCCCGCAAACACACCACCTCAACCGGCATCGCTGCCATCGAATTCTCAAAGAAAAAAATCAACATCCTCGACACCCCGGGCCTCAATCACTTCATCCACGACGCCCGCCTCTGCCTCCCCGCCGCCGACACCATGCTCCTCACCGTAGATGGCTCCTCCGGCATCCAGGTCCAAACCGAAAAAGCCTGGGCCTTCGCCGCTGAATTCAACTTGCCCGTCATCTTCGTAGTAACCAAAATCGACCACGAGCGCACCAGCTTTACCAACGTCGTCGAGGCCATCCGCAACCGCTTCGGCCGCCGCTGCTGCAGCGTCGAATCCCGCGAAGAACTCGTCGAAATGATCGCCGAAGACGACGACGCCCTCATGCAGGAATTCTTCGAATCCGGCGCGCTCTCAGTCGAACACATGGCCGATGGCCTCAAAAAGGAAATTACCAACCGCCAGGTCTTCCCCATCCTCGGCGTCAGTGCCCTCAAAGACCAGGGCATTCGCGATCTGATGAACTTCATCAGCGAATACGTCCCATCCCCCATCGATCGAGCACACCTCGACACCAAGTCCGCACCCAGCATCTTCGTCTTCAAAACCCTCGCCGACGCCTTCGCCGGCCGCGTCAGCTTCTTCAAGGTCATGGCCGGAACCCTCCGCTCCGACGGCCACCTGATGAACGAACGAACCCATCACGACGAGCGCTTCGCCCACCTGAGCACGCCCTTCGGCAAGCAAGGTCAAGAGATCGCCGAACTCGCAACCGGCGATATCGGCGTCATGCAAAAGCTCAAAGAAACCCTCACCGGCGATTCCCTCTCAGACAAGTCGAAGCCACAGCACTGGCCACCCGTTCATATCCCTGAACCCGCTATCGCCTTTGCCATCGTCGCCAAAACCCGCAACGACGAAGATCGCCTCGCCACCGGCATGCACAAGGTTCTCGAAGAAGATCCCACCCTGCGCTTCTACCGCGATCCACAAACCAAAGACTTCCTCATTGCCGGCAACGGCCAGCAACATGTCGAAGCCATCGTCGCCCGCCTCCGCAAGCGCTATCACGTCGACATCGAACTCCGAGCTCCCAAGATCGCTTACCGCGAAACCATCCGTGGCGAAGCCGACGTCCAGGGTCGCCACAAAAAACAAAGTGGCGGCCACGGGCAGTTCGGCGATTGCAAAATCAAAGTCGAACCCCTCGCCCGTGGCACTCACTTTGAATTCATCAACGCCACCTTCGGCGGCTCCGTCCCTAAGCAATACGTGCCTGCCGTAGAAAAAGGAATCCAGGAAGCCGCCGCCCACGGCTGGCTCGCTGGCTACCCTATGGTCGACTTCAAAGTCACTCTCTACGACGGCAGCTACCATGACGTCGACTCTAACGAAAT
>JBIPMY010000650.1:0-2699 GCA_044376335.1 Bryobacter sp.
CAAGGCAGCGATGGAACTCGCCAAGCCAGCCCTCCTCGAGCCCGTCATGAAGGTTGAAGTTCACACCCCGGTCGAATTCGCCGGAGACCTCCTCGGCGACTTCACCAGCCGCCGAGGCAAAGTCGCTGGCATGGACATCAACGACGGCTCGCAAAGCATCAAAGCCACCGTCCCGATGTCTGAAATGCTCAGCTACCAGAACGACCTCACCGCCATGACCCAGGGCCGCGCCAGCTTCATGATGGAGTTTGACCACTACGATTTCGTCCCTGCCCCCCAGGCCGAAAAAATCATCGCTGCAGCCAACCACGTCCAGATCAACGACGACGAGTAAACTGGTCTCGTGACTCGACGTCAAATCCTCCAACTGGGCGGCGCAACTGCCGCCGCCCAGTCTCTTCCCCAAACGAAGCCAAACATCATCGTCCTCTTCGCCGACGACATGGGCTACGGCGACCTCTCCTGCTACGGCCACCCCAATATCCAGACGCCCAATCTCGACCGTCTCGCCACCGAAGGCATCCGCTTCACCTCAGGCTATGCCGCCGCCAGCGTCTGCACTCCCTCCCGCGTCGGCCTACTCACCGGCCGCTACGCTAAACGCGCAGGCCTGCCCAACAACCTCGGCCCCGAATCCATCGGCGGCCTCCCCCTTACCGAGATCACCATCGCCCAACAGATGAAATCGCAAGGCTACAAAACCGCCGCCATCGGCAAGTGGCATATCGGTCACAGCCCCAAAGAATATCTCCCCACCAGCCGTGGCTTCGACCAGTACCTCGGCCTCCTCTACAGCAACGACATGATCCCTCCCTGGGTCAAGACCGATCGCCCCCTCCACCTATGGCGCAACAACGACGCAATCGAACCCGTCACCGATCAGTCCCAGCTCACCGAGCGTTACACCGACGAAGCCGTCAGCTTCATACGCAAATCCGCCGGCAATCCCTTCTTCCTCTACCTGCCCTACGCCATGCCGCACTTGCCAGTCTCAGCCCCAGCCAGCCGCCGCGGTCGCTCCCGCGCCGGTCTCTACGGCGACACCATCGAGACCCTCGATTGGTCCGCCGGCCAGATCCTGAACGAACTCAAGACAAGAGGAATCGACAACAACACTCTGGTAGTCTTCTGCAGCGACAACGGCCCCTGGCACGACCTCCCGCCCCGCATGTTGGCCCAGGGCGTCGAACCCTGGCACACCGGCTCAAAAAGCCTCTTCCGCGGAGCCAAAGGCACCACCTACGAAGGAGGCCACCGAGTTCCCTTCCTCGCCCGCTGGCCCGGAACCATCCCCGCCGGCCGCACCTCCTCAGAAATGGTCTCCACCCTGGACTTCTTCCCCACCTTCTCAGCCGCCGCCGGTGCCAAGGTCCCAACAGACCGTATCTACGACGGCTACAACCTCCTGCCCACCCTCAAAGGCCAGGCTCCTTCCCCGCGCGACAACTACAAATACTTCCTCGGAGCAGACCTCCAGGCCATTCGCCAGGGCCCCTGGAAGTACCGTAAAGTAGGGCAAAATCCGCCAGAACTCTACCACCTCGATTTCGACCCCGCCGAACAGTACAACGTTCACGACCGCAACCCCGATCTCGCCCAGTCCCTCGCTTCGCGTCTGGCCGCCGATCGTGTTAACATTTAAGGAGGTAGACGAGGGTCGCAGCCCCCTGCGGCCCTTTGTCTTGTCTACTGAAAACACAAGGATTACTTCGATGCCGAAGCTCAAAACCCACAAAGGCGCTGCAAAGCGCTTTAAAAAGACCGCCTCAGGTGCCTTCAAACGTGGCAAGGCTAATGCCCGCCATCTCTTTGCAGGTAAGTCCAACGCAAACAAGCGTCGGCTTGGTCAGGCTGGAACCGTCAGTTCCGCCAACCACCAGGCTGTCTGCGACATGCTTCCTTACGCTTAAGCGTAAGTTTGCTTGTTGACCCGGTGCAAGCGGTGCTCTTCGCACGTGCCCGCAACGCCCGAACTAGATGAATCAACAAATTGAAGGAGAACAAACGTGCCTAGAGTAAAACGCGGTACAGGTCGTAGAGACTACCGCCACAAAACAATGAAGTTAGCCTCTGGCTTCTTCTTGACCAAGTCCAAGCTGAACAGAGCCGCTCAGGAAGCTGTCGAAAAGTCCCTGAAGTACGGTTATGTCGGTCGCCGGCGTAAAAAGCGTGACTTCCGCAGACTGTGGATCGTCCGTATCAACGCCGCCACCAAGGCCGCTGGCCTCAGCTATTCCCGTTTCATGAATGGCCTCAAGGTCGCCGGTATCGACCTCAACCGTAAGGTTCTCTCCGATATCGCTACCCAGGACATCAAGGCTTTCAACGCTCTGGTTGAGAAAGCAAAGGCGGCCCTCCCGGCCAAGACCCCTCTGCCTCTCAAGACCACCACAGCGGCATAGGTAACCCATGGCGGAAGAACTTTTCAACGAACAAGATGCCGACCTGCTCTCTCAACTCGAAGAGCGCGTCGTCAAGGCCCTTGAAGCAGTAGGCACCCTCCGTAAAGAGAAGGCCGTCCTGCAAAAGGAAATCGATCGGCTCAACGCCGAATTGTCCGCCGCCAAATCGAAGAACAAGACTGCGGCCTCCCGCATCTCAAAGCTCCTCGATCAAATGGAACTGCCCTCCGCAGAATAGGATCCCTGCCTTGTCCAAGCCGGTTCACGTAACCATTTACGGACAGCAGTTCACCGTCG
>JBIPMY010000291.1:0-7970 GCA_044376335.1 Bryobacter sp.
CGGTACCAAGGCAGAATTCCACGTTGATGGCTTCTCGAAGCAATGTCTGCTCGAAGGCGTCGACGAACTCGGATTCATCCTCAAGAACAACGATGCAATCACCGCCTACGAGGCACAGCGATTCTCTACGTTGAATACTCTCGAGGGATAACAATCCAGCAGATCAAATAGGCCAGTAGCCCGGTACCCGCAAGGATCACCGTCGATACCCACACCAGTCGAACCAGTGTGACGTCGATGCCAAAGTACCGGGCAAAGCCCTGACACACTCCGGCAATCCACTTGTCGCCTTGTGGCCGTACCAGCTTCTTTTCAACTGTGGCTCTAGGGGCCGCTCCCGCTACAACGGGGGTCCCACAACGCGGGCAAAAGACCGCGTTTTCTTCCATTGCACCACCGCATTTTGTGCAGAACATACTACGGATACGCTATCGCCTCTAAGAAAGTTCCGCTCGCGCCCGCAAGTTCGCCACACCCGCCGTGTAGCGGCTGTCGGAGACGGCAAAGCTGATCGCGTCTTCCATCCATTCATGCCATACCCCGTCCGGGTCATGTGAGGCAGCCGTAATCGTATAGCTCTGCGGGCAAAGTTGACACTCAAATCGAAACGTCACTGTCCGCGTCTGGCCAGCTTCAACCGGCCCCAGCTTCAACTGTTCCAGCTCGGTATTGGTGCCATACACTTCAAAGCCAATCCGTGTCCGGATCATGATCCCGATCACCGGGTCTGCCACTGCAGCCGCGTACTTCGCTACCACGCGAATCGCCGCCTGCTCTCCGCTGGCAATCAGTGCCGTTGGCTTGTCGCCTGCATCGAGCACTTCAATCGACACAATCTCGGCCCGCCCGTCGCCCCGCCGCAAACTCGGGGCCATCTCCGGGACCGAGGCATAAACACTCTTGAGGTAAGCCTCTATGACTTCTTTCGCATCGCCACGCTTTACCATCTGGCCGCCATCGAGCCACCAGATTTCATCTGCCAGATTGCGCAGCATCTCGGGCTCGCTAGCACCGGCAATCACCACGCCGCCACTGCGTCGCACTTTCTCTGCCTCGGCCAGCCATCGCAGCCGCTCTGGCAACTCCAGCGCACTCAGGTTCTGGCAAGCGTGTGTTGCCGCCTGCAAAACCTCTGTAATTCCTGATTCTCCGTGGCCAACCACCCCGATCCAACTTCCGGCCGGGGCACTGACGTTAAACTTGTCAAAGCGAATGGACATTCTATTAAGCATAGCGATGCTCGCCTTCGCGGCAAAAGAGATCACGCTCAAGCCCGGCATCACCGTGCTCGACGAGCCCATGGTGATCGAGGAAAGCACTCAGCTTCTGGGGGCTCAGGCAGGTTCTACCCTCAAGGCTTCAGCCAATTTCAAAGGCCCCGCTCTCATCGTCGCGCGTGGCCTCAAAGAGCTCACCATCCAGCGCCTCAAGCTCGATGGCAACCGCCAGCAGTTGGAGCGAAGCTTCCCCATCGCCCCTTACGACACGGCCTTCTCAGACTTCTATCCCCTCAACGGCATCCTCATCGACAACTGCCAGGGAGTGATCCTGCGCGACATCGAGATCCGCAATGTCGTCAACTTCCCGATCCTCGTCTCAAGATCGAGCCAGGTTCGCATCCAGACCGCCCGCATCGAGTACTCAGGCTCCCGCGATGACAAGGGCAAAAACAACACCACCGGCGGCATCCTTCTCGAAGAAGGCACTGCCGACTTTGAGATCCGCTTCGTCAAGCTCCGCGCCATCCGGGGCAACGGCATCTGGACGCATTCCCGCTACGAGAGCCCTCGCAATCGCGATGGCCTCATCCAGGAGAACGAAATCAACGGCAGTGCCCGCGACGCGATCCAGGTTGGCCACGCTACCAACATCCGCGTCCTCAAGAACGTCATGGTCAACATCGGCTATCCCGTAGAGCTGGTCGACATGGCAAACGGCGGCATCCCCGTAGGCATCGACACAGCCGGCAATGTCGACAAGAGTCTTTACGCCGAAAACCTCATCCAGGAAGTCAACGGCAAGTGCCTCGACCTCGACGGCTTCCATCACGGCGAGATCCTCTCCAATCGCTGCTACAACGCCAAGCCAGCCACCGCCTATCCGCAAGGCCACTTCGGCATTGTGCTCAACAACACCAACCCCGACATGAGAAGCGAAGACATCCTCATCGAAGACAACGAGATCGAAGGCATGAAGTATGGCGGCATCTTCCTGATCGGCAGAAACCACATCGTGCGCAAAAACCGCATGCGCTTCCTCAACACCTCAAGCTGTACCGAGAGCCACGGCAAAGGCGCTGAATGTTACTTCGGCGACGAGCCAGATCTGCTTCGCAGTGGCATCTACTTTGGCAAAGGCGCTGAGCGGCCTGATCCATCCAGCAACACCATCGTCGAGAACAACCTCATCACCGGCTACAAAATGAAAGAACGCTGCATCGGCTATTCGCCGGCGATTCCCAGAACCAAATTGAAAGTCGATCAGAACATCTGCGTCGACGCAGAAAGGAAGGCCAAAAAATGAGTGTCGAAGAACAGATGCGCGAAGACTGGAATCGCCGCGCCAAAGAAGACGCCCACTACTACGTCGCCTTCGGCCGTCACGAGCAGGACGAAGAGGAATTCCTTTCTACCGCGAGCGACGTCCTGCGCGGTCTCGAACGTGAAATGAAGCGTGGCCTTCCGGGCACCAACCCTCGCGCCCGCCGCGCACTTGAGATCGGCTGCGGCCCTGGCCGCCTGATGAAGCCGCTCTCCCGCATCTTCGGCGAGATCCACGGCGTCGACGTCTCAGACGAAATGATCGCCCTGGCAACAGAACGCTTGAAGCCAATCCCGCACGCCCACCCGCACGTCGGCAGCGGAGCAGACCTGCGCCTCTTCGCCGACGACAGCTTCGACTTCATCTACAGCTACGCCGTCTTCCAGCACATCCCTTCCAAGGAAGTGGTCTTCTCGTACCTGGCCGACGCCGCCCGTGTCCTCAAACCCGGTGGCCTCATGCGCTTCCAGGCCAACAACCTCGAAGCTGCTCGCACAGCAAAAGAGACCTGGCACGGCTGCTCCATCGAAGCTGAAGAGATCCGCGCCTACGCCGCCAGCTTCGGCCTGCGCCTCCTGGCTCTCGAAGCAGTCAAAACACAATACATGTGGGTCACCATCCGCAAGCCCGGCCCTGAGGCCGCTTCTTCGGGTACCCCACGGATCCGCCGCATCACCAATAGCGAATCCAGTGAACCCGTAGCTCCCAATCGGGGACGCTACTCCGCTGTCTCGCTTTGGATCGAGAGCCTGCCCGTTACAGCAGACCTCCTCTCGCTCACTCTCACAGTCGGCGGTCAACCCGCGAGGCTAACCTACCTCAGCGCCCCCGAAATGGATGGCCTCGTACAACTCAATGCTGTGCTGCCCAAAGGCCTCTCGACAGGCCTGCAAGCAGTCGAACTCAAGCTGGGAGATCAGCTTCTCGCGGAGAGTGGCTTCCGCATCATTCCAGCCCCCCCTGCCGTGCCTCGTCTCGTCGAAGCCGTCGATGGCCTCGACTACATGTCCGGCACCCGCATCGTCAGTGGCAGCGTCAAGCTCTTTGTTGAAGAACTCTTCGAGCCAGAAACTTTAGTCGCAAGTGTTGACGGCGTACCCGCTTACGACTACTCGATCCTCTGCACAGATCCAATGCCCCCGCGCCACGAGATCAACTTCCGCTTGCCCGTCTCCCTTGGCTCAGGCCCTAAAGTCTTGCGCCTCGAAGCGGGCCGCCGCCTGATCGGCCTCGTCCCTATTGAAATTGCCCCACTCGTCATCCCGGAGGTGAACTAATGTTGACTCTGCTCCTCGCAACTACTGTCATGGCCCAGTCCTGGCAGGCTGGCGCTGCCAAGGTGGACATCACTCCTGACGGCCCCATCTGGATGGCCGGCTACGCTGCCCGCACCAAGCCCAGCGAAGGTGTCCTCACACCCCTTCACGCCAAAGCTCTCGCGATTGACGATGGCCGCAAAGGCCGCATCGTTTTTGTCAGCGCAGACATCATCGGCTTTCCTAAGGGTGTTGCTGAAGAGATTGCCATTGCAGCGCTCAAGCAGCACAAGCTCGAGCGCTCACAGCTTGTCCTCAACGCCTCACACACGCACAGCGGCCCGGTCGTCTGGCCCAACCTTTCACCTATGTATTTCTTCTCAGCAGCAGAGCGAGCAAAGGTCGATGCCTTCACTCGCAAACTGATCGCTCAGACAGTTGACCTCATTGGTAGCGCAATCGGTAATCTCAAGTCTGCCCAGGTTGAATACGATCTCGGTCAGGCGAACTTCGCCAGCTACCGCCGCAACCCCGAACGAAATGGCCCCACCGATCACACAGTGCCCACCTTACGTGTCCGTGACGCCAAAGGCCAACTCACTGCCATCCTTTTCGGTTACTCCTGCCACAACACAACACTCACTGGAGAGTTTTATCAGCTCAGTGGCGACTATGCAGGCTTTGCCCAAGCCGAAGTCGAGGCAAAATTTCCCGGTAGCGTCGCCCTCTTCACTAGCGGCTGTGGTGGCGATCAAAACCCCTACCCGCGCAGTTCGCTTGAGCATGCAAAAACCCATGGCCATGAGTTGGCCGAATCTGTGATTGCAAGCGTTGGACGCAAAGGCGAGCTTCTCAAGGGCAGCATCCGCTCGCGCTATCAAATAATCGATCTCCCCTTTCAACCCTTCGGCCGCAACGACTTCGAAGAAGACCTGAAGTCCAGCAATCGATATGTCGTAAGCCGCGCAAAGATGATCCTCACTGCCATGGACAACCGCAGCATCTCGCGCGAGCTAGCATACCCCATCCAGGCCATCAAGCTAGGCCAGGCAAGCGTCGTCACCATGGGTGGAGAAGTCGTAGTTGACTATTGTCTGCGCCTCAAGCGCGAGACAGGCAACGACAAGCTCTTTGTCATGGGCTACTCGAACGACGTCATGTGTTATATCCCGACAAAGAAGATCGTCGACGAGGGCGGCTACGAAGCCAAAGACAGTTTCATGTATTACGGCATGCCCGCTCCGCTCAAGGGCGAGATCGAAGAAATCATCATCGACAAGATCAAGACGCTGCTCAAGAAGGTCACCCAATGAAACGCCGAACTCTCCTCTTCGCTCCCGCCTTTCTTCGGGCCCAGAGCTCAAGGCCAGTAATCACTCATGGCACACAGTCCGGCGACCCCGCCGTCGATTCTGCCTTGCTCTGGACTCGTGCTGATCGTCCGTCCCGCATGCTTATCGAAGTCGCCAGCGACGAGAAGTTCAACAAGGTCCTCCAGCGCGTGCGTGGTCCGCATCTGCTGCCTTCGACAGACTTCACGGGAAGCCACGTCGTGACAGGCCTGCCAGCAGGGGCTGATCTGCATTACCGAATCACACTCGAAGACCTCAAAGAAGGTCGTGCGCTCAGCGAAGCTTCTGTTGGCCACTTCAAGACTGCGCCAGCCGTTCCGCGTAACATCCGCTTCCTTTGGAGTGGAGACATGGTGGGCCAGGGCTACGGCATCAACCCAGACCTTGGCGGTATCAAGATCTTTAGCGAGATGCTCTCTCGCCAGCCGGATTTCTTCCTGCACTCCGGCGACACCATTTATGCCGATGGCCCCATCAAAGAATCCTGGCAGCCCCCGGAAGGCGGCACCTGGCGCAACATCGTCACCGAAGCCAAAAGCAAGCCTGCAACAACGCTCGAAGACTTCCGGGGCTGCTATCAATACAACATGCTCGACGAGCACGTCAGGCGCTTTAACTCGCAGGTCGCCCAGGTCTGGCAGTGGGACGATCATGAAGTTCAAAACAATTGGTCACCTGGCCGACCGGGCGACCTGATGATTGCCAACGCAGGCCAAGCCTTCCGCGAATATGCGCCAATGCGCAGAAATCCAATCGAAGCCGAACGTGTTTACCGCAAGATCTCTTACGGCCCCCTGCTCGATGTCTTCATGCTCGACATGCGTTCTTATCGCGCGGCCAACAACCCCAACCGGCAGCCTGTGGAAGGCCCCGAGACGGAGTTCCTTGGGGCTGAACAACGTGCCTGGCTCAAGCGTGAACTCAAGGCCTCAAAGGCCGACTGGAAAGTCATCGCTGCCGACATGCCGCTTGGGCTCATCGTTGCCGACGGGCCGAACTTCGAGAACCAGGCCAACGGCGACGGCGGCCCGCCCTTGGGCCGCGAACTCGAGTTCTCAGACCTGCTCTCCTACATGAAGCGTGAGAAGATCCGCAACACCGTCTGGCTCACCGCCGACGTCCACTACACCGCAGCTCACTACTACAACCCGGCCAAAGCCAAGTTCACCAACTTCGATCCCTTCTGGGAATTTGTCAGTGGCCCGCTCAATGCCGGCACCTTTGGCCCAGGCCAAACGGACCCAACCTTTGGTATCGAGGTTGCCTACTTCAAGGCCCCCGACAAGGGCAAGTTCAACCTCTCTCCACTACAGGGCATGCAGTTCTTCGGCGAAGTCGAAATCGACTCGAAGACCCGCGCCCTTACTGTCACTCTGCGCGACCTCAAGGGTACGGGCCTTTACACCAAGAGGCTGGATCGTATCGCATGAACCGCCTCCTCGTGACGCTCTGCCTGGTTGCCACCCTGGGTGCGCAACAAAAGCGACCCAAGATCGCTTTGGTATTCGAAGGTGGAGCAGCACTTGGCTTTGCGCATGTGGGAGTGCTCGAATGGCTCGAAGCCAATCGTATCCCCATCGACAAGATTGCTGGCACCAGCATGGGCGGCCTCATCGGTGGTCTCTACGCTGCTGGCTATACACCAGCGGAAATTCAAAAAATCGCAAGCGAAGCCGATTGGGCTGCCCTCCTCGGCGGCGAGGCCAAGTTTCGTGATCTCGCTTACCGCCGCAAAGAGGACCGGCTGGCCTTCCCAAACCGTATTGAGCTTGGTGTGAGTAACGGCCTCCAACTCCCGGCAGGCTTTAACGACGGCCACCAGATTGGCCTTTTGCTCAGCCGCCTCACCCTTGGCTATCCGGCGCTCAAGAGTTTCGATGAAATGCCAACACCTTTCCGTTGTGTCTCCAGTGACCTGGTAAGTGGCAAGAGCAAGGTCTGGAGCAGCGGATTGCTGAACGAAGCTCTGCGCAGCACTATGTCGATCCCGGCCGTGTTCTCTCCAGTGCGTAAAGACGGCGGCATCTATGTGGATGGCGGCTTGCTTGACAATCTTCCCGTCGATGTTGCAAGACAGATGGGGGCCGATCTGGTAATTGCTGTCCACTTGAGCAAAGGCCCGGTGGATCCAAAAGCGATTGGAAGCATGGTGGAAGTTTTAGGCCGCAGCATCAGCGTTGTGATCGGTGCTGCCGAGATGCGAACCATCACCCAGGCCGATGTTGTTCTGGTTGCTGAGCTGGGCAAGTACAGCACTACCGACTACACCAAAAGTGCCGAGATCGTGGCCATCGGCAAGCAGGCTGCCGAGCTCAAAGCCAATGTACTGCGGCGATTTGCCCTTGATCCAAAAGACTATGAAGACTTCCAGCGGGCGCGTATGGCCAAGGTCCGGAAGGCTCCAACCGAGCCACCGAACTTCGTCTCTGTGCTCGGCGCCGATGAGTCTGTAAGGCAACGGCTCGCTGACCTCGGTGATCCGAAAGAGCTTGAATCCGAGCTCACCAAAATTGTTGGCCTTGGCCGCTTCGCCAGCCTTCGATATCAGCAAGCCATTCAGGATGGAAAGTCGGGCCTTGAGGTTACGGCTACTCCAAAACCGGGTGGTCCCATCTTCTTAAGCCCTGGAGTGGATATCAATGGTGTCGATTCCACTGATACGCGGTTCTCTCTTGGAGCGCGAATCACCTGGCTGGATCTCTGGGGTTTCCGAAGCGAGATGCGTAGTGATGTCTGGTTCGGTGCCCGCTTTGGTGCCTCAAGCGAAATCTACAAGCCACTAACGCCGAATAGCCGCTTCTTCATCGCTCCGCGTGTTTAT
>JBIPMY010000293.1:0-7938 GCA_044376335.1 Bryobacter sp.
TCAACTTCGCCATCATGCTTCTCGAAATGAACTGGCGCGACGAAGCCGCCCGCCACGAACCCCTCCACTCCACCGAAAACAAGCCCGCCCAAACCGAAGCCGCCCGCACCGACTTCACCCGCTACCCCTACTCCGCCATCATCGTCCCCGGTGCCGGCGGCGACCGCCTCACCACCCCCATGGACCCTCTCGCCAAATGGCGCGCTCAACTCGCCGCCGATCGCTACCGCCGCGGCCTCGCCCCCTTCATCCTCGTCTCCGGCGGCTACGTCCACCCCAATCAAACACCCTGGAACGAAGCCATCGAAATGCGCCGCGTCCTCATCAACGATTTCGGCATCCCCGCCTCCGCCGTCTTCATCGATCCCCACGCCCGCCACACAACAACCAACATCCGCAACGCCGCACGCATCCTCTTCCGTGCAGCAATCCCGCTCGACAAACCAGTCCTCATCACCACAGACCAGTACCAAAGCGCCGGCATCGAATCCCCCCAGGCCATGCTCCGATGCGAAAAAGAACTCGGCTACCGCCCCGTCCAAATCCTCAAGCGCACCACCCGCTTCGACCTTGAAGCCAAACTCCTGATCGAATCCCTGCAACTCGACGCCATCGAACCCCTCGACCCCTAAACGAAAAAAAGGGCCAGCCCTCATCAGGCTGGCCCCCTCATCTACTGCGCTACATACTAGTCACGTGGCAGGCTGCCGCTCAGCCAGATCCCTTGCCACTGTCCGGCTGCGCCGCCCCTCCGGGTACCCGGAATGGCCCGCATCACACGGAAAGCAACCGCATCGCCAGGCTTCAGCGTCTGCTGCACTCGCTTCACATCGTCCACCGTGCCCACTGGCAACCGGTTGATCGATACGATCACATCCCGTTCCACCACACCGATTTCCTCGGCAAAGCTTCCCGGAACCACGCGAGTCACCTGCACACCACGCTTGTCCGTGATGCCCATCTTCTCAGCTTCCGCCTCAGGCACATTCGCGATCATGATGCCAAACTGTGCGCTCGTCTGCCCCGGCTGTGCTGCCTCTTCCTGAGGCCGTCCATTGCCCACAATCGGGTTGTCAGCGTAAAGCTGGGCGCGATCAGCAATCGCCACCTCAAACTTCATCTTCTTGCCCTGACGATCCACCTCAAGCCCGGCCTTCGAGCCCACCGGCAAATCGCTAACCTTGGCAATCAGATCATCACCATTCTTCACAGGCGATCCGTTCACACTCGTGATGATGTCTTCCGGCTTCAGGCCAGCCTTCTCAGAAGGCCCACCCGGCTGCACGCTCGAAATCGGCACGCCGCCATCCAGCTTGAACGCCTTCATCATCGTCGGGTCCACCGTCCGGTCAAACTGCACACCAATGCTGCCACGAGTCACACGTCCTGCAGAGATCAACTGGTTATAAACCTTAACAGCCATGTTGATCGGCAATGCAAACCCAATACCCTCATAGCCGCCAGTACGTGTCGCGATCATCGTATTCACACCAATCACCTCGCCCAGCGAGTTCAACAACGGCCCACCGCTGTTGCCAGGATTAATCGCCGCATCGGTCTGGATAAACCGCTGAAACGCCTGCGCACCAGCAAAGTCGCGCCCCTTGGCGCTCACAATACCCGCCGTCACAGTAGCTTCAAGGCCAAACGGCGAACCAATCGCCACCGCCCAGTCACCCACCTGCGTAGCATCGCTATTGCCAACCTTCAGCGGCGTAAGCGCTTTATCAGCAGAGATCTTGATCACCGCAAGATCGGTTTCTTTGTCAAAGCCAATCACTTTGGCCTTGTAGTCAGACGTATCGCCATGCACCTTCACAGTGATCTTGTCAGCCCCGTCCACTACGTGATAATTCGTGATGATGTAGCCCTTGGGGTCAACGATGAAGCCGCTACCGGTCCCCATCTTCTTCGGCTGCGGCCCCATGCTCATTCCACCCTGCGGTCCGTTCCGGAAGAAGCGCCGGAACAAATCCATCTGCGCGTCGTCTTCACCCTCTTCTTCTTCCATCTGTGGGCGGCCGCGCTTCTGCGCAGCTACCGGCGACTTGCCTTCATCCACCGTGTTGATGTGCACCACGGAATTCTCCGCACGCTTGGCCAACTTCGCAAACTCGTTCTGCATCTGCACCGGGCTCGGCACAACAAGCGGCGTCGCATCCGGCGCTACCTGTTCCCGTCCAGCCTTTACGCCCGTGGTCAGCAATGTGCCGATCAAAATTCCGACGGACAAAGTGACTAGCAGCATGCTGAATCCCAGGAATCGTTGATCCCGTATTCTGCTCATGATATTCATTCTTGTTTTTCTCCTAATGAGTACTTCTATCTACTACTATGCTCTCGATCCCCTCCCGGTTTCAATTCCGCGAGAAGAACTCCCAACAACACCAGCCCCGCACCCGCCCATCCACGTCCGGTCAATCGCTCACCCAGCCAGTAAAAGCTCGCAATTCCCGCAAACACCGGCTCGAGGGCAAAAATCAAAGCCGCCCGCGTAGCCGTCGTATGCCTCTGCCCCCAGCTTTGCAGCAGAAACGCAGCCACGGTCGCGCCAAACACGGTCGTTCCAAACGCCCACCATAGCCTCATCGTCCAGTTTACGTAAGAACTTTCTAGCGCCAGCCCAAAACTGCTCACCACCGCCACCATGGTCACCTGCAGCCAAACCAGCCAGGCCAGCTCTCCCTCCGCTCCAAACCGCGTCACCAGCACAATCTGAAATGCAAACAGAACCGCCGCCACCACCGTCATCACATCGCCACGATTCACAGCCAGACTTGACGGGTCGAAACTCATCAACCCAATCCCGACACTCGCCACTACCACTGCGATTAACTCTCTCCATCCGGTTCTAACCCCATAGACGAGCGCACCCACAAAAGGTACCAACGGGATATACATCGAAGTCAAAAATCCTACATTTGAAGCCGAAGTAAATTTCAGCCCCATCGTTTGCAGAATCATCCCAAACCCCAGAAACACCCCCGTCACCATCCCACCCACCAGAATCCGCCGCGACGGCCTCTTCCGAATCCACAGCAGCAAAATCAGCGACCCCATCCAAAACCGCAAAGCAAGATAAAGCACCGGGCTGATATCCACCAGCGCGTCCTTCACCACCACAAACGTCGATCCCCAGATCATCGCCGCCACAGCGAGAGCCAGTTCCGCCTTAAGCCTCATGCGCCCCGCAACAGTTGGCACAGCGCCAGATAAATCCGCCGCAACCCAATCTCACGCCCCTCCGGGTGATACCACTCGCCTTCAGTATGCGCCCCACCCCCAGACCCACCGGCCCCAATCGATACCGCCTCAAGCCCCATCGACAGAGGAATATTCGCATCCGTCGACGCACAATCCAGGCGCGACTGTATCCCCAGATGCTCATCCACCGCCCGCATCGTCTCAAGCAACCTCGAATCCTTAGCCAACTGCCCCCCCGGCCTCGAACCAATCTCGCGAATCTTCGCCGACATCCGCCCCGATCCCCGCATCGCCATCGCCCGCTCGTTCTCACCCACCAGCGCCCGCTCCACACAATCCGTCAGCAACTCCGCCAGCTCATCCAGCACCTCAGTACTCTCACTCCGCAAATCCAGCTTCGCCCTCGCACTCCCCGGAATCGAATTGATACTTGTCCCGCCATCGATCAAGCTGAAATTCGCCGTGCTCCGCCCATAGCGAGTATGCAGAAACCCAGCCCGCCGCCCATGACAATCCAGAAAATCCGCAATCGTCTTCGCCATCGCATGCACCGCATTCGGGTTCCCCGCATCGCTCCAGCTATGCCCACCAGGCCCCGTGAAAACAACCTCAAAGCGCCGACTCCCCAACGCCTGCGTCGTCAGATGCTCCACCCCAGGCCCATCCAACACCAGAAACGCCTCAATCTGCTCCGCCAGCGCACTCTGCCGGCACAGATACCGCATCCCGCTCAGATTCCCTTCCCCCTCCTCACCCACATTAGCCACCAGAATCAGCCCCAACTTCTGATCCCGCAAGCCCCGCAACGCATGTTGCCGAGCAATCGCAAGCAGCCCCGCCAGGCCTGCCCCGTTATCAGCCACCCCAGGCCCAAGAAACCGCCCATCCGGCCCCAGTCGAATATCATCCCCGGTCCGTGGCGAAAGCACGGTATCCAGATGCGCCGTCACCGCAACCCACGGCCCCCGCTCCTCTTCAGGCAAAAAAGCCACAACATTCCCAGCCCGATCCAGCTTCGCCACATAGCCCAAAGCCGTCAATTCCGTCACCATCCACAGCGCCCGCTTCTCTTCAAAGAAAGTCGGAGCCCCCACCCGGCACAACTCCAGATGCTTCTCATTCACCCACGCCCGCTCGCGCCCAAACTGACGCAACGCTTCAGCAATTGGCGCTTCCTGTGAAAGTCCCCTTACCCCACTACGAGAACGAAACATATAATCATATTCCCACGTATGATCTCTGCAATCGCAATTCTCGCCATGACAACACTCACCGCCCAAGACACCGTATATGTCGGAACCCGCAACCAGGAAGGCATCTACCGCTTCAACTTCGACCCCAAAACCGGCGCAATGCGAGACCTCAAACTCGCCGCCAAAACCACCGATCCCACCTTCCTCGCCATCCACCCCACCCGGCCCCTCGTCTATTCTGTCGTCGCCCAACCCGAAGGCAAAATCAGCGCCTTCGCCGTCGAAGCCGACGGCAGCCTGCGTCTCCTCAATCAGGTCAGCAGCAAAGGTGCCGGCCCCGCCCACGTACAAATCGACCGCACCGGCCAATGGGTCAGCGCCTCCAACTACGGCAGCGGCAGCTTCGCCGTCTACCGCATCGAAGCCGACGGCAAACTCAGCGAAGCCACAGACTCAATCCAGCACGAAAAAGGCGAGCGAGCCCCCCACGCCCACTTCTCAATCTTTTCCCCCGACAACAAAACCATCTACGTCAACGACCTCGGCCTCGACCAGGTCAAGCGTTACGCCTTCGACAACACAACTGGCAAGATCAAAGAGCAAGCCCCGCTAGTCACCCCGAAAGGCGCCGGCCCCCGCCATCTCGTCCTTGGCAAAAAGAAGATCTACGTCCTCAATGAACTAGCCTCCTCGGTCAGCGTCTTTGAAAACGACAAGCTCCTCGAAACCGTCAGCGCCCTCCCCGCCGGCTTCACCGGAAAATCCTCCGCCGCAGAAATCGTCACCGACAAGAACGAAAAGTTCATCTACTCCTCCAACCGTGGTGCCGACACCATCGCCATCTTCAAAACCGGCAAGACCCTCACCAAAATTGCAGACCAGAAAGTCGGCCGCATCCCCCGTGGCTTCGTCATCTCCCCCGACGGCAAATTCATGCTCGTCGGCAGCCAGGACGACAACTCGATCCAGGTCTACGCAATCGACAGCAAAACCGGCCTCCTCACCGCAACCGGCAAACCCCTCGAAGCCCCCTTCCCGATTTGCCTCCGCTTTGCCAGAAAATAGAGAAGACCATGCAATCTCTTCAGGGCATCCTGCCCGCCATTGTCACCCCGCTCAACGAGCACGGTGACCTCAACACCCCTGTCTTTGAATCTCTGATCGCGCACATGTATGAAGCCGGCGTCGACGGCCTCTACGTCTGCGGCAACACCGGCGAAGGCATGCAACTCCCAACCAGCCTCCGCGAGCGAGCCACCGAAATCGCAATCCGCAACTCCCCAGCCGGCAAGCAAGTCATCATCCACGTCGGCGCATACCGCCAGGAAGAAGCGCGACAACTCGCCAGACACGCCTCCCGCCTCGGAGCCGCCGCCGTCTCAAGCCTCCCGCCCGGCCCCCAATACAATTTCGCCGAAACCAAATCCTGGTACGAGGCAATCGCAAAAGACGCAACCGTCCCCTTCCTCGTCTATCACTTCCCCTCCCTCTCGCAACCCATGTCGCTCGATCAACTCGAAGCGCTCTGCACCATCCCGGGCGTCGTTGGCCTCAAGTTCACCTCCTTTGATCTCTACTCCCTCCGCCAGCTCGTCACCGCCGGCCACACCGTCTTTAATGGCCACGACGAAGTCCTCGCCCCCGGCCTGCTAATGGGCGCACACGGCGGCATCGGCAGCACCTACAACCTCATGCCCGCCCTCTTCGTCCAGCTCAACAAACAAGCCGCAGCAGGCCAGTGGGCCGACGCCATCGCCACCCAGGACCGTATCAACAAACAGATTCGCCTCCTCCTCCGCTACCCCCTCATCCCAGCCATCAAACAAGTCCTCGCCTGGCGCGGTTTCGATTGCGGCCACGCAGTCCAACCCAGACTCGGCCTAACTCCCGAGCAGCAAACCGAACTACGCGCAAGAATGGAAGCACTATGAACCTGACCAACGCAACCGCGCTCATCACCGGCGGCTCCTCCGGCATCGGCTACGCCATCGCCAAAACTCTGGTCGCCAGCGGCGCACGTGTCGCCATCACCGGACGCCACCGCGCCCGCCTCGTCGAAGCAGAAAAAGAACTCGGAGTCTATGCAATCAACGCCGACGTCTCAAAAGAAGAAGACGTCCAGCGCACCTACGCCGAAGTCCTCACCGCCTTCGGCCACCTCGACATCCTCGTCAACAATGCCGGCACCGGCGTCTTCCACGAACTCGTAGATCAAGACCTGCAAAGTTTCGAAGCCGTAATGGCCACCAACGTCACCGGAGCAATGCTGATGGGCCGCGAAGCCGCCAAGCACTTCGCCACCCGCAACTCCGGCAACATCATCAACATCGCCTCCACCGCCGCTCTCCGTGGCGCACCCAAAGGCACCGCCTACTACGCCAGTAAATTCGCCCTCCGTGGCATGACCGAATGCTGGCGCGCCGAACTCCGCAAACACAACGTCCGCGTGATGCTGGTCAACCCCAGCGAAGTAGTAACCAACTTCTTCGAAACCGCCGGCCTCCCTCAGGTCGCCAATGATTCCAAGCTACGCGGCGAAGAAATCGCCCACGCCGTAAAGTCAATCCTCGAGATGGACAACCGTGGCTTCACCACCGAGATCACCGTCTTCGCCACCAACCCTCACGACTGAACTACGTAATCCCAACCGAAGCCGGGCTTCTCAAGCGGCCGCATATAAATCCCCTCAGGGCCCCGGCTAATTGCGTAATTCTCTTCAAAGATCTGGTAGACCTCTTTCGGCGCACCCGGTGCCGGCAGAAACAATTCCGCCCACGGTGAATTCGTAGTCGCAAGGATGTAGTGGCTAGACCCATTGAGCCCCCCACCATGCGGAATCACCGGGATGTCATAAGCCGCAGCCATCGCCCCAATCCTCCGCATCTCCGTCAATCCGCCACACCAGTTCATATCCGGCTGCCAGATCTCGGCGCTCTGATTCTCAAGCAAGTGCCGGAACCCATACCGCCCATACTCATGCTCACCCGTAGCAATCCGAGTTGACTTCACCTGAGCCTTCAGCCGTCCAAATCCCGCATAGTCATGCGGCTGCAGCACCTCTTCCATCCAGTACACCCGGTAAGGTGCCATCATCTCGGCCATCTCGATCGTATAGCGCTCCGTCCACGCCATCCAGCAATCCAACATCACCTCGCCATCCGGCCCAACAGCCGTGCGAGCGCGCTTCACCAAATCCAGATTCTTCCGCATCCCCTCCCGCCCATCCGCAGGCCCATGAGGAATCGCGAGCTTCAACTTCGAATATCCAAACTCCACATGCTGCTCGATATCATTGCCCGTGCAATAAGCCGGAATCCGGTCTTTGGTCTCACCACCCAGCAGCTTATAAACCGGCACATTCAGCGCCTTCCCCACGATGTCCCACAGCGCAAGGTCCACACCGCTAATCGCGTTCATCGTCACGCCCATACGGCCGTAACTCATCGTCGAGCGCCAGCAGATATCCCAGTTCCGCTCGATATCAAAAGGGTCCCGCCCCATCAGCAATTTGGCGAGGTGATCGACAACAACAGGCCCACCG
>JBIPMY010000294.1:0-7929 GCA_044376335.1 Bryobacter sp.
GATGTCAATCAAGCCTGCTTCCACGGCCTTCGGGACCACGCCGTTTTTGAGCGGGCCTTCGAAGAAGGTAGGAAAAATCGTAAGGATGTGAAAGATCATTGGCTGTTGACTTCGAGGAGGCCCTCGGGGAGGTCAGAGACCAGCCGTTTATTGGGGAGATCCATGGACGGGAAAAAAGCCGGGACATAAGGAACAAGAGCGTTGTTGGTGTCCAGCTGTAGCCAGACTTGCGCACCTTCTTCGAAGATGTCTTCGACAGTACCGAGCAGGGAGTCCTTTTTATCAAATATCTGGCAACCGATGAGGTCGCTCAAAAACACTTCACCCTCTTTGGGCTGACGGCGGGCAGCGAGAGGAATACAAAGGTCGATGCCCCGGAGGGCGTTGGCCTGGTCGATCGAGTCGACACCAGCAAACTTGACCACTGCTTTCTCGACATGCATCCAGGCTTCTTCGATTTCGAGGGTTTTCGGCGGGGTAGATGCCGACTCAAAAACAGAGACGCTTTGGACTTCGCTCAATCGTTCGATTCCCGTTGTGTGGAGGTCGACAATCAGCTCACCTTTGTTGCCTCTCGGCTTCATTACGGTTGCCAGCGTCAACCATCCCTCGGGAACCATATCTATTCCAGGATCGAGAGCTCGAAGCGACGGTTCTGCTTCATGCCTACCGCGCCCAGAAGGGTACGGATACAACGAGCGGTTCGGCCCTGTTTGCCGATAATTTTGCCAATGTCTTCGGGGGCAACACGGAGTTCGAGAACGGTTACACGTTCGCCCTGGACTTCCTTGACAGTGACGGATGCAGGCGCGTCAACGAGCGCCTTGGCAATCTCTTCCACTAAATCTTTCATGGCCGCGAGGCTCCTTCAAGAAATGGACTAAGCAGCAGCAGTGGCTTCGGCTTGAGCAGGGTTCTTCCTGATCAGGCGAGCAACGGTGTCGGAAGGCTGTGCGCCGTTCTTCATCCAGTACTCGATACGGTCGTGCTTGAGGCTAACGATCTGGGGCTGAGCTACGGGATTGTAGTGACCCACAACTTCAACCGCACGGCCGTCGCGTGCTCTTTCCTTCTCGATAACAACCAGGCGGTAGGTCGGCTTCTTCTTTGAGCCGAAACGCGCTAAACGAATCATCAACATCGAACCTATTCTCCTCTACAAAAAACCTGCGTGAGCGGGGTTATGATTTGGCGCCAGTTAGCGCCGCATCAGATCTTCTATTCCAGGCAAGCCCATTTTGGCGAGGCGTTTAGCCATCGAGCCACCGAACTTACCGCCCCCAAGGCCGCCGAGAGAATCCGTTAAGGTCTTCATCATCTTGCGGGCTTGAGTGTATTGTTTTAGCAAATTGTTAATGTCGTGGGGCTGCGTACCACTGCCTTTGGCAATGCGGCGGCGGCGGGCTCCATTAATCACCATGTGATTGGCGCGCTCGAAAGGAGTCATCGAATCGATGATCGCGACGATCTTGGTGAGTTCGCTTTCGTCCATCTTGGCTTCCTTCATTTGCTTGGACATTTTGTCCATGCCGGGGATCATGCCCATGAGGGAATCGAGAGGACCGAGTTTGCGAAGCTGTTTGAGTTGTTCTTTGAAATCGTCAAGAGTGAAGTCGTTATCGATGAGCTTGCGCTGCATCTTTTCGGCTTCCTTCATGTCGATGGCGCCCTCGACCTTTTCAATCAGGCTGAGGACGTCGCCCATACCGAGAATGCGCTGAGCGACTCGATCGGGATGGAAGGCTTCAAAGGCGTCGGGCTTTTCGCCGACACCGACAAACTTGAGGGGTTGCCCGGTGATTTGCCGGACACTGAGGGCAGCACCACCACGGGCGTCGCCATCCATCTTGGTGAGGATGATGCCGGTGATGCCGAGCTGTTTGTTGAATTCGTCGGCAGAACGGACGGCGTCCTGGCCGGTCATGGCGTCGGCGACGAAAAGGATTTCCTGGGGGTTGAGGTATTCTTTGAGCTCTTTGAGCTCCTGCATCAGGGCTTCGTCGATGTGGAGACGACCGGCGGTGTCGACGAGGATAACGTCGCGACCTTCGCGGATGGCGGCCATGCGGGCGCCTTTGACGAGGTCGATCGGCTTCTGGTCGGCTTCGCCGTCATGGATCGGGATGTTGAGTTGCTTGGCGAGTACGGCGAGCTGCTGACGGGCGGCGGGACGGTAAACGTCGACCGAGACCAGTTGCGGCTTCTTGCCTTCTTTGGTGAGGAGCTTGGCGAGCTTGGAAGTAGAGGTGGTTTTACCAGAACCCTGGAGGCCGACGATCATGATGACCGTGGGTGGCTCGTTGGCAAAACGGAGTTTGGACTGGTGGGTGCCGAGGAGGCGAATCAGCTCGTCTTTGACGATTTTGACGACTTGCTGGGAAGGAGAAAGAGCCTGGAGGACCTCTTCGCCCTTGGCCTTTTCCCTAACGTTTTCAATGAGTTCCTTGACTACTTTGAAGTGAACGTCGGCTTCGAGCAAAGCGACACGGATCTCCTTCAAGGCCGCATCCATGTTGGCCTCGGTGAGTTTTCCTTCTCCGCGCAGGTTTTTGAAGACGCGCTGGAGCTTGTCGCTTAAGCTATCGAACATCGTAGTTTGGGGTGTTCAGGGTAAATTGGGCGGGACTCGACCAAAACCCTGATTTTAGCAGATCGGTGGGGGATTCGGGTAGAGGGGCGACGGATTGGCAGGTTCGGGTAAACTTTCGAGGCCCGGCGTTCGATTGATGGATCATGCTGAAGCCTCTGCTCTTTGCGATTTTGCTGGTGTGCATCCCGGCGAGCCCAGTTGCTGGCGCTGCTGGATTCGTTCATTACCCAACTCAGAATTTCGGCGTGGCTCAGGTTCAGGGGCATCCCGTTTACGTGAGTCCTGTGGCGAATCCTGTCCTGTTGAAGCGCGCTCTGCTGAAGTTTGACGCGGACCTCGCCAAAATCCACAGGCTTCTGCCACCGAGTGCGTCAGCCAAGCTGGCCACAATTCCCTTCTGGATCGAAGAAAACAACCCAAGCGTTGCGTGCATGACCTACCATCCCAGCGAAGGGTGGCTGCGCCAGAATGGATTCAACCCCGACAAAGCCCGTGGCATTGAGATCGGGAGCTTGCGCAATTTTCTCGATTGGCAGGTGGATCAGCCATTTATGGTGCTGCACGAAATGTCCCATGCTTTTCATGACATTGTGTTGGGATTTGATCATGTGGCCGTCCGCTGGGCCTACGATCTCGCGCTCGCGGGCAAGAGTTACGAGGCGGTCCCTCACGTTAATGGGAGGAGACAGCGAGCCTACGCGTTAACTAATCCAACGGAGTACTTCGCTGAGATCTCTGAAGCTTATTGGGGGCGGAATGATTTCTATCCGTTTCATCGGGCGCAGTTGAGAACTTTCGACCCTGCTGGGTTTGCGATGGTCGAGAAGATGTGGCTGGAGTGAGGGTTGGCAGGTGAGCGTCAATTGCGAGAAAAGCATAAGCCAAGGCAAGGTTTAAATTTCCGCCCGGCGAGGCCGAACTCTTCGTCTACAAGACAAAAGAGTTTGAGCTACTCCTTCATTTCTGATCGGCAGGATTAGCAAGGGAGCTGACTGATTCCATTTCTCCTCAACGCTGCGCGGCTTTACGGGATTGGAGAGTTACGTTCGGTTTGATCGGATCAATTCTGCAAGCCTTTTGTGGGCGCTGTCGGGAAAGTCCCACTGCCATCGAAACTGGTATTCTTCGCGCCCGTAGCGATCGAGGATTACCTGCGTAGCTGCTCGAACTTGCCGGGCAAAGCGGAGCAGGCCGCATACGGAACTGAATATGAGTGTGCCTTCCTCATCCTTCAGGCTTCGACTCGCTTGCCTAAGCCACCAGACTTGGATGCTGACTGATTCTCCCATTCGCTCAAGTCTCCAACGGTACTCGCCAGGCTCATGAAACCAGTGAATGCGTACAATTGGCGTCGATTCAAGCAACTGCACTGCCGCCCAGAGAAGATCCGCGGGCGCATCGTAGAGGACCGCGCTGGCGATGAGCGTGGCCGACTGCTCGCCATCAGTCAGCGTTGCATCAAGCAATCTGTGCTCGAACGTCCCGTAAGTGAAATTAAAGGAATCCATGCCGCACTGTCAGTTTAGTATTTGCCTAGGAATCGGGATCAACGGCGCAGTGTAGAGTTACCCGCAAAACAATATCGGCAGCACCAGACCTCCGGGTTCGGTTAGCAACCAACTGAGTGGGAATCGTGCGCCACTCCATTGGCCAATCCGATCCTTCGGCCTATTGCCAGGTTCGGCGTCGCAATCCACTCACAAAATCGAAATGGGAGTCGCGGCTCATCACGGGCATGGAATATTGCCTGCAGAGAGCTGCAATCCAGAGGTCGTTGGCCGGAATAGGTTTGCCGGCAGCTTTGAGTTCCAAACGGATAGCTGCGTAGTGCCGTGCTGTACCAATTCCGATATCGAGAACGCGGCAACGATCCAGCATCCGCTCGAGAGACTTTTCGTATGCCTCGCGATAGCGGGATTGGGCAATTCCAAAGGCAAACTCGCCCGCAACGATAACAGGGATTGCAAGCTCTCGATCTTCTGACACAATCTCAACCGCTTGCGGCGTCTTGCCCAGATAGGCTGAAAGCGCGTTCGTGTCGAGAATCAAATCCAGTCCTCAGCTTCGATTTGCCCGAACTCTTCCTCTACAGTCTTCTGAATGTATTGTGTTTCTTGGTGAAGATGGGCTAGTTCACCAGCGCACTCCAGCCAAGGTTTGCCCAGGTTCTTGCTTCCCCCAGATAGCTTTTCCTCAACCGCTTGAGTGACGTATTCACGCAGAGGGATCCCCAAGGCAGCAGAAGTGGCCTTGGCCTTTCGAAAGGTTAGGTCCGGAATCTCCAACGTGGTCTTCATAGCAAAAGCGTCCCATATTTGCGGGAGGCGTAATCTTAACTCTGATTCGAATCTGTGGGAAGATCTGCCGGAGGCAAAGGCGAATGCAGACATTCTTGTCAACCCAATGAAGCAGGGCGAGAGCGCCAGTCAGGAATACCAGGCGCGTTTGCAGCCACTTTTGAGAGACGAAAGAAGTCGAAATGAAACAGAAGCCTACAGCAGGCCAACGGATGATTGAGAGTGCAAAACAAGCGCTCGAATTCGCCAAGTTATTCGGTTTGAGCAAACGGACATTGGAACATTGGGAACATGGGCGCCGCGTTCCGAGCGGCCCTGCACGAGCATTGCTCACCGTCATCGCTCGCGAACCAGAAGCAGTGCGACGGGCTTTACTGGCCTAGTAACTGCGCACCTACCAAATCGTGTATGGGCAATATTTGGGGTTGCGGCGATCTGAGGTTAGTTGTGGGGCTGTGGCCAAGAACCGGTTGCAAAGCCGGATAGGAATTGTGTCTGGATAAGACTGCCTCAAAACGACACTAGTGCGCGGGCTGGGCTTGAGGTGGCTTGAGCATCAAGACTGCGGCGTAGAGCACCACTATGATCACTAGCCATCTCAATGTTGTTAATGGGAGCGACTTTACGACGAAGGCGGCGAGGGGGACGGCGGCGAGACCGCCAATCGCGAGGCCAGCGGCTACAGGGGCCCAGTAGGATTTGGCGATCAGGAACCTTGCGCTGGCAACCGGCATGAGGAAGGCACCGGAGCCCATCATGATTGGGAAGGCTGCGGCAGGGTTCATGCCTAGGAGGCTGACGAGGGTCATGCAAGGAGCGTAAAAGCCGATGCCGAGGGTGCTGATGGCGCTGATCGTCGCGATGCCAGCCATGCCTGCTGCAAGGCGCCAACCGGTGAGGGCTAGTGCGTCGCCGCCGGCGGGGAAGAGGTCGAGTTGGCGGGCTAGCATTGCTACTACCGCTGCTAGCAGGGTGCCGCCCATGCAGACTTGGACAGTGCGCTTTGGCAGGCCAGCGACGAAGCCTGCGCCGATCCATGCGCCGGCTACTGAGCTGAGTATCAACAGGACGAGAGTGAGGACGTCGACTTCGATTGCGGACATATAGATGAAGGCTTGCAGGATTACTGGCAGGGTGTGGCCGGTGTTGAGGGTGCCGGGGATGAGCTCGTCTGGCACCATGTTGCGGAATTTGAAGATGGCGGTGGAAGGGGCGAAAGAGCCGATGCCGAGGGTGTCGAAGAAGTTGGTGATGAAGCCGGTGGCGAGGTGCTCGGCTGTGGGCTTGGGGGTGGAGGGCCAGCGGCGTAAGGCGTTTACGAAGACGGTTGCGTAGAAGACCGTCATGGCTCCTAGTGCGACGAAGATCGCGGTTATAGCTGGCATCTATTGGTACGGGAGTTCGAGGTCGGCCAGGGTGATCGTGAAATCGTATTGCGGGAGTTGCAAGGACTTTACAGGATGAAGCCCGGTCTCGTCATAGACGTAGAGCTTTGCCTCTTCCGGGTCGATGAGCCAGACGTTAGGAATGCCCCAGGCCAGGTATTCGGAGAACTTGCGGAGGGTCTCGCTAAGGCGGTCGTCTGGGGAGGCGATTTCAATGGCGACTAGTGGTGGGATTTCGGGATATTGGCCTTTTGGAGCTTCGCCAGCAAATACGGCGACGTCGGGGATTCTGTAGAGAGCGCCAACTTCGATTGCGTGACGAACTCCGCTAACGGCTAAAACGGGATATCGCTTGCGAAGAAGTCCAAGATGAAATCCAAGAAGGGCTTGGACTCTGCCATGGAGAATATTGGGCATGGAACGCTCGATGATCTCACCGTGAACATATTCACGATCAAGATCGATGTAGGTTGTCTTGAGATATTCTTCGGGCGAAATGAGAACCGGAGTCGCCATGGCTTCAGTCTAGCCCAATCACGCCCAGCAACCGATATAGTAAGCCTCATGTTCAGCTCTGAATATCGAGGACAGCTTCGAGCGGATCTCTTGCGACGCGGCGAGCAGGATGAGCGTATTAGCGGCGTGGCGATTACGGGGTCTGCTGCCATCGGAAAGGAAGACACGTGGTCGGATATCGATCTTGCGTTTGGGGTTCGCGATGGAGTTGAAGTGGAAGCAGTGCTTTCCGATTGGACTGGGCACATGTATGAACGAGAGCAGGCTGTGGATCATCTCGACGTGCGGGCTGGAGCCTGGATCTATCGGGTTTTTGTGCTGCCGAATACTTTGCAGGTAGATCTTGCTTTTGTGCCGGAGACAGAGTTTCGCGCGCTTGCGCCGAGCTTTCAGCTTGTCTCAGGCAAAGCTCATGAAGCGATGCATCTTGCTCCGCCTGAGGCGGTTGGGGTGATTCGGTATGCGTGGTTGTATGCGCTGCATGTGCGCAGTTGCATCGCAAGAGCCAAGTATTGGCAGGCGGAGTTCATGATCAGCGGGATGCGTGATCAGGCGCTGACTTTGGCTTGCCTCCGGCATGGGCTTCCAGCAGTGCATGGACGCGGGCTCGATGAATTGCCGCTGGAACTTCGATCTTCATTTGAAGACACATTAGTGCGACAGATGGATGGGCCTGAGATGATGCGGGCATTCCAGGCAGTGACCCGGAGCTTGTTGCAGGAAATGCGGCTTTCGGATGCGAAGGTCCCGGATTCGTTGCAAGAAGTGCTGTTGAAGCTCTGCGTAGCTTAAGCTGAGATTCATATGAAGAGACTGTTGCTGACTTTGGTGTGTGGAATTGCGGCCTTTGGGCAGGGCGTGGAGGATGCTCGTTTGAAGGCTGCGGTGGAGGCGATCCGGGTGAATAATTCCTGGACGATGTCACAACAGGTTTCTATTTGCGAGATTGCGGCGCCGCCTTTTGGTGAGGCCGAGCGGGGTAAGGAATACGCGAAGCGGCTGGCGGCTTTGGGGTTGGTGGACATTCGTACCGACAGCGAAGGGAATGTGATTAGCCGGCTGCCGGGGGCGAGTGCGCCGAAGCCATTGGTGGTGATTAGTGCGCATCTCGATACGGTGTTTCCGGCAGGAATGGATGTGA
>JBIPMY010000275.1:0-8563 GCA_044376335.1 Bryobacter sp.
ACCTTCGCCTGAAGGAAAACGTAGACAGCGTCCAAACCGCCAAGATCCTCAGCGCTATCCTCGCCTCAACCCACCGCAATGTCGAAGACTATGTCGTAACAATTCCGGCTGCGTTGCTCGAGCAGCAAAAGCGAACCCAGGCCATCTTCACTTACGTGATGGTGGCGATCGCCGCAATCTCTCTGATTGTCGGCGGCATCGGAATCATGAACATCGTGCTTGCCACAGTAATGGAGCGCACCCGCGAGATCGGCATCCGCCGCGCAATTGGAGCACGCCGCCAGGACATCCTCCGTCAATTCCTGATCGAAAGTGTATTGATCTCGGTAGGCGGTGGCATTCTCGGAATTCTCTTCGGCATCAGCTTAAGCTGGCTCATCGCCTCGGTTGCCGAATGGAACACGATTGTCACCCCTGTCTCGGTGATCGTCGCCTTCGGAGTGAGCGTGTGCATTGGCATCCTCTTCGGGATCTACCCTGCCCTCAAGGCAGCCCAGATCGATCCGATTGAAGCACTACGCTACGAGTAAAGCGCACAACGTCGGGGTAGAACTCGGTAAGATCACTCTTCAGCTCTTCATAGTGCCTGGTGAGCTCCACCTCTGCCCCGGCCAAACCAATGATCCGCTTGCGCCGCGCCTCCATCCGCTCCAGCACCATCCCAATCCCTTCAACCGTCGCATAGCTACCCAGCCAGCGCCCGGTAATCATGCGGTCCGGCAGCGCTTGCAACTCCGGTGGCAACCCTCCGATATGTTCCATCAGCCCGCCACGCAACTGCTCCACATCCACACCCTGCGCGAGAAAGTGATCATAGAAAACATCCACCAGCACCCCACCCAGACGCCGCCGTTCCGGCCCCAGTCGGGCGATGCTCCGCAGCACCACCGGATGACTATCGGTAAACCGGTCAATCTCCCGATGTAGCATCACACCCTGCCGCAACTCAATCGGCTCAATCCCGTCCACGCGTCCTTTAAAGAAATCCCCCAGCAGATTCCCGAGCGTGATCAAGCCTGCATCCGGCAGCACCAGCAAATGCCCTAAATAGTTCACTCCTTCCAATCTAGCGTTAGCCTGAAGACTGCACCACAATGATCATCAAATCGGAAGACACCAGCCCCAAAGACCTTTACAAGCTCATGATCGGCATGGTCGTCCCAAGGCCCATCGCCTGGGTCTCAACCGTGAGTGAGGACGGCACCAACAATCTCGCCCCCTACAGCTTCTTCAACGCGATCTCCGGAGACCCGCCCGTCGTCTGCTTCGCCCCCTCACGCAAGCCTGCAGGGGACAATAAGAAAGACACGCTCCGCAACCTGGAAGCAACCGGTGTATTTGTAGTCAACATCGTAAGCGAACATCTGGCCGAAGCGATGAATCAATCCGCTGCCGACGTGCCACCGGAAGTCGACGAATTCGCTCTCGCAGGCGTTAGCGTCGAGCCTGCCACCATGATCCAGGCACCCATGGTGAAAGAAGCCCTCGCCAAAATGGAATGCCGCGTCCGCCAGATCATTCCGCTAGGAGACCGCCCCACCAGCGGCATTCTCGTCCTCGGCGACGTCCTCTGCTTCCACTTTGCCGAAGGCCTGGTAGACAACTTTAAAGTCGACCCCGCCATGCTAAACGCCGTCGGTCGCATGGGCGGCACTAGCTACTGCGATACCCGTCATCGCTTCGACCTCACGCGCCCCGGCGGCAACACAAAACTCTAATTTACGCCTGCGTGTAAGAATCCGCGCTCGAGCCGTTACTAACGGTTTAGACAGTGACAAAAGAAGAACAGAACGCGGTTTTTGAATTGTGGGCCAACGCCCATATGGCCATCCTGCATCATGCGGTCAACGCCTTCGCTCAAGGAGACGACAGAAATGATCTGATGCAGGAAGTGCTGCTCGCCGTCTGGAAGTCGATCCCTTCATTCCGGGGCGAAGCACAGCCCACTACTTTCATTTACCGTGTCTCTCACAACACTGCCATGACCTGGCGGCGCAAACAAAACCAATCGATGCCACCGGTAGATCTACCCGGCCCAAACCGCACCAACCCCAAACTGGATCAGCTCTACGAAGTGATCCAAACCTTTCCCCCACTCGACCGCTCCTTGCTGCTGCTCTCGCTCGACGAGGTCAGCTACCGCGAGATGGCCGAGATTCACGGCATCTCCGAAAGCCTGGCGGGCGTACGGCTACTGCGGGCCCGCACCAAACTGATGGAACAAATGAAAGAGGCAAATCATGGATCTCGCTGAACTGAAAACTCTCTGGAACTCACCAGAAAACACCCCAAACTCCGACAGCAAGCGCATCTTCATCGATAGAGCAATTCAGTCGCTCAATCGTCAGCGCACCGTGGCTCGCGGCATGAGTGTTTACGTAATCGGCATGACTGCAGCCACCACTGGATTCTCCGCCTGGCAACTTCTAAAAGCAAAAGGCGAAGGCATCGAAGCCTGGTACGCCCACCTGATGCTCGCCGCCACCTGGATTGCCGCAATCGCCATGGCAGCTCACTACAAAAAAAGAATGCAAGCCGTCCCGCCATCTGCACATCACTCAACACGGGTCACCCTCGAAACCTTATTGGATCGAGCACAAAGCCGCTATCGTGAAACACAAATTCTGCTCGGCCTCTTCCTCTCCTTCATCCCACTGCTAATCATTGCCATCGAGCAACTGCAGGCAAGTGGCAAGATGCGCCCGCACGAAGCTTCCTCTGCCGCCACCATGGCGGCCGTCATCCTCATCAGCGGAATCGGCTGGTTCCTCTTCGATCTTTTTGCTCGCAAGCGGCCTGAACTCCGGCACCTTCAAACTCTCTTGCGCGAATATCAAGCCTGACTTGCCAGAAGAGCCTGGGCCACTGGCGCTAACCTCGCCTTCTGTTCAACAGACAATGCACTCACAAATGGCGGGATTGCCCCTGAAGCGGCGATCCCGGCCAACTCCATCGAAGCATGCAAAACTCGAGCCGGGCCCCAGGCATCACGCAAATCCTCATGCGGCAAAAACAATTCCCGCAGCGCGGCTGCACTGGCAGCGTCTCCCCGATCCAGGCATTCAAAGATCGCCTGTGTCTTGGCCGGGGCCACACAAACAGAACCCGACGTAAAGCCTGCCAATCGAAACTGCTCCAGATGCGCAATCGCCGGCCGCTCCCCAATCCCGCTAATCACATAGCTGCGATCCACTCGCTTCAACAATTCATCGAGGTAGGCATCCTTCGAAGGATCCGCGCGCACCACTGCATACTTGATTCCAACGCAAACCCCATCACTCACCAGCCGCGCTACTGCGTCCAAACCCGCCATCAGATCCCCACCAAAATTCTGCTCTTCCTTGAGATAAACAATCAACGGCATCTCCGCCGCAGCCGAGAAGCGCCGCAAACCCTCTTCAATTCCGCGGGCATCGCGAGGGTCAGCACAAGGCAATGCCATTACACAGGGAAAGCTATACCTCCTGAGCAAAACCGCCTGATCCATCAATCGTCCAAACGATGGCCCTGCACTCGGAATACACCAGAACTCATCATCCAGCCCTCTCAACCAAATCAGCAACTCCGCATACTCAGCCAGCGTGATGTGATACAAAAACGCGTTCCCGCCATACATCAGGCGAGTCACCCCGCCAGCCTTCAAATGGCTAACAATTTTCGCGCTCTCATTCCAATCCAGCGACCCATCCATACGACGGCAAAGCGGCGGCACAGCAATCACGCCATGGCGATCCGCCTGGCTGACAATCGAAGTCTTCATTACCGTATCCTACCCGCAACCGGCGAAGCCGCTGAACTTCCGGGCTTCCTTCGTCCACCCCACTTTGCCGCTGCGAGTACGAATCAACACCCACCACTCCGATTCTTCCTGCATTTTCTTTTCATCTTCCGCCACCACAAACTCACCCCAACACTCGTTCCTACCCACCCGGCACACATTCTGCACATGCATCTGTTCGGCGTTAACAATCTTCCCATTCACCCAGATATTTCCGTAGCCTTCGCCCTTGCGGTCCAGCAGAAAGACTATCGACCCCACCGGCACACTAAATCCATACGGACTGGCGAAGCGCACCAGCACCGGAATCGGCTCCAGATGAACCTCCCCTGTCACTGAGACAACCTTTTCACCCTTGGCAACTCGTACAACTTCGGCACTCCCACCGGGTCGATCATAGAGCACAACACCCTCCGTAGCCGCCCACTGTCCATAACGGCAACACTCAAAAGGGCAAGCCCGCTTTGCAACATACTTCTTTGCCGGCCCAGCCATCGAAGCCAGCTTCAGCTTCGCTTCGGTCTTGCGCTTAAATGCAGCCTGACGCTCCGCATCGAGCTTGGCTGAGAATTTCGATTTCTTAAACACGACTGGGTCGATTGGAGTCTTCAGCTCTGCCAGTCGCTCCTCAATTGAGTTGCTGCCGCGGTCATAAGCAGCCTCAACTAAAGCCAACGCCTCTTCAGGCCGTTTCAGATCCGACAACAAATCCACCAGTTGAAAACGCCAGTGCTCATGAGAGCAGCGGCTGCGCACAATTTCCCGTGCAGCCTCCAAAGCCTCCGCCAGACGCCCGGACTTCCGCGCTTCTCGATATTGTGCGGCCAAACGGTTGAATGCCTGAACTTCCGTCAGGCCCATTTTGGCCTCTGCAAGGCAAGCTCCACCGAGTACACTTTGCTCGGTAACTGGAGCCTGTGCAAACAGAAATAGAAAAAGAAAGCTTGGATTCATCTACTGCTAGAGCGACACCAGCACCCCAGATCGATCAAAGCTACTGTGGCTTGGGAGCAGCCCCGTAAAGCGAACAAGCCGCACGGCTATTCTGCCAGTATTCACTCTCGGAATTGAGCACGCCCAAATGATCCCAGTTCTGGTCCATCGCATTCCGGGCCCAGATCCCGCAGGCCTTAGCCCGCTCCCCTTCAGTAAACAAATAAGTAGCTACACCACTCGATCGCAGCAAAAAGTCACGTGTGCCTTCATTCGCGCCAACCATCATCTCGTTCACTTCTTTCACACCCTTGAAAAAGAGTATCGAGTCATAGAAAGGAACCGAACTGGTAATCGTCAGTTTGGCGCTCACTTCTTCGTCCAGGTACTTCTTGGCGCCAGCCATATCTCCGCTGCGACGCAACGCCAAAAACCGCCAGTACTGCAAGGGAACCAGCGAGTTCACGTCATCCTTCATTGCCTCACAGCTCCTGCCCCCAAGCAGATCCTTCTTCACCGCAAGCGGTTTCTTGATCTGATCCTCACACCGGCCAAACTCTGCCGCTGCCTTCGCATGCTCGCCGCTAAAGTAGTAAGCCAATCCAAGGTAATAGGAGGAATCAAAGGAATTCGGCACCATCTTCACAGCCTTTTCCAGATCTGCCACTCCTTCGCGAAATTTGCGAACCGACAAATACCGATGGCCCCGATATCGCAAGAATCGGTAGTCCGCCGGAAACTTCTCTATCGCCTCCGTGTACATACCGATCGATTCGTTATAACGCAACAAGGAATCCTGCATACGCCCGGCGGCAAGATACAAATTCGGGTCATTTGGGTTTCGGGCCAGAGCCGCAATTGCGGGGGCAATTCGCCCCTCAGTATCCTTGAAACCAAAAAGTGCGTTGCCGTTCAGGCTGCCAGCCTGCGGCTGATCCGCATCCTTGGCACTCTCCTCAGACTTCGGAATGTTGAGTTTTTCGAGTGGCACAAGCGCAGGAGGCTTCGCTGCCTGCTGCGCCATACCGGCCATCACAACCATCAAAAAAAGACTGAATCGCATCATGAACCTGAAAGCCCTTAAATCCGGTTGATCAGCGTTGCCACATAAGCCGCGCCAAAACCGTTATCGATATTTACCGTCGTTACGTTAGACGCGCAGGAATTCAACATGGATAGCAAAGAAGCAAGTCCATTGAAATGCGCGCCATATCCAACGCTGGTCGGCACACCAATAACAGGGCAACCCACCAGTCCACCAACTGCACTGGGCAAAGCTGCTTCCATCCCGGCGCAACAGATAATCACTCTTGCTGCCCATAGCTTTTCGCGTTGCTCGAGCAGACGATGAATCCCTGCCACCCCAACATCCGACACAGCAACCACTTCATTTCCCATTAACTCCGCTACCAGCCGGGCCTCTTCAGCCACTGGCAAATCGGCCGTCCCGGCACACATCACCAGAATCTTTCCCTTGCCCAACATCTTTACTTCACGCTTCAGAATCAGCAATCGGCTCAGCGGATGATAAACAGCTTCGGGCAACACTTCCTGAATCGCCTTCGCCGAAACGGCATCCACTCGCGTTGCCAGAACATTTTGTCCCCGCGAAGCTAGCCGCTCGGCAATCGCGGCAATCTGCTCCGGCGTTTTCCCCTGCCCGAAAATCACTTCCGGCATCCCGTGCCGTAATGCCCGATGGTGATCTACTTTGGCGAAGTCGATATCTTCAAACGGCAAATGCTTTAATTTTTCCGTCGCCGCATCGGGGCTCAAGTCACCCGTACGCACCTTTTCAAACAAATCCCGTATCTGTTCTTGGTTCATATACTTAAAAGTCTATCTTGGACCCTACAACGACCCCATATTTCTCTGCCATTCCTGCTGCCAATTCCAGCACAAACTGCGATTGCTGCACGCCCCCATGTGTCGGGCACTCGCTCGACTTTGCCGACGGGCAAGGCGGCACATTGGCCAGCACCTCGACGACAGTCTTGCTCTGATCCAGCCAAATAATGTCGAGCGGCATCTTCACCTGAAACATCCAGTAAGGATATTTGCCCATCTTGTTGTGCAGAAATAACATCCCACGGTCACTCGCGATACTGTCGCGAAACATCAAGCCACGCAGCATTTCCGTATATTCAATGGCCATTTCGGCGTAGACCGTCTTGCCGTTGGGCATCGTTACTGCCCGCAAGCCAAACCGTTCCGCCTCATCATTTTTTGAGCAGGACATCATCAACACCATAATCGTGCAACAGAGAACAAAGAATCGCATCCATTAAAATGGTAGTTGATTCTTCGCATGGCGCAAACAGAAACAGTTTCGGTTCCACTTGGTTTTGTCGAACGGCTCCGCCGTACCCTCGACATGATCAAGTTTGAACACTCGATTTTTGCCATGCCATTTGCCCTCACCGGGGCCCTACTGGCCTGGCGCAGCCTCAACTTCAACGTCGAAACTCCGGCCCTGAAATTCCTCTATATCGTTCTCGCGATGATCGGCGCCCGCAGCGCCGCCATGACTTTCAACCGCATCCTCGACGCGCGAATCGATGCCAAAAACCCGCGCACCGCCATGCGCCACATACCCAGCGGCCAGCTCAGCCAGCGCTTCGCCTGGGGCTTTCTCATCGCCTCAAGCGCTGTCTTCTTCCTCGCCAGCGCACTACTCAACCCGCTCTGCCTGATGCTGAGCCCCGTGGCCCTCGCGATTGTCCTCTTCTACAGCTACACCAAGCGCTTTACCTCTTTTGCGCACCTCGTCCTGGGCCTCAGCCTCGGCATCGCCCCCAGCGCCGCATGGATCGCCGTCACAGGAACTCTCAACTGGCCGATAGGCTTCCTCAGCCTCGCCGTAATGCTCTGGACCGCCGGCTTCGACATCATCTACGCCTGCCAGGACACCGACTTCGACCGGCGCGAAGGTCTCTTCAGCATCCCCGCCCGTCTCGGCATTCCAACTGCTCTCAACCTGAGCCGCCTCTTCCACGTCTTCACACTGATTTCCCTTACAGCACTTTCCCAATCCCTGAGCCTCTCGCCCTGGCCTGTGCTGCCAGTGGCCGCCTTGCTTATCTACGAGCACTCACTCGTCAAAGCCAACGACCTCTCCAAAGTCGACATGGCCTTCTTCACCGTCAACGGCTTCATCGGGATGACATACTTTGCCTGCATGGCAATCGAGGTTTACAGAAATGTTTGACGATCCGCGTCTTGAATCGATCCACCAAAAAGTCCTTGCTGGCGAGCGCCTCTCCTTTGAAGACGGCGTCGCGATGTACCGCTCCCCTGATATCCTCGCCATCGGCCACATGGCCAACATCGTCCGTGAGCGCATCAACGGCAACGACACTTACTACAACGTCAACCGACACATCAACCCCACCGACGTCTGCGTAGCTCAATGCAAACTCTGCGCATTTGGCAAACAAGTCCGCGACCCCGACGGCTACACCATGTCGCACGAGCAAGCCTGGGAAGTCGCAGGCAAAGGCTGGTCTGAGGCGGTAACAGAATTCCACATCGTCGGCGGCCTCCACCCCACGCTCAACCTCGACTGGTATTGCGAACTCCTCCGCGGCCTCAAGCAACGCTTCCCCACCGTCCATCTCAAGGCCTTCACGATGGTTGAAATCGGCTACTTCGCCACCCGCACCAAACTCACCATCCGTCAGGTGCTCGAAAAATTGAAAGCGGCCGGCATGGATTCCCTGCCCGGCGGCGGTGCCGAGATCTTTGCCGAGCCCGTCCGTCGCATCATCTGCGACCACAAGATCGATGGCAACGTCTGGATCGAAACCGCCCGCGAAGCCCACAACCTCGGCCTGCACTCCAACTGCACCATGC
>JBIPMY010000119.1:0-15013 GCA_044376335.1 Bryobacter sp.
TCTATGGCCACATCGAATCCGAAGAAGATCGTGTAGATCATCTGGTCCGTCTGCGCACCCTGCAGGACGACACAAAAGGCTTCCAGACCTTCATCCCGCTCGCCTTCCACCCGGCCAACACGCCGCTCCACCACGTCCCAGTTACCAGCGGCTTTGACGACATCAAGAACATCGCCATCTCACGCTTGATGCTCGACAACATCCCACACATCAAGGCCTACTGGATCATGATGACTCCTCGCATGGCCCAGCTTGCCCAGCGCTTCGGCTCAGACGATCTCGACGGCACTGTCGTCGAAGAAAAGATCTATCACGACGCCGGCGCTACCACCAGCCAGAGCCTCCGCCGCGAAGAACTCGTCCGCCTAATTCGTGAGGCCGGCCGGGAACCGGTTGAGCGAGACACCTTGTACCGCCGTGTCGAACGCAGCCCCCAACCCGATACCGCCTTCACGATTCTGGTCTAAGAATTTCGCCGCGCCGCTTGCGCCCATATAGCGCTCAAGCAATCGCTTATCGGTACGCGCCAGATCCACCACAATTAATCCATCGAGGCAATTGCCAAACTTCGGATCGACATTGAAAGCGAGCAACTGTCCGCCCATTTTCAAGTACTGCCGCAGCAGCACCGGGATCGACTTCCCATCAGCTTCAAGATCCGCAATCAGATCCCCAAGCTCATCGAGATCGCAAGTCGTCGGCTTCAGCGAATCCCATGCAGGCCGCAACGGACGTCGAGCATTCACGAGACTCGACAATTCGAGATTCCCATTCTGCTGGCTCAACACACTGGCCATCAATTCCCTCGACGCCCTCGCATAATCGGCACTCACGCTCACCGGTCCAAACAAAACATGCGCCGGCGCATGTTCCAGCACAAAGCTCCCGATACCCTTCCAAAGCATCAACAGCGGCTGATAACTCTTCTGGTAGGCGGGATGAATAAAACTGCGGCCCAGCTCAATCGAGGGCCCCATCCGCCGCAGGAACTCCGAGTCAAAATCAAACAGCGTATTCGTGTACAGTCCTTTTACCCCGCTTCGCTTCACCAGTTCATCCACCAGGCCCAACCGGTAAGCCCCCGCAATCTCTTGCTTCTCTCGACTCCAAAGATAGAGGTGATGGTAGCTCTCGTCAAAGCGGTCAAGATCGAGCGACTTACCCGTCCCCTCGCCCACCTGCCGGAAGCTCTCTTCCCGCAATCGCCCGATCTCACGCAGCGTCGCAGGAATTTCAGATCCTCGCGCAGAAAACACCTGAAACTCTGCAGTCTCAACCAGCGGCTTGCGAAGCATCTCAAGTAGCAGCGCCTGCCTCGGCATCGCCGCCGCAATCGGCTTGCCGCCGGTCACATGCTTCACCCGCTGCCTGTCCCGCTTGCGCAAAAGATAGGTCCGCCACCGCAAGTGCTCCACCAGTTTTTCATCCGATTCAAAGCGTGCAATCCGCCCCGCCCCAATCACCGCCCCGCAACGCAGCTCAATCCGGCTCTTCTCTTTGTTCAACAATTCATGCGGCAGCAGCGCCGTACGCAGTCGCGGATGCACCAGTCCCGCCAATTGAAACAACACACTGTTACGTCCATCGACAAACATTGGCAGCGCTGACGCCTTCGACTTCCTCAACAGCCGCGCAATCGATTCGCTCCACGCCGGATCCGCCACCTGCCACCGTGGAAACTGAAACTGCAACTGCGACACCTCACCAGCCGGAAACACCAGCAACATTCCGCCTTGCAGAAGCCAGTCCAGAGCCTCGCGCATCCCCTTGGCATTGGCCCTGCGCGCCTCAGGCCCGCCAAACGGATCCACACAAATCACCCGGTCAGCAATCTCAGAAAACTCACCCAGCAATTGGTTCGCCATGATCTTCACATCCGGCCTGATCTTGGGCAACAACTGCGCCAGCGCCACACCCTCAACAATCCCAAACGGATGATTCGCTACCGCCACCACAGCTCCCGTCCTCGGAATCCGCTTCAGATCTTCATCCGTCACCCTCACCTCAACCCCAAGCGCTTCAAGCAATCTCTGGCAAAACGTCTCCGGTGGCCCCTGGTGTAACCCTTGGTAAAAACCGTCCGTCCTCTCCACTTGCAACACCTTCATCAGCGCATCAAAAACCGGCTGCGGCATTTGCCCGGCAAATGCCTTGGCGAAAGCTCCGCGAAACGGGGCGGGAAGCGCTACTTCTGACTTTATGATCTGCACTCCCCAACAGCATGCCGCGCAAAAATGTCACCATCACAACGGATCAATAACAGTTCTGTCAAACCCAGTCTGCATGCTGGGGCTACACTAGAAAGAATCCTTTAATCTAATGCTGCGCCATATTCTCCCCTTCGTCCTGGCACTCCTGGTGCTCCTCACTTCCTGCAATAAGGAACAAAAGGTCGCCGCGACCAAAAAGGAATCCGGTCCTCTTAAGGTTCGCGCCGTCACCGCCACCGAGCGTGTCGTCAAACGCAGCGTCGAAAGCGTCGGTACTCTCTTCCCGCTCGATGAGACAATCGTCAGCGCCGAAATCGATGGCCGTGTAGACCGCGTCGACGCCGACCTTGGCGACTTCGTAAACAAGGGCCAGGTGATGGTTCACATCTCGGACGAAGAACAACGCTACCTTCTGGCGCAAAACGAAGCCCAGCTCCGCTCCAGCCTCGAACGCCTCGGCCTCACCAAAGATACAGACCGTGTTCAGGACGTAAAGACCACCCCTGACGTTCGCCGCGCCGAAGCAGACCTTCAGGACGCCGAACAGCGCTATAAGCGCACCCGCGAACTCCGTGACCAGGGCATCGGCCCCCAAGCCGATCTTGATCAGGCCCAGGCCCGTTACAACTCAGCAAAGGCCGGCTACGACGCCACCGTAAACCAGACCCGCAACCTCGTTCAGGAAGTAGAGCGCTTCAAAGCCATCGTCGACCTGCAACGCAAGAAGCTCCGCGACACCACCGTCTACGCCCCCTTCGCCGCCAGCGTCAAAGAGCGCCAGGTCACCGTCGGCCAATACGTAAGAGCCAACACCCCGCTCATCGTTCTCGTCAAAACCGATCCACTCCGCCTCCGCCTGGACGTTCCCGAACGCATGGCCCCCTGGGTCAAAGTCGGCCAGATCGCCCAGGTAGAAGTAGAAGCCTTTGAAGGCCAAAAGTTCAACGGTAAAATCTGGCGCGTCTCCCCTTCGGTCGACCAAGCCAAGCGCACCTTCATCGCCGAAGCCCTGATCGACAACCCCGGCATGCGCCTCAAGCCCGGCTCCTACGCCAAAGCCCGCATCCCAACCGACAAGTCAGAAACCATCGTCCTGCTCCCCAACCGCGCCATCCAGTACGTGCTCGGCTCCAACAAAGCCTACGTCATCAAGGACGACACCATCGAAGCCCGCGAAGTAAAGATCGGCGAGCGCTTCGAAACAGAAATCGAAATCCTCGAAGGCATAGCAGCGGGAGAAACGGTAGCCACCACCAACCTGCCCCGCCTCGACACCGGCAGCAAGGTCATCATCGATACAACGGCTATGGTTTCTCAGAAGAAAACCGAGTAAGCTCGGGGTATGACCCGTCTTGTAGTCTTGGGACTCATACTCAGCAACATCGCCTCACCGCAATCCATACCAATGGCTTCGTCCTCCGACGGAGCCATTTTGCATTTCGCCACCAGCAACGCCCTCAAAGGCGAACCGCTTACCCTCCCATCCGTCCGTGTCTTTCGACACGCGGAAACACCCCTTCGGCAACTCGTTGCTCCCCGCGATTCCCGCGTGATCACCGCTCCCTATCTTTCAAGTGACGCCCTCACCACTGGAGTCTTCACCTACTCCCCCTGCGCCGGCTCTTGCACAATCGCGCTCCCCCGCGATGGCTTGCAGCTTGAGCGTAACGGCAAAGAATATTCCTTTACGGCAGCGGGCTTCCGCGTCAGCAGAAACGGTCGCTTTGTCTTCGAAACAAGCTTCGCGTTCGGCATGATTCCACCAACGCTACGAGACCTCGACACCGGCAACTCCGGCACTCCGGCTGGCTTGCTCGGTTCCATCTCAGCTCAGTCCATCACCAATCAGGGCGCTGTACTTTCCTTAAGCGGTACTCAGGCGCGACTCACTCCACTCGGCCTTCCTCCACTGGTAATCTTCGATGACGCTACTGCCCGTATGGCCGGCGCCAGCATTAGCGCAGACGGCAATACGGTCGCCATCCTCACGGAGATACCTCCAGGCAAACTACAATCGCGCTCTTACTTCAAATTGCTCCTGATCGATGTTGCCAGCCTCAAATCAGCAACCATCTTCGAAGACTTTTCTACGATCAGGGGCCTGATGATCTCAGATGATGGTCGCAGGCTGGTTTTGAATCGTGGCGAGGAACTCGTTCTTTGGGATCGCTCCACCGGCTGGCGCAGCCTCTTCTCACATCAGGAAGCATTCGCCGACCTTCTCTTGTCTGGCGACGGCAATACCGTCTTCGCAACCACAAGCACCAACCGCATCTACCGCATAGACACGAGTTCCGGCGACTCCACCCAGCTTTACGCTCCCTTCCCAACCTATCTTCGGGGACAAACGGGTTCCACCTATCCGGGATCTTTATCCCGGTTCACTTCCGACTACATTGGCCCGGAACTCCAGCTTCAGGTCGATTCCCAATCCTTTCCCCGGGTTATGTCGGAAGCCAATCTTCTGGAATTCCAAATCCCGTGGGAAGCCACCGGTCTGCGAGGTGATTCAAGGATTTTGGAAATCCAGTCTCCAGATTCCCCCTTTGTCCTCCGCCACAGATTGTTCATTGAAGAAAGGTCAACCCCAAGACTCTTCCTCGACACCCGGCAACAATTTCTGACGGCCACCAATCAAGACTTTACCGCTTTCATCACTGAGCAGAACCCAGCCCGCCCTGGCGACCTGATCCACTTCTGGGCAACCGGCCTCGGCCCCTTGGATCGTCCGGTACCAACCGGTGCCAAGGGCCCATCAGATCCGCCGGCAAAACCGATGGAACCGGCAACCTGCCAAATCCTGGGAAGAGGCGGCGTCCCCCCCAACCGCGCCCTCGAAATCACAACCCAAATCTACGCCCCCAACTTCGTCGGCATCTACCAATTCGACGTACGAATCCCCGAAGAATGGCCCTCAGGCTCGGCCAACATCGCCTGCAAAGGCCCGTCGGACTTCGGCTCCACCGGCACAATCTTCATCGGCGCCCGCTAGACCTGCTCTTCCCCCCGCCGCCCATACCGGTCCAGATAAACGCTAGCCATCTGCACCGCCACCCCCAGTGCCATCCACACCTGCCAGTGGCTCAACAACCCACTCTCAAAAATAAAAGTGGTCGTGATATTCAAATCCGCCAGCAATCTCCACAGCGCCAGCACAAAACAAAGCATCGCCCCGGGCGTCAGCAAACTCGCCACCGCCAGCGCCACCTTTGCGTCCATATTCCGGTTCGTCGCAACCTTCGGCCCAACGCGCAACTTGATCCGGACAATCATGAAATTTCAGTCCCCATTCTACCAATTCATGTATCGACCACTAAGGTGGCGATACGATAGATTGTTAAGGTCAAATCCATGCAAAAAATTAGAACCGCCATGCTCGGCACGGGCTTTATGGGCATCGTGCATACAGAAGCGATCCGCCGCCTCGGCAACGTAGAAGTTACCGCTGTCGCCGGCTCCTCAGATTCCAAGGCAAAAGCCTTCGCCGACCAGCTTTTCATCGAAAAATCCACCGGCGATTGGGAATCCCTCCTGAAGGACCCCAACATCGACGCAGTCCACATCTGCACCCCCAACGCGCTCCATCACCCCATGGCCAAAATCGCCATCGAGAACGGCAAACACGTCCTCTGCGAGAAGCCCCTCACCATGACCAGCGCCGAGGCCCAAGACCTCCTCACCCTCGCCGAAGCCAAAGGCGTCGCCCACGCCACCAACCACAACCTCCGCTACTACCCTGCTGTCCAGCAGATCCGCCAGATGGTAGCCGCCGGCGACCTCGGCGAAATCCTCGCCGTCCAGGGTACCTACTCGCAAGACTGGCTCCTTTACGACACAGACTACAACTGGCGCATCGAAGCCGAGCACAACGGCAAACTCCGCGCCATGGGCGACATCGGCTCCCACTGGATGGACATGATCCAGCACCTCACCGCCCTCCCCATCACCAGCGTCTGCGGCGAGCTCACCACCTTCCACAAAACCCGCAAGAAGCCCAAGGGCAGCGTCCAGACCTTCTCCGGCAAAACCCTCAGCCCCGACGATTACCAGAACATCCCGATCGACACCGACGACTTCGGCGCCGTCCTGCTCCACCTCGGAGACCGCGCCCGCGGCTGCTTCACCGTCAGCCAAATCTCGGCCGGCAACAAGAACAGCTTCCGCATCGAGATCTACGGCACCAAGTCAGGCGTTGCCTGGAATCAGGAAAAGCCCGACGAACTCTGGATCGGCCACCGCAACTCCCCCAACCAGGTCATCGTCAAAGACGGCAGCCTCTTCTACCCCGCAGCAGCGGCCTACGCCGAGCTCCCCGGCGGCCATAGCGAAGGCTATGACGACAGCCACAAGAACCTCTTCAAGCGCTTCTACCGTCGCGTTGCAGACCCCAAGGCAGCCATTGACTACCCAACCTTCGCCGACGGCCTCCGTGGCATGCTCCTGCTCGAAGCAGTAGCCGCCTCAAGCGAGCGGCGCGGCTGGGTTGACGTCTCGCTCTAAAATCTCGATCGCAAAACTAGAGCCCGGCTCGCTCACAAAATCGTGAGGGGCCGGGCCTCCTTTTGTCGCGATACAAAGTTTCCAACGATCCCCACGCAGCTCATAGATCCCGTGGTTCACATTCCCCTTCTCGGGCCCGCGAGTGAATTTGATCGAAAAGCTCTTCGGCTTCCGGCTCACATCCACCCGCATCAACCCTTCAAAGGCAGCGCCCATTCCCAGCGACTGAAAATGATCGCCATCAATTACAACGCGAGCCGCACCAATCATGCCGGCACTTAAAGCAGCACCATCCACAATCAGCGTCTTCACCCGCCAGCTTCCCTGCAGTCGATCCAGATCCGTCTTCATACGGACCTACATTTTACCCGTTCGGATTCACCATTACATCCTGCATACTGGGTAAGCAGAACAGCCTGCAACATGACTGCCTTCTATTTGATAAGCACCAAGATTTTCGTTTACGATTCGTATCTGTGGCCGATAAGTTCAAAATAATGCGATCGTCTTTGGTGCGTTTGCTCATCGTCGCCATAATGATCGCTGCATGCGCGGCGTTTTGGCTTCAGGCAGACCGGCTGAATCGAAAGCAGCGCTATCGCATCGGCTGGGATATCAATCCCCCCTACCAGTTCTCGGGCCCAGACGGGGCTCCTCGCGGACTTGCCATCGAAGTGATCCAAACCGCTGCCAGAGTCCGAGGGATCCAATTCGATTGGGTGTATTTGCCGAAGGGGCCTGATGAGGCGCTGAGATCGGGAGAGGCCGACGCCTGGCCCATGATCGTTGGCTCACCGGAGCGGACGAAAGAATTCTCATTATCGCGCCCCTGGATTACTACTAATCTCTGGCTGGTAAACCTTCAGGGGGCAGCCCCTTACTTCGACGGTTCCAAGCTTGGGGTCCATCGCACCCGTTTCCCAAGGCAGTTTGCAGCCGAGCGGCTACCGCAAGCCGTCGTCCTGCCATATTCTTCACGGACTGAAGTGCTGGAGTCTGTCTGCAATAAAAAGATCCAGTCCGCACTGATCGAGTCGCGCAACTTCATGACTCTGCTGCTGGATCGACCTGAAGCCTGCCAATCCGTGGCCCTTGAAGGATTGCCCTTTCCAGGCTCAACCCTCGAGCTATCGGTTATCAGCACAAAGCAACTAAGTGCCCTGTCAACCGAACTGCGAAACGGCATCACCGATGCCGCCGGGCAGGGATTAATCGCCTCTCACTTCGACCAGTCTCGCCTGGGAACCCGAGGCGAAGGAGTTATTTTTGAGTCGCTACTTCGGTCTGAACAAGAAAAAGCCAATATGTGGAAGCTATTGGCTGGTTTGTTATTGAGCCTCTCCGCGGTAGTATTGTTGGCCATCGGCTTGCGCAGAGCCCAACGCAGAGCCGAGTTGGCCGATGCAACCAAGAGCCGCTTTCTGGCTCAAATGAGTCACGAAATCCGGACGCCAATGAACGGGGTCTTAGGCATGGCTGAACTGTTGCTGTCTTGTCCTTTACCTCCCCGGGAAAGGGAATTGGCCAAGACGATCAGCAGTTCTGGAACTGCGTTGATGACCATTCTCAATGACATCCTTGATGTTTCGAAACTGGAAGCAGGTAAGCTCGAGATGGAGTCGATTGACTATTCTCTTCACGAGGTGCTCAATACAGTGCGGCAGACCTTGGAGCCGCTGGCCTGCTTCAAATCACTCGAGTTTACCGTCGTTTGCGACCCTTTGCTTCCCCCCTGGCTCAAGGGCGACCCGGTAAGGTTGGCGCAAATTCTTCTCAATCTCGGCTCCAACGCCATCAAGTTCACGGCGAATGGTTCGGTACACATTGACGCGAGCATCGGTCGGAATCAATCCCTGCTTTTAAAGGTCACCGACACCGGGATCGGGATTTCAGCCTCAGACCAAGCCCGGCTCTTTGAACCGTTTACTCAGGCCACTACCTCGATTGCAAGAACCCACGGCGGTACCGGCTTAGGCTTGGCCATCTGCCAGATGCTGGTCGAACTCATGAATGGCACGATTCAGCTCACCAGCCAACTGGGAAAAGGCTCCACCTTCGTATTGGAGCTTCCTCTCCAGCCAGGAGCGGCGCCAGACCCGAAGTCCTCAGTCCTTCCAGAAATCGTAGCCTCGCGGCCTATGAACATTCTGGTGGCTGAAGACAACTTCGTCAATCAAAGAGTGGTTCGGGGGCTTCTTGAAAAGTTAGGCCATACAGTCGAGGTTGTCAGCCACGGGGAGGAGGCGTTAGCGAGTTTGGAGGCTCGCCGCTATGACGTCATCTTCATGGATCGCCATATGCCAGTCATGGACGGAATCGAATCTACCAGGGCGATACGAGGGCGCGAACGTTCAGACCAGCGAGTCTGGATCATTGCCCTCACCGCAAGCTCTTTAGACCAGGACCGGCTCGAATGCCTCGAATGCGGGATGGACGACCATGTCTCGAAGCCAATCTCCAGTTCCAAGCTTCAGGCCGTTTTGGCCCGGGTCCCGGCTCCCAGCGGTCCATCTCACCAAACTGAAAATTGAAACACTCTATAACGCCAATGCCTCCAGCACATTTCTATAAGCGCTGGAGGCATTGGCGGCAATACTAGAAAAACGATGGCCTAGAAGCGGTAGCGCACCGCCATCTGCATGATGCGCGGGTCACGGGCTGAAGTGATCCAGCCAAAGTTCGTGCCGCCAATACCCGTCGAGGGGTTGTTGAAGTTCACCGTGTTGAAGAAGTTAAACGCTTCCCAACGGATATCCACCGACTGGCGGTCCGTGATGGCGAAACCCTTCGACAGGTTGAAGTCCGTATTGAAGAAGCGCGGGCCGTAGGCTGTATTGCGAGCCGAATTGCCCGGGGTGTTGAGTGTCTGCACTGCATAGGCTGCAGGGTTCAAGAAGCGCAACCGATCGGTCTTCGGGTCAATGCCAGTATTGGCCTCACCCACGCGATTCGCCCGCAAGCCGCCACCATTACGATTCAGGAAGGTATAGGCACGTCCAGTAGCCGGGTCGATGCCGTTCCCGTTCAAACCAACGTTGATCGGCAAACCAGTACGCCAGTTCACAATAAACGCGCTCTTCCATCCCGCCAGAACCCACTTCGCCGGCCCACTCCAGCTCTTGCCGAAGGGCAGCTCATAAGTCACCGCCGTCGTGTACTGCAAAATCGGGGTCTGCGTCATACGGCCATTCTCCAGGTCAAAGCGATCCAGAATCTGCGGCGACGCACCTGCATCCCAAGTTCCCGCCTGATCGATCGCGCTCGCCCAGGTAAAGCTGGCCAGCACAAAAAGCCCCTTATCGAAGTTGCGTTCAAACTTGGTCTGCAATGAGTTGTACCAGCTCTTGGCGCGGCTGGCACCGGTCTGGATGCCCTGCCACTGCGGGAAGGGGCGATTCGCCGCAACCGATCCATCGATACCAAATGCCGTCTGGTTGCGCTCATAAAGCCCAAACAGATTCGTGCCGCGATTACCGGCATAGGCAACTTCAAACGTACTCGCCTTGTCCACACGATACTGAACCGCCAGGTTGAACTGTTGAATCCGGCCCGAGCGCTGATTCTCTTCACGAGTGCGCAGGCCGATCGTACGGCTGTCAAAGTTCGAAAGTACACCGGCAGGCAGCGGATCGCTCAAGCGTACCGGCGCAGGCCCAGTCCCAACACGAAGAAGCGTCGGCTGAATCAGTTGCGGCGGATTCAAAGGCAGATTCGCTTCTGATCCGTAGATGTCTTCCGTGTTGTAGAAGATGCCGTAGCCGCCACGCACCACCAGGCGCTCCGGCATGGCCTGCCAGGCAAAGCCAAGACGCGGCCCAAAGTTGTTGCGGTCTGGCGTGGTCAGGTACTTGTCCTTGTCGGAAGCAAGCACCAACCCACCCGTCGCCGGGTTGAAGTTGATGTTCTTATTGGCACCGCTGCCATAAAACGGAGTGGTGTATTCATAGCGCAGCCCCAGGTTCAGCGTCAGCGTCGGGCTTAGCTTCCAGTCATCCTGCAGAAAGAAACTATAAGCCTGCTGCAACTGCTTCACTTCCGGCACTGTATTCAACTGCACGCTCTCCGGGAAGCCCAGCAACAAGTCGCTCATCGCGTCGTTGGTATAACGGCCCTGGAAGTTATAGGCAGGTGAGCGGCGCGTCACGTCCACAAAGCTGTTGTCCTTCATGCGCAACTCAAAACCACCGCGCACAAAGTGCCGTCCCGCTGTCATCGAGATCGTATCGACAACCTGCTGCAGCTTCGGTGTCTGAAACTGCGGGCGGAAGTTGCGAGTCCCCAACTGGTTGTAATTGGTCGGGTTGATCAGCGGCAATCCACCCACCTGCAACATGTCGGCGGGGAACCCACGGAAGCCAAACGCATCCGCCTTCTGTTCGTTTACCGTTGCATGCGCAAACTCGGCGAACGTATCGTTATTGCCATACCGAAGCGTGTTTACGATACGCGGGGAGATCGTGCTCGTCCACGCCACCGCAAGGCTGCGATTCTCATTAAACTGTGCTCCCTGATTACCGACACCATCGGCCAGGCCCGGGAAGATTGCGTCCCGCAAAAACTTCTGGCGGATGTAGCTAAATCGCCCCATGATCTGATTCTTGTCGTTCAGGTTGTAGTCCGCGCGCGTATCGAACTTGTGTGTATCTTCCTTGCCGTCACGCTGCAGGCTGTAGTTGTTCGTCGGCCGGCCGTTCTGAAACGCACCCGGCGTGTTTGGCTGCGGATAGAGATCGATCACCTTCTTGGCCAGGGCATCGATCTGCGAAGCCGGAATGATGTTATCCGGGTATGCTGTGCGCGTGGAAGGGTCAATGATATTGAGCGCGCCGAACTGCCCCGCACGCTGTCCAATCGTTGGTACCGTCGTTAAGAATGTATCGGCAAAGCGCTGGGCAAAACCTTCATAAGCGCCAAAGTAAAACAGCTTGTTCTTTTGAATCGGGCCACCCACCGTGCCGCCATACTGCTGCCACTTCAGATTGTTTTTCGGAACATTCTGTAAGTTGTTCGTCCATCCGCGAGCTGCCAGCGCAGAATCGCGATTATAGTAATAGCCAGTGCCATGGGTCTCATTGGTGCCGCTCTTAATCGACACGTTGATTACCGCGCCAGCGCTGCGGCCAAACTCAGCAGAGAATGAATTCGTCTGCACCTTGAACTCAGCGATCGCATCGGGGTTCGGCTGCACCACCTGTGCGCTCAAGCTCTGTGCATTCTGCGTACCCTGGTTATTGTCGACACCGTCGAGCAAAAAGTTGTTCTGCGTGTGATAGTTGCCATTGGCCACAAACCAACCCGGGCCACGTGTCGTCGGGTTCAGCGTGCTCGCTGCTACGCCAGGGCTCAACAGAGCCAACTCGGTATAGCGCCGCCCTGCCAAAGGCAGTTCCACTGCAGTGCGTCCGCTGATAACCTGACCCAGCGAACCCTGTTCGGTCTGAATAGAAGCCACATTAGCCGTCACCTCGACGGTTTCGCTCACGCTGGACACATCCAGCTTCACGCGAACCAGCCGCCGCTCGTCAACATTGATCTGCACTGCCGTCAGCTTGACGGTCTTGAATCCAGACTGGATCACTTCAATTTCATAGTTGCCACGAACAATCGGGCTAAACACGGCATAGCCATCACCCGAGGTCTCAGAAGCCACCCGCAACCCGGTCAGACGGTTCAGCAAATTCACCTTGGCCCCGGCCACCGCAGCCTGCGAAGGATCCTCCACCAGCACTCTCAAAGAAGCGGAATCGGTCTGCGCCCACAGCGCAGCCGAAACGGCCATCAAAGCGATAAAACTTTTCATATTTTCTGAGAGTAGCCATTCAAGGTTTCAAATCCATTGAGTTCATGTGTCAATGCGGTAACTTAATTAGGTAATGCGCCTCGCCTTCTTCCTCGCCCTCACCCTCTCCGCCCAAGCTCCACCCAAGTCCATCCACCCTCAAGTCCAAACCATCGTCGAAGGCGTCACCGAAGAACGCATCTCCGCCATCATGAAGCGCCTCGGCGAATTCCCTTCCCGCAACACCAACTACGAATCCGGAAACAAAGCCTCGCGCGAATGGATCGCCGACCAGTTCAAATCCTTCTCCCCCCGCCTCGACGTCCAGTTCGACACCCACAAGATCACCAAACAAGGCCGCATCGTCCGTGACCTCGACCTCGTCAACGTAGTCGCCACCCTCCCCGGCACCACTCAAAAAGACCACGAAATCATCATCTGCGCCCACTACGATTCCCTCAACGTCATCCGCAAAAAAGACGCCGTCCCCGGCTCTGGCGACACCACCGATTGGGTCGCAACAGCCGAAGCCATCCCCGCCCCCGGCGTCAGCGATAACGCCAGCGGCGTCGCCCTCGTCCTCGAACTCGCCCGCCTCATGAGCCAGCACCAGTGGCCCAAAACCATCATCTTCATCGCCTTTTCCGGCGAAGAACAAGGCCTCTTCGGCAGCCGCGCCTACTCCAAGGCCGCAAAGGAAGCTAATCGCAAAATCGACGCCGTCTTCAATTCCGACATCATCGGTAACGACTACTCCGGCGACGGCCGCCGCATCACAGATCTCGTCAACGTCTACTCGGCCGACCCCGCCGATTCCCCCTCCCGCGCCCTCGCCCGCTACGTCCGCGAGATGGCAGAGCGCTACGTCCCAGCCATGAAAGCCAACCCCGTCTTCCGCAACGACCGTTTCGGCCGCGGTGGCGATCACACCCCCTTCCACGACGCCGGCTACGCCGCCATCCGCTTCACCACCCCCGTCGAGCACTATGGCTATCAGCACTCCGCCGGTGATACCTTCGAACACGCGTCTCCCTCCTACGCCACCCGCGTCACGCGTATCAACGCCGCCGCCGTCGGCAGCCTCGCCCTCGCCCCCACCCTACCGCAAGTCATGCGCACCAACGCCAAAGGCGAAACCACCGGCCCCAACCTCGCCCGTGGCAAAGGCTACGACGCCGCCCTCAAATGGACCGCCTCCACTCCAGACGACGAAATCGCAAGCTACGCCATCACCATCCGCTCTTCCACCTCACCCAATTGGGAACGCGAAATCGTCGTCGGCAAAGTCACCGAATACACACTCCCCGGCCTCTCCATCGATGACATCATCGTCGGCGTAAGAGCCATCGGCAAGAACGGCGTCGAATCCCCGGTAGCCGCCTACATCCTCGTGCCACGCAATTTCAACGCTGCACCGTTACTCTAGTAGGTGAGCATGGCTCAACCAAAACGCAAAACTCAGGCAGCCACCGCTGCCCCCACACAACCCACTCTCTCGCTCGACGATCGTAGCCTCTTCATCAATCGCGAACTCAGCCTCCTAGGCTTCCAGCGCCGCGTCCTCGAAGAAGCCAACGACCCAGCAAACCCGCTCCTCGAGCGAGTCAAGTTCTTATCCATCCTCGGTTCCAACTTAGACGAATTCTTCATGGTCCGCATCGCCGGCCTCAAGCATCAAGTCGACGCAGGTCTCGAAGAAGTCGGCCCCGACGGCCTCACCGCCACAGCCCAGCTCGAAGCCATCCGCCCCGTCGTCGCGCAACTGATGATCGACGCGCGCAACTGCCTCCACGATTCCCTCATCCCCGCGCTTGCTCAGGAAGGCATCGAGTTCGTCAATATCCAGGACCTCGACACCGCAACCAAACAGCGCCTCCACGATTACTTCCTCGACAAGGTCTACCCCGTCCTCACTCCGCTCGCCTTTGATCCAGGCCGCCCCTTCCCGCACATCTCAAACCTGAGCCTCAACCTCGCCATCCTCATCCAGGGCGATCAGGGCGAAAATCACTTCGCCCGCCTCAAGGTTCCAGACACCCTCCCGCAACTCATCCCCATCGAGGCCAACGGCAAGGCCCGCCGCTCCCAAACCCAGCGCTTCATCTGGCTTGAACAACTCATCGTCGCCCACCTCAACGATCTCTTCCCGGGCATGAAGGTTCTCGAAGCCCACCCCTTCCACGTCACCCGCGACGCCGACGTCGCCATCCAGGAACTCGAAGCCGACGATCTCCTCGAAACCATCGAAGAATCCGTCCGCCAGCGCCGCTTCGGCGACGTCGTCCGAGTAAAGGTCAACCAGGAAATGCCAGACCAGATCCTCGAAATCCTGGTTTCGAACCTGGAAGCCGAATGGAACGACGTCTATCGCGTCCAGGACCCCCTCTCCTTCGTCCGCCTCAAGCACGTCCTGCAGGTAGACCGTCGCGACCTGCGTGACAAAGCCTTCACCCCCAGAATCCCGCCCGCCCTCGACCCCAAACTCAACGACGGTGCCAGCATCTTCAGCGTCATCCGCAAAGGC
>JBIPMY010000295.1:0-7915 GCA_044376335.1 Bryobacter sp.
GTTCCCGGAATGCTTGTCAACGAGAGCATCCGATTCTGGACGGGATTCCTGTAGTTCTTGCCGATGCTCCATCCTGGTTTGCCACTCAGATTATCGGGATCCTGCGCCGCGACGACCTGAGTGACTTTGCCGAGTCATTGCTTGGGGATCTCGGAGGCCAGGGAACCAGTCTCGATCGGGATCGTGGCAATAACGCCATCTATTGTGATTCTCACTGGCATCCCCAGGACCCTACCTACATGGTGCTCTTTGATGCTGCCATGGGGATGCTGACAGCCCCGCCAACAGGATTATGGCTCGATATCGGTTGCTCGGTTGGCCGTGGCAGCCTCGAGCTTGCCAGGAGGACACACGACCTTGTGGTTGGCCTCGATCTGAACTTCTCCATGCTACGCGTCGCGCAGCGCATCCGCCGCAGCCGCCAGGTTCGGTATCAGCAACGGCGGGTCGGCCTTGCCTTTGATACAGTCAGCTATCCACTGCCGGACTTTCCAGTGGAAAACGTTAGCTACTGGTGCGCCGATGTTGCGATCTTCCCTTTTGCCGATGCGTCTTTTGAAGGGTCTATTTCGATGAACATGCTCGATTGTGTTCAATCCCCGTTAGGGCTCTTGTTCGAGACCGGCCGCGTAACGAGCCCTGGTGCCGAGTCTGTGTTGTGCACTCCCTTCGATTGGGCCGTTGGTGCCACTACTCCCGGGCACTGGATCGGCGGGCACTCGCAGCGCATGAGCCCACATCAAGGTTCTTCAGTCGCCGAGCTCAGGCGCATCCTGGCTACGGCTGACACGGGTCTCATACAGGAAGCGGAGTTGGATGGGCTGCAGTGGCGTCTTCGGCTTCACGAGAGATCGGTGACGGAGTATAGCGTGTACTGCACCCGGCTTCGCCGCAGAAGCTAGCCGTTTCTTGAGACAACATAGGCGTGATCGGCGGCGGTTGCGATGGGTTCGGGTGGTGCGCCGTAGCGCTGGCGCTCACGCTTCACTCGCAAGGCCGTGAATTGATCGTAGACCTCGTCGATATCTCCTTGAGTAAGGTCAGGAAGGGTTAGTATAGACTCCCGATGATTTGCCTGCCGGGTAAGATAATCCCCGGGCAAATAGCCGTTGTCCCGGCAGGTCTGGAAGAGGTGCGTGCCCGGGTAAGGGTAGAAAACGAAAAAGCCGAAGTCGAAGCTTGGCAACTCTTCTGCCAGTTGATAGGTCTCCTGTAATTCTTGCCGTGTTTCTCCTGGCAGGCCCAGCATGTAATTGGCGATGGGGAAGATGCCTGCTTCTTTGGTCCAGCGAAAGACGTCGCGAAACCTTTGATTGGTCACAGGTCTCTTCATCACTTCACGACGAACGCGTTCACTGCCGCTCTCTACGCCATAGGTAATCTGCTGGCAGCCGGCATCGGCCAGCATGTGCAGCATGGGTTCGTTTACTGTTTCTACCCTTGCATGAAGGCAGAAGGGATTTCGGAATTCCTGCTTGTAGAGCCGGCAGAACTCCTTTACCCAGGGATGGTGGATGGTGAAGGTGTCGTCCAGGAAAATGATGTAGCTGAGCCGCCCGGCTTCTCGCAGCAAGCGCAACTCGGCGAAGACGTTTTCATGGGTGCGTCTACGCCCGTATTCGCCATTGCCTTCGTAGAGTTCATTAAACATGCGTGCGCCGCAATAAGTACAAGGAAAGGGGCAGCCGCGTTGCGTTGAGACCTGCACTACGCCCATTGGTTCTTCAAGCATGTCGCGCGCGGCGAAGGGAAGTCTATCTATTGGTTCCACCGGTTTGCGGAGGACGGGCTTGAAGCCGCCTCTTACCCAGATGTTTGCGATGCCGTGAGGGGATCTGCCGGCCTCAAGAGCATTGACCAGATCGAGCAGGGCTTCTTCGCATTCCCCCAGCCCGGCATAGTCGAAGCCTGGCGCCGCTAGAACTGCTTCAGGCGAAAAAGTGGCGTGCAAGCCGCCGGCGATTACGGGGACTTGCAGATGCTGGCGAATCATTCCCACGAGGTGCTTCGAGCGCAACCATTGGCGTGTTGTCATCGACACTCCGATCAATCCAGGTTCAGCCTCGCGCACCCGACGTAGCACTTCGTGATCCGGCATCTCGATCAATGCGCGAATCAGGATTGCCTCATGGCCGTGCTCGCGCAGGAAAGCTGCCAAAAAAGCAGGCCCCAGAGAAGCCATAGCCCATTGGCTCTCAGTGTCTACTTCGAGAAATACGACGCGCATGAACGCAAGGCTAACATGATCGATCTCGAGCTTTGCCACTTAGATCGGCCAGCACAATTCACGGAATATTCAAGGAGTGTGCCTGCGCCCGTGATAACACTTGCGATACGGCATCGCGAAACGGTGTCGATAACTGATTCGGATTAGTTCATGAGCGGAGGAGCAAAATGGGACCTCAAAAGCACGGCGGGGGTGACCTTGGTGAAGAGTTTGATGGAACTGAGCTGGTGCGCGGACAGAGGGGACACGCGTATGCTACAAGGTTCACACCGGAAGAGGGGGTAATCACTGTCGCCGCGGATTTAGGCACAGCGGCGACCACCGTCAACGTTCCGGTCAATGGCGCAACGGGGATATATGCCGGTTTCACTGACTTAAGAAATTCCGCCCAAAGGAGTTGGGACCGTTTTTCCGATCATGTGAGTCGGAATCGGATCAAGTACATCGTTGGAACAGTGATTGTTGTAGTGGTAGCTGGCGTTTTGACCTGGTATTTCGTCTGGGGCCCTGGAAAGGTTGTCAAGTTTAACCCTGTAGATAAACCGTTAGGTGACCAACCCCGCAGCCTTAATGCTATCGAGATAGACGTAATTTCAGGAAGTGTCAACGCTATGGGCACTACACCTGTATTGGTGGGCGCGGACATGAAAGGTGTCTTGACCCAAACTGGCTTTGGGACCTGGACGGTGAACTCCAATAACAAAGTTGTGTTTACTCCAGACAAAGCCTACGACTTCAACACGCCAGCGACAGCTCAGTTCCGGTTGTCTCTGGCAGGTGTAGAATCTGACGATAGCGCGACAATCACGATCACCTATGTTGCTGCAGGGATGACAGGCCCGACCGTTACCGGGCAGACCCTGACCGCCAATTACAAGGACACGGTGACGTTCGATATGAAGAACACCACCGGCACGCTAGTTCTCGTCAAGCCTGACGCCAATTCCGCGTCCACCCAAACGGTGACAGATGTAGGGGTTTGGACGCTTACCGATAGCTCGCATGTGACGTTTAAAGCCGATGCAGCCTTCAAAGGAATTCGAGTCGAAACAAGTGTCAAACTTGACTTGGGCAATTCAAAGTTCTCCAGTGAGGTAACTCTGACTGTCATGTATAAGCAGCCGAAAGCCGCTGATCTTTTTATCCAAGGCTATACTCCGGGTCTGGCTGCCGATAGAATCAACGTGGCGGATCGAGCTGTGGCGCAAACGCCCAACAAAATCGTTGCAACCAGTGTCAAGCTAGTGGGCTTGCAGGATCTGGAGATGGGCTACACTCCAGCGAAAGTCGTCACGATTGATGGCAAGCAACTGGTTGCGGATGGAGAAGGAACCTGGATGGTTGGGGACGCGGGAACGGTTTCTTTTGTTCCGAGCACGCAAAAAGCAGCAAAGTCTTTCACCCCTGGCCGTGACCGGAATAATTACTCAGGGCAAGTTGGATTTCGATTCCAGAGTGCAAAAAAACAACAAGTTAAGAGTCTGGGCATTCGCAAGGGAACTGCAAATACGGGGAGCTGGACTGTCTCGCTTCTTGACAATAATTTGAAGGTGCTGGCCACAGCCCAGATAGACCTTGGCGACTCAAGTAAAGTAGTCGGCCAATACTACTACGGCACAGTGGATTGCACCCTAACTGGTGGAAGTCAATACTACCTTGTAGCGGATGTCAGCGATACTTCCGGCGTTACGCCCCGCACGCAGTTATGGGCTGAAGTGGGTGTGGTCAGCCTGGACAGCAATGTGGCTAGTGCCGTTAATGCCGTATACCGCGGCACAGCAGACCCGGCTTTCACAACCAACCTGGATGGCTCCGGGAAGACCTATGTTGGATTGGATTTTACTGTCCTCGAGTTCGAATTGAGCCCAACCCCGGCCGTTTATACGATCTCCGATGATCAGGATAATGTTTCCAATCAAGCGCTGATCGTCCTGAATTACGGGGCCACGGTGAACAACTCCGACCTCAATTCTGAACAGGACGACTCCAAGTTCTTTGCCAAGATCAAGCAACAAGCCATAGACCATCAACCGGCGCTGGATTTGGTAGTGCTGCTGGCCACACTGGAATACATTACCGATATAACGGCAACCATGCTGAAACAGAGCGAGCTGGGACCGTCTCCGATTGCCGACAGCGACTTCACAGCGCGGTATGCCAAGTTTGAAAGTACTGCTGACTCGACCAGTCTCTGGAATAGCTGCTCGGACATTGACAAGGCCAAAGTTGATCCAACCGGGGCGAAGTCTAGCTTTTACGCGCGCTACTGGCGCATGCGGACCATGACGAGGCTTCTCAAGAAGTTGGTTGTAGACTTGGATTTGACTTAGAGACGACCCTTAGAGATTGAGGCCCAAAGACAATAAGGAGAATTTATGTCAACAGCCGCAGAATTATCTGATATGGATAAAGAAGCCATCGGTTTGCCGGTGAGTCTTGTTACCAAGCCTGTATTTGACAAGCTCGCCGGAGCAGCCAAAGGTACATTTGGAGGGTTGATCTCTGAGAGCGGCACTCTCAGCAGCAGCGCAAAGTATCTGGAAGGCAAGATGCAAATCCAGGGCTCAACGCCCGATATTTTTGCTGCTACTCCCAAAGGGTATCAGGGCTTTGGTGCAGGCCAACAGGCTGCGGCAGTTGGGGCTAGTTATGGGGCTGTACTTGCTGGTGCGGCCCTGGTGCTGACGCCTGCCGGCCCAATGTTAGGCCTGGCTGCAGTGGTCGCCGCTTTTGGCGCTCCTTCTTTTTCGAGTCCGCGAGTCTGCACGTTGGTGATCGTCAATGGGCTTGGGGGGGGCGTTGACCCGGAAGGACATGATCTTCGATTGCGGCCTGCAAACTCACTATCCCGCGATGGTAGATCCAACACAAACAGTTCCTGCTGTATTTCATGAGATCCCCGGGCTGACAACGTTACATCTTTCAACCGCGCTCGATACCCACGGAGTGGGGGCATACCGTTTTGAAAACAAGCGCTTTCTGGGTATCGGATTTGAAGGAACAGCCGGCGCCATAGCTTTTACCTCGGATGACCCTCGCACCAAAGGTAAAGTAATGGCAATATCCTGGCTGATTCCAGCCACCGGGAAGCGTGGGATGGCGGTGACGCACGATCTTAGTAACTACGCTTCGCTGTCGGACTTCTATTACAAAACTGCCGATACAAGAACCATTTCGGGCAGTTCCAGTGGAGATTATTTTTCACTGAACGCAGGGTTTTGCAACCGGGACGGCGATGAGGATGATGTTGTTTTGACGGTTTTAGTCAATAACGGCTCAAAATGAACGCAGCGAAAAAAGACCTGATTGACATGGCTCTGAGCACCGCTACCTGTGCCAGTTTTGCTATTCCTTACGTGGGTGCTTTTATCGGCGGGGGCTTCGCCGTCGCCGAATTTTTGTTCAACTGGCTGGATCCGGTGCCGCCGGTCGATCCGATGAGTCTGCCAGCCAGCACGCAAGAACTCCTCGCTGCGGTGGATGCAATTAAGGGGCACCTGGACGCAGCCGAATATGCCAACAAAAGGTCAAAAATGGAGGCAGCGAACGATACGTTCGTTTTGCTTTGGGGTGACATCACCCGAAAGATCGGCCATGATACAGCCTTTGCCTGGAATAACTTTACAACTACGCGGAAGACCAACTGCGATGCCTATTTTGCAACCACCTATTGCACTGGAAGCGATTTAGACGAGATCCGCCTTTGGCTTGAGCCTCAACTGGGCAGCAACCAGGCTGTATGCTTATATGCATTGACGGTGAGTTTGATTTGTTCTTATCGCAAGGCTGGCCTGTTTTGGCAAAACGGTGTTGCAACGGATACTTACGCAAGCCAGTCGGCCGATTTTAAACAATACAGCAACGCCTACAAACTTTGGAATCTAACCCAGAAAGGCCCCCCGCCTACAACAGTGACGGATCCCGGCCCTGCACCGACGGCGGCAGACCTTACTCCTCTGAATGACCATGCCATTGAACTACACAAAAATCTTGGCGGCATGATCACGTTGATGCAAAAGGTGCATGACAGTTGGCGAACCGGTTGGGATTCGCGGGAGAATGACATTCAATCTGCTCATGCCACATTCCTGGCTCAGAATTCGGGATTGACGCAAATGGCACAGGACGTCCAGTGGGGCCAGCAGCTTGCCTATCTTGTACCTTCACTGACCAAGAAATACAATCTCGACGGGGTTGACGAGGAATCTGACATCGGAAAACTGCAGGATGTCGTGGACCATTGGAAGGATACACAGAAAGACCTGGATCAGTACTTTTAGAAGGATTGATCTTGAAATGCAGGGAGGAGGGGAGGGGAGGGGAGGGAGTTGTTTTGGTGGACCTGAACGGGTTCGAACCGATGACCTCTTCCATGCCATGGAAGCGCGCTCCCAACTGCGCCACAGGCCCACTTAACCAACAGGTTTATTATACAACAACCTTGCGGCTAATCCAACACTACTGCCCCAGTACCGCGAATTTGATACCTTGTGACGGGCCCGGTGACGCTCTTTGGATCAAATTGGCGCTTCATTTCGTCGGCTTCGTGTTTGGCTTCGGCGATCGCTCGCTCCTTGCTTAACTCGATCTTGGTCAAGGTACCTTCGGCGATCGCGATCTTGCCGGCACCATTCTTTGGGAACTCAATCTCCCCGTCATTCACCTTGATGCGGATCGACTTGCCGCTGGCGGAATCTACCAGATTCATCCAGCAGCCCATCATCTGGCATACTTCGGTGATCTTGCCTTTGACGGCGACGGTTTTGCCGACAAACTTCTCGGGTTCAGAATAGATCTTCTCGATGCTCACGGGTTCTTTCACCGTAAGCGGCTTGCCCAGCTTCAGATCAGCGGCAGCCAACAGGCCGGCGCTCAGGCATACGATTCCAATCAACGATTTCATTTTCAGATGCTCCTAGTTTTTCTTTGGCCGTGCACTGGATTCTTTGGTGAGGCGGACTTTCGCGCTATCCAGCTTTTTCTGTACTTTGGCAATTTCCTTGTCGTCCTTGTCGCTTGGGGCAACGGCAGCCCATTCCGACAGGCTGCGCTCCCAGGACCCGATTGCTTCTTTTAGCTTGCCCTGCTTGAAGAATACATCCGCCATGTGGTCGTGCACGGTGGGATCTTTGCTGGTTTTCTCAAGGGCCATCTGCAAATACTTGGCGGCCTCATCCAGCTTGTCCATCCGGTAGTAAGCCCAACCGATGCTGTCGAGGTAAGCGCCGTTGTTAGGGTCTTGATCGAGGGCTTTCTGGATCATTGCGAAGCCTTCCGGCACGCGCACGTTTTTGTCGACGAGCATGTAGCCCAGATAATTCAGCGCACCTGCGTTGTTCGGGTCTGACTTGAGAATCTTCTGGAACTCAGCCTCGGCCGCATCAAAATTCTTCTGCTTCTCGAGCATTGCCCCGCGCATGAAAGTGACAGAGTCTTTTTCATCGGGCGTGGTTGAGAGCTTCTCGGCCTGATCGAGGGCTTTGGCCATTTCGCCGTAGTTCTTTCCTTTTTCCCAAATCGAGGCGATGGAGAGATAGGTTTCACGATCTTCTTTGCCATCGAGTAGCTTAGTCATCATTTCGGCGCCTTGAGCTGCTTTGCCAACCTCGCTCAAGAGGACACCCTTGAGACGAAGGAGGCGGCGATCGTTCGGGCTTTTCTTCAGATACTCTTCGACGGTGGCTTCAG
>JBIPMY010000163.1:0-12187 GCA_044376335.1 Bryobacter sp.
GATGACCGGCTGGCGCATTGGCTTCCTGCTTGGCCCCAAGTTTGTCATTGATGCGTGCGGCAAGCTGCTGACCCACTCAACATCAAACCCGAATTCGATTGCTCAAAAAGCAGCCGTTGAAGCGGTGTCCGGCCCCCAGGATTCCATCACCACGATGATGACTGAATTCCTGAAGCGTCGCGATTACACCCTGGCCCGCTTGCGCGCCATTCCCGGCATTACAGCGCAGACCCCGCAGGGTGCCTTCTACGCTTACCCGAACATCAGCGGCGTGCTGGGCAAGGGCGGCATCAATACCCCGATGGAATTTGCCTCGCGTCTGCTGGCTGAGTCTCTGGTTACCGTGGTGCCGGGTGAAGCCTTTGGCTCGCAAGAGCACTTCCGGCTTTCTTACGCTACTTCGATGGAAGAACTGAAGAAGGGCCTCGATCGCATCGAGGAATTCGTCAAGAAGCTCGCATGACCATCGGGCCTGGCGCACGTCGTCTAAAGGCAACTCGCTATGAAAAAATCTGGGGGACAACCAACTTGTCCCCCATTTTTGCAGCTGCCGACTCGAAGATCGGTGAAGTATGGTTTGAAGACGAAGAGCGGCTGCCTCTGCTCTTCAAGTTTTTGTTTACCTCTGAGCGGCTCTCGATCCAGGTGCACCCGGAAGACGCCTATGCAGAAGCCCATCATCAGTCCCTCGGCAAGACCGAGATGTGGCACATCCTGCGTGCTGATGAGGGTGGCGAGATTGGCCTTGGATTCAACAAAACCTTCACAGCGGAAGAAGTTGCCGCAGGTGCACGCAGTGGCGCGATAGAGGACATGCTCACCTGGCGCAAGGTGAAAGCGGGCGAGAATTACTTTGTTCCTGCGGGTGAGGTTCACGCCATCGGTGCTGGTGTTGCGATCTGTGAGATCCAGCAAAACTCCGACATCACCTACCGGCTTTACGATTATGGGCGCCCTCGGGAACTGCATCTGGAAGACGGCATGGCAGTGAGCCATACCCGGCCTTTTGATGGCCTTAAGAGCGGTGTCGTTGAATGCAAGTACTTCCGTACAGAGCGCATGCGCCTCGATGCGGCACTCTCGCTCAGCGGCCCGCGCGCAGTGGTGATGATCCTCGAAGGGAAAGGCAAGATTGCCGGCGAGCCCTACCAGAAGGGCGAGGGCTGGCGGCTTTTACGCAATCTGACGATTGAGCCTTCAAGAGCCACTACGCTGCTCTACGTTACCTGGCCTGAATGAAAGTGATCTACACCGCCGCACATGGTGGTGCGGCGCTGAATGTGCCGATTGGCGGGGGTGGTGCGATTGCCCGCATACTGAGCGAAGAATGGGCTCGCACACGGCCTTTCGAGCTTGAAGTCTTTCGTCCCGAAGAACGGGCCGAAGATATCGTTCGATACACACAGAGCGAATACACGCGCTTCTGCTATCGCTTCAGACGATACTCCACAAATCGCATCCTGCGCGAAGATCCTGCAAAGTGTGTGGTGTTGGCGAACGACATCAGCGAAGGCCCTGACTTCGAAGTTCTGGCACGGCACGGCTACCGCGTGTTCACAATCTGGCATGTCGATGTACTGGCCTTTGTGATGCGCATGTATGGACGTGGCTGGATCAGGCCAGAAACCGCCGCTCGCTGGATGCGCCCGTTCGAGCGCTGGCTACCCGGCCCCCTTGGCCTCGTCTTTGATAACCAGCACAAGTGTGTTCGCTACAGCACCGGACATTTTGTGATGACTGACTCGATGAAGCAGACCATTCTCGCGTGTTATCCGCAAACCAACCCGGACAAGATTCATGTCACTCCATGGGGGGCTTCGCCTGTTGAGGGAGTTGGCGTAAAGGGGCAACCCACGATTCTTACTCTGAGCCGGATCTCGCCTGAAAAGGGCCAACACCGCTTGCTCAATGCGCTCAAGAATTACAAGGGGAAAGCGCGGGTGGTGATTGCTGGAGATGCCGCGTTTATGGGCGGAGCTGAGTACCTGTCAAAACTGAAGCGGATCGCAAGCAGTCTGCAGAATGTTGACGTGAGCTTCACAGGACACCTCAGCGGGCAGGCAAAACTGGATGCCTTTGCCAGCGCAGAGCTCTATGTCTTTCCGTCGCTGTCTGAGAGCTATGGCCTCACGCTGCTCGAAGCCCTGTCGCACGGCGTGCCCGTCATTGCCTGGAATCATGACGGTGCCCGGGCGATTGTGCAGCCGGATTTCGGAGTGCTGGTGAGCAGTGAAGAAGAACTGCTGGCCGCAATTGAAGGCTTGCTTGCAGACCCGGAGCGCCGTAAGAGGATGAGTGAAGCAGGCAGAGCTTATGCGGCCGCAAGGCCGTTTTCAAAAGCCGCCGCGCAGCTTGCTAGCGTGCTGCTTTCAGCTGCCACTCCTCGTTGAAGAAATCCGCCCACAGGATCTTGCCGGGGCGCACCGGGCCGGGCGATTCATCAAGGCCGACCAGAGCAGCATCGGGCAGGCGCGGAGTTTGCTGAGAGTTGGTGGTGTTGGAGTCTTCTCGCATCGTGTGGCCACTGTTGAGTACGATGTAGCGCTTGGGATTCAGTGGATTCGGGTAGACCATCACCGGCATGCACTGGGCTGCATCGCAGGCTGTCTTGCCAATCGCAAGACGTGAGGCATTCCACTCCAGCGGTAACTTGCCGAGGATTCTGGCGATGAGACTGTTGCTCTTGGGGTCGCCCCAAAGCACCAGATTGGATGAGGCGATATCGGCATCGGTGATCTCAGAGTCTTTTTTCACACGGGCATCACCGCGAAAGAGCGAGCGCCAGGTGCGAATGGCGCGTTCGCTCTCTGCCTTAACCCAGCTTCCTCCCGCGCTGTGCATGGCTTCACCCGAGGGCAGCACCATTACAAAGCTCGACAGAAACGCGTCGTCGATCGGGCCTTGCAGGCCAGGACTTTTGCGCAGCGTGTCATTGCTTGCCGCAAGCTGCCAGCTGCCTTTTGCCTTAGTGAAGCTGCCGCGCAGGCTTCGATCGGTAAGAGGCTGAATTGCGGCGGCGCGCTGGCCGTCGATCCGGATCGTTGGGCTGCGATCGAGCGAATGCCTCCAGCCACCAGCGCCGAAATCGATGCTGAAGGCAGAAACATTGGCTGTGTCGATGTGGATGTCGCCGTTGTCCTGAATCTGGGCGTTGATGCGGGCTTTCTCCCAGTGTTCATCGAGCCCGTCCAGCACGATCCAGCGCATGCGGTTGTAACGCAGCGTGTAGGTAGTAAAGCGGATGCTCGAGGGATAGGCGTCGCGGCCGTTCTTGGCGATCGCCGCCAGACGGCCTTCGATTTCGGGCTTGGAATCTGGATGATACTTGTGTTCGGTCTTTGGGCCAATCACATGTGCTAGCGAGAGGCCTTCTTTAGCGAGGTAACGGCCCATGATCTGGGCGGCCTGAATCTGCTTGTCGATCTCGCCGGAATACGCAACCAGGGGCAGGTTGTAGAAGTTGGCCGCGTACTCAGTGGCGTCATACCAGCGCCAGAGCTTCTGCTCATACCAGGGGCGCACATCGCCCTTTTTCTCGAGGTTCTGATACTCCTTGGTCTCAGCAAAACCAGCGCCTGGGGCAGCACCGGCAAACTGGTCTGCGTAGTGTGCGGCGATGTGCCAGGTGGAGGCCCCACCCATCGAGAAACCACGTACGAAGATGCGATCTGCATCGATGCGGTAATGCTTCTTTACGGCTTCCAGGCCTTCGAGCACATCTACTTCGCCGGCAAATTTGGTGGCGTTGCAGTAGCGGCCATAGACATGCAGCATGATGGCGTCGGGAGGGGTGAACTCGCCGGGCCGGGTCATGCGTTCGCTGAGGAAATTCAGTTCGCTGCGCACTTCACTGCGTCCGGCAAACCAGGTATCGAGGCGCCAGGGCTTTGCGTCAGTTGCGCGCCAGCCAGCCGGAATCACCAGCCCATAGGGCTGCACGCTACCGTCGATCTTTGAGATGTATCCGCGTACGATCAGACCCGTGTCTGTTGTCCAGGGCGACTGGCCGTTAGCCAACTGGCGGGCCCGCAGCAAACCTTCGTCGAGCAGACGTAGAGCCTTGGTGCCCTCATCGGCTTTGAAGAACTCGTTATAGGTGAGGGCAAAACGTACGGCCTCACGAAAGATCAGCACATCGGGCAGCAGAGGATGCTTGGCGATCGGCTCAATGTTCTGGTTGAGTTCCTGAAGCTTAGCCTCAACCTTGGCCTTTACATCAGCGGGAATGGCTACGCCTGGAGGAGGAAGCGGCTTGGGTGCTTGTGCAAATGCAATCGAGGCAACAACAAGTAGGCAGAAGGGTCTCATGGTTTTTTCTTTTCGTGTTCCTGGCGCAGGTATGAAGGGTCATCCATGCGGGGTCCTGGGATTGGGTCGCGGGGTTCTTTGGCGCGCGAGGGATCGAAGATTTCGGGGTTGGCCGGCTTCAATTGAAAGGGAGTGAGGTCTGGGCTCAAGGCAAAGCAGTCAGACAGATCCTGAGCGGCGTGATCGTAAAGATTGAGCGAAGGAATCTGCAGAAGGCGGAAGACGGTTTTGAGCAGGCCCGGGAAGCTGCTATTCACCCGGGATACGTAGTTTTGTTTGACGTAAGGCCCAATTGCCATAAAGACGGTGCGGTGAGAATCGATGTGGTCAACGCCGCCTTGCGAATCGTCTTCGGTAACAAAAATCGACATGTTTTCCCAGTACTTCGTGTGCGACAGGAAGTCTACGATGCGGCCGAGAGCATAGTCGTTGTCGGCCATGTAGCTCGCCGGGACAGGGTATCCGTCTTCGCGCCGCGGCTTGGCGCCGTGGTCGTTTGGAAGATGGATGAAGATCAACCGGGGCAGGGTTTCGTTGCCATCGATAAAACGCTGCTTTACGTCTTTGATGAACTGGTCTGCACGAAATTGATCGGGGATATTGGTGTTGTAGTTGGGATAGTCGCGCGCGGTGTTGCGATAGAGCGCGTCGGGCATCGGGATGTTAGTGAGGTACCGGGCGCCTGTTGGTTTCAGGCCCGTGCCCTCGTCGGCACCAGCCAGCTCAAAGCCTTCACCGTAGTTGCGGAAGCTGATCTTGTTGCGCTCGAGGTGCTGCCAGAGTGCGCCGCCTTCGAGTTGCTCTTCGGGGTGGACGCTGGAATTGCTGCCCGGAAAGAGCAGGCGCCCCGGGGCCGTGGTGGACAAGCGAAAGTCCTTCTGGCCGCCGTAGCTGGCCATCAGGGTGGATTCGGTGAAGGCATTGGGATAACTGCCCACAATCCAGTGATGGCCATCGACACTGACTTCGCTATCGGCATAGAAGTTGTCGCTGATCGCAAAGCGCTGGGCAAGCGCCATATGGTTAGGGCTGATCACCTGACCCTTGGCGCTGAGACGGGGCTTGAGAGCATTGCGTTCAGCCTGTACAATCGCGAAACGGCCGAAGCGGGCCAGCAGCCAGGCGCCACGAATGTCGCCATTGCCGGCTTTCTCAAGATCACCAAAGACTTCATCGAAGGTGCGGTTTTCCTTAACGATGATGACGACATGCTTCACGCCGGCCGGTAGGGGGCCGGGGGCGTCGGCGCTTTCAATGAAGCCATTGTTTTTGTAAACAGTCTGCGTCATGGCGGCGAGCTCGGCGTCAGAAGGAAGGTCAAAGATCTGCACTGCGCCACGGCGCAACTCCGCCTGGAAGCTGCGCTCGAAGGCTACCGTACTGGTGGCGTTGGGGCCGGTGCCAAAGCCTTTGGCAGCCACGGCATACACTTTGTTGCCACTGAGCGTAAGATCTGTTGGAAACCAGGCGCTGGGGATATGGCCCACGACTCGACGCGCTTGAGGGTCGATCACTCCAATCGCGTTAATGCCAGCCTCGGCCACCAGCAGGCGGCGCGACGGCTCATGCCAGGCGAGGCCAATCGGGAGCACTCCGCGCAGGGATTCCAGCTTGGGGATGCGGATGTTGATGTCTTCGATGCGCTCGAGTTTGCGGGCATCGATGACGGTGATGGAATCGTTGTGACCATTGGCGACGAAGATTCGATCTTGGGTCGCAACGACGCCGCTCGGTGAGCTTCCACCGAGGCTCTGTGCGCCGAATGGCAAGCCTGTGCGGATGAACTTGATCAGTTTTGCTTGTCCTGGAGTGGCCACATCGACGACCGCGAGCGAATTTGAGTCTTCGCGATTGGGGTCGCCGAGAGGGGCTACTTTCACTTTGCCTTCGCCGGTTTCACGCTCCACGCCTTCCAGCGATTCCTTCGAGGGGAAGCCGAAAGCTGGAAAGGGGATGCCGGTTTCGATGGGACGCTTGGGGTCTGCCCCCGGCAGGGACTTGTATTCAAACATACCCAGGTTGGTTACGTAGAGACGGCGCTGGTCTGGGGAGAGGGCGATCGCAAAAGGCAGGCGGCCCACCTTTACGCTTTGCACTAACCGGTGTTTAGCAGTATCGAAGATGGCTACGCGAAAGTTTGCCTGGTCTACGACATAGAGCAGATGCCGCTTTGCGTCAAAGGCGAGGTCGGCGCTGTAGCTATCGCGGAATTCGCCCTGATTGAGCTCCAGCTTGAACTGGGTTTTGCCATTGTCAGCATCGAGGCGGCGTACGACACCTGAGTTGCCTTCTGAGACAAAGAGGCCGGTATCGCCTTCAAAAGCCATTCCCTGAAAGACACTGTGAAAGCCTTCTTCTTCTGGCTCCTCATCCGGCTCCACTTTCACCTTTTTGCCGCGGATGGTGCGCGTGCGCCAGAACTGGCCATCACGCTTCACCACGGTGAGGGAAAACCGATTGGGCCCACCATCGGCCGAAACGATCGTATCGGCTTTGGGGTTGACTGCGATGCCGAAAGGGCCAGGCCCTGTGAGGTGAGTCTGGCCATAAGGGGTGACGAATCTTCCACCCGGCAGAATGGTTTGCGCACCCGGGCGTCGCGCTGCAGTTTCAGTTCCAGCAGGGGTCTTGAAGTCTGCAGCTTGCAACAAAGCGAGGCATAAAAAACAAAGAGACATCAAAGGTACTCTAACTAGTAGCCAGCCTGCGGCGCAAATGGAAAGCATTATCAATCGTCGCGAATTTTTGGAGATTTGGGGAGGAACCGGAACCTTGATCGGGATAGATGGACGTTACGAGTCGGGACCGATATTTGTCCTGCATCAATTTTTGCTTGAAAATGGCCAGCAATTGGGCCGTTTGCATACCTTTCTGAAGGATGCTTTGCTACCAGCGCTGGCACGTGTTGCTGGCGGGGCGCAAATTGTTCTTGAGGCAACCGTGGCAGCACATCAGCCGCAGGTGATTTTCCTGCAAGAGTTCAGCGATGTCGCAGCCTGGCGGGAGACTGGCCTGAAGCTCAAGCAGGACGCCGCGCTGCTGGAAGCCAATTCGACGTGGGACCGGCAGGGGCCTTATCTGTCGCATTCGGTAAGCTTGCTTGCTGCGACAGACTACTGCCCGCCGATGGCAGCAGGCGCAGAGAGCCCTCGTATCTTTGAGATGCGCGTCTATCAGGCACCGAGTGAGTGGCAGATGAACGGAGTGCACGAGCGCTTTGCCGGGCCGGAGATTCCGGTTTTTCACAAGTGCGGCATTCACCCGATCCTTTACGCGAGCACGATTGCCGGACCACAAATGCCCAACCTCACCTATCTCACCCCTTTCGATAGTCTGGCCGCCCGTGAGGCAGCCTGGACCCGTTTTCAGGCAGACCCGGAATGGCATCGCGTGCGGCAGGAATCGATCGACAATCACGGCTATACGCCACGAATCATTACGATCTCGCTGTTTAAGGCTGCGGCGTACTCACCGGTGAAGTAAAGGCGGGCGTTGAGCCCGGTATCAGTGCCTTGGCGATTGCAAGTTCGTAGGCGGCATAGGCACGGAAGTAATCAGCCAGGGCATTGGCTTCGCGAATCGCAGATTCAGCGGTAGCCTGTTCGCGCTGGTTCAGTACAAAGAGCGTGCTGTCGCCCAGCTCAAAGCGGAGACGCTCGGCGTCTTCGACTTTTCTGGTGATATCCAGTTCTTCGGAAACGACTCTGGAGCGCTCAAAAGCAGCCTTGACAGCCGAGGCTGCGTCGCGAACGTCGGCGGTGACCTGATCGCGCTGGAAGCGTTCGCGCTGTTCGATCTGCCCAAGACGTGCCTCAGCGTTTTGTAGGCGACTGGTGGCCTGCCGCCGTTGCAAGGGGAGGTCAAAGATAAGGCCCACCCGCAAGTCATTCGGGCCGCGCTCGACGCTGCCATCACCTGCTTCGCGGTAGTACTCGGCAAAGAGATCGATATTGGGCTTGCGCTGATTCTCGGCCAGCTTCTTGTCGATGTTGACCTGATTGCGCTGGAAGATGAAGCGCAATACCTCAGGCCGCCGGCTGAGTGCGGCGTTCATGTCGTCGAGCATCTGGGCCTCTGAGATAGCGGCGGGATCCGGAAAGCCAGGGATCAGCTTATCCTGCTCAGCCACCAGGGGCTGACCGTTATCGTCGCGAAGAAAAAGACTCAGTTCGATGGAAGCGTTTTCGAGGCTTCGGCGGGCTTCAACGACATTGTTCTGCCGCTGCAGGACGATGCGCTGATTGTCGAGTTGTTCAAACTGGGGCAAAGCACCGATGCGGACCGCTTCGGCCAAAATGACATCGCGGCCCAGGGCGACATCCAGAAGCGTATTTGCGATCAAGAGGCGGCGGCCAGCAGCAACCCAATCCCAGTAACGGCGGGTTGCGGTTTGCAGGATGGTGAGGCGCTGCTGATCGATCGAAAGATCGGCCAGACGCAAGCCGATACGGGCCTTGCCGAGATCGGCACGCCGGCCGTCGATTTCGCGGTCGCGCGCAAGGGGAACTCGTATGCCGGCACGGTATTGCCCGGCCTCATTGGTAACGGCCTTGCCGTCGTAGTCTGGATAGCGACCGCGGCTGATTCCGTATCCGCTGTAAAGAGTGGAACCCCACATTTGGGTGGGCTGTTCGAGTGAGATCTCGAAGCGCTCATTTTGGTAGAAGCCGAAGTTTTGGCTATCGACACGACTGCGCAACGAGAGGTCAAAGCGACCTTCCTGATTGAGCAAGTCAGCCTGTGCCAGTGGTCTTTCCAACAAGGCTGCCCGCAAGGGTGGAAAGTTTTTGTTGACCGTGGCGAGCAACTGTTCGAGCGTGAGCATCGCCGGCACGATCTGCGCCTTGCTGGTGGAGAGGCGGTTTGAAAGCGGTTTGGGTGCGGGAAGACGAAACTGCTGCTGCGCCTCAAGCGTGAGAGTTGCAATCAGTAGTGTGGCGCAAAGCGATTTCACTTCTTCTTGCCGCCTTCCTTGCCGCCTGTTTCCATTTGCGGATTCACGGTGGGCGGGAAGCCATTGAACTGCCGCCAGAGCTCGTAGCCCAGGCTGACCTGATTCAGAAGCACCCAGCCATTTGTGCGTACGCCCTGGCGGAGGTAACGAGTTGAAGGCCAGGGTTCACTATTCGGGTCTGGCTCTACAAGTATTCGGAACTTGCCTTGCCCGTTATCTGTGGAATCGACGAGCATCACCTTTCCACCAAAGGTACCCACCGCGACCGAAGGCCAACCAGTGAACTGGATCGCGGGCCAGCCTTCAAACTGCAGCCGTACTGAATCGCCGGCGTGGATAAGGGGAACGTCGTTTCCATCCATATAAAGTTCTACGACCAGATTGGCGGTTTCAGGTACAAAGGATGCGATTGAATCACCCGCTTTGAGCAACTCGCCCCCAGGTTGCGACAGCAGACGCAACACTGTTCCGTTGCGTGGTGCTCTAACGGTTTGCGTTTGCTGCCTTGAAACACGAACTTCGACACGCTGCATTTCAGCAGCTGAGTTGGCGACATCGGATTTGCCTGAGGCGAGAGTGGCACTGGCAGTGGCAATTGAATTCTGAAAGTCGGTTTCGATTTTCTGATAGTCTGCGTCGCGAGCCAGTTTTTCGTTGATCGCGGCTTGCAGGCTTGCCTTGGCGCGATCCACATCAGCCTCGGAGCTGGCATTGGCCTGAACCTGCTGTTCGTACTGACGTTGTGAGAAGAGGCCGCTTGAGAGACCGATCTTTACACGATCAAGATTCAGCTTGTTGGCGGTAAGGACAGCTTCAGCAGAGATGAGGGAGTTCTGGGCGGCCTTGATGTTGTCTTCGGCAACCTTGATACGGCTACGGGCGCTTTCCAGAGCGTTGCGACGAGAGAGTTCGATCTGGTGAAGGGCTACTTCCTGGGCAGTGACCCGGCTCTTGGCCTGATCGACACGCATTGCGATCAGATTGCGCTCTTCTTTCAGTCGCTCCAGGATGAGCGGATCGTTATCTGCCACTTCGGCGATAAGATCGCCAGCTTTGACTTTGGTGCCTTCAATGACGTAGTACTTTGTGACGCGGCCTTCTACGGCCGTGTCAATCGTTTGCTGGCGCTCAAATGGAGTAGTTCCAACAACGGTGCCGACGCCGGATACGTTCTGCACCCATGGCGCAAAGACCAGGGCCGGCACACCGATGATGAAGACTGTCAACAGGCTCCAGGCCAGCAGGCGTGGGCCACCGGAGGTCCCCACCTTCGATATGGCTGCAAGTTGAAAATCAATGTCGGGTTTCATTGTTTGTTGTTCCTCTGTCCGCCTTCGAGTTCATAGATTTGGAGGCAGTGCTTCAGGACGGATTCAGACCGGCTGACGACGATCAAAGTCCAGGGGTTTTCTTTGGAGATCAGCCTTTGCATCAGGATTTCCTGGCCTGGCCCGTCTTCCATGCGGTCGAGAATCTCGTCAAGAATAAGGACGCGCGGATTGAGGGCCATCGCTCGGGCGAGCATCAGGCGGTAGGATTGACCTGGGGTGAGGGGCTGCCCGCCGGTGGTGAGCATGGTTTGCAATCCATCCGGGAGACTCTCAACGGTTTCAAGCAGATTCACGGTAGCGAGAATCTTTCTCAGGTCAACCGAGCTTAGATTCTCCAGACCGAGGCGGATGTTGTCTTCAATGGTGCCGTGGAAGATCTCGATACCGCGCACGAGAGCGATTTGTCCCCGCAAGTCGTAAAGCTTGAGATTGCGGTAATCGCTTTGCTCGAACAAGAGTGTGCCGCTGTCTGGTTCGCGGAAGCCGTAAATGAGATCGATCAGTGAACTCTTGCCAGACCCGGTGCAACCGGTAATGCCGAAGCGTGCTCCAGCCGGGATGGACAGATTCAGGTTATCGATGATGGGGTGGCCAGCGCGGTGGCCAAAGCTGACCTGGCGCAACTCAATGGCTGCACCGTTGCCGGTTAAAACGGGTTCAGCGCCAGAGGGCTCAGTGGGAAGATCGGTGAGATAACCCAACTTGTCGACGGCGGCAAGCAGGTCGTAGTAGGTCTCAAGCTGCTTTCCGAATTTCGAGAAGCTGCTGAGCGAGGCAGCAACTACCAGTTCTGCCGCAACAAGTTGACCCAGGGTCAATTGACGTTCCATCACCAGCCATCCACCAGCGCCAAGTACTGCTGCAGTGCCGAATGCCTGCATGGCCTGAGAGCCTACCACCTGGCGCAGCAGGATGCGCCAATGCGCTCTGCGGTACTTTACGTAATCGCCCACCATCTCATTACTTCGCATGAGAGCGAAGCTGGCACCAGGCCGGGATTTGAATGTCGCAGGGTGGCGGGCAAGTTCCTGAAGCCAGGCGGCAAGTGCATATTTCGCTTTGCTTTCCTGAATTGCCGTCTTGACTGCGCCAATGCCCAGAGGAAAAAGTACAATCACAACGCTCAAGAGCAGCAGGACTGCAAAGATGAGCAGGACAGGATGGTAGACGGCAAGCAGAATCATGCCGATCAGAGTGGTCATCAGAACTTCGAGACCTTCCACCAGCAGACTCGCACCACCCTTTTGGAGGGTAACCACTTCGAAGAAGCGGTTGACCAGTTCGGGGCCATGGTCGTCGTCGTAAGCCTTGATGCGTACTCTGAGAAGCCGCTCAATCGAGTCGGTAGAAACTCGTACAAAGATGCGGCGCTGCATGACTTCTACAACGTGGCTGCGGAGGACTTTCAGAATGGCTGCAAAGCCCAAACCAAGCAGCACGAGAAGTGCAAGTACAAGCAGAGGCTGCAAAAGTGTACCGAAGGCAATTGTATTGACCAGAGACTGGGTGGCAATCGGCACGACAAGCGAGAGCAGGCCAATCGCAACCGAGTAGATGACGACTACCCAGATATCAGTGCGTTCTGCTTCCATCC
>JBIPMY010000184.1:0-11310 GCA_044376335.1 Bryobacter sp.
ATGTGAATGCCCAGCGGAGTGCGGGTGTGTTTGGGCCATAGTAAAAATTAGTTTCTAGTACCTTAAATGATGCCTGGTGTTAAAGACCACACATGCAAATATTTTAACATGCAAGTGGATGAAGTTGTGCGTTTGTTGGATATACTAAGTTTAAGAAAGAGTGTTGTAGATATGCCCTGGCGAGCTTTTTTGACCAAAGAGATGTCCGAATTCCTGGGTGTGCTGGCGCATGCACATAGGGTGCGTATTGTGCAGGAATTGCGAAATGGGGAAATGGACGTCAATGGTTTACAGGGGATCCTGGAGATCAGTCACTCGCGCGTTTCTCAACATTTATCAGTATTGAGAGCGCATAGGATTGTGGTGGAGCGACGTGAAGGACGGCATGTGTTCTATCGTCTGGTAAATATAAAGCTGGCTCAATGGCTTGCCGACGGGCTCGAGTTTTTACAGACGGAATCCACTCATCAATCAGAAGTGAAAGAAGCTTTGCGGAAGTCACGGTCGCTATGGTCTGAACCCGTTCATGCTCAAGAATCAACAGAAAAAGATCCGGTTAAGTTGAACGGAAGCGACGCTCCACACTAGTTTTTTTCTTTTTCAAGCAGATCGTAGGCTTCTCGCTTGTTCAAGCCAGCTTGCCTGGCAGCCTGCTTTATAGCATCCATTCGGGATTGTCCTCCAGCTGTAAGACGCTCTACTTCTTCCTTTAGATTCCTTGGATTAGCCAATTCGGCTTTGTTTTGTAAAGCTTCAGCACGGTGGATCACGAGGGTAAATTCTCCCTTCACCGAAGGCCGCTGCTTCAACTTATCGTAAACTTCTGAGGCAGTTCCACGAATTATTTCTTCATGAATTTTGGTGAGTTCCCGGCAGGCGGCCATTGGGCGCGTAGGCCAAAGTTTCGCAATTTCTTCCAGTGATTCAAGAATCCGGTGTGGGGACTCAAAGCAAACGAGCGTTGCTTCGAGGTTTGCCCACTTTTCGAGTAGTTTTTGCCGTGCCATTGATTTGTGCGGCAAGAAGCCGATGAAGGCAAATTGATCTGTCGGCAGGCCCGCAACCGAAAGGGCACTCAAAACTGCACTGGCGCCGGGAATCGGGCTCACGGTGATGCCAGCTTCGATGGCAGCTTCCACCAGCCGGTAGCCCGGATCTGAAATCAGGGGTGTACCAGCGTCCGAAATGAGTGCAACATCTTCACCCTGCAATAACCTTGTCACCAGTTCATGGCATCTTTGGCTCTCATTGTGTTCATGCAGGCTGAGAAGCGGCCGATGTGCCCCGGCAGCCGACATCAGCTTGGAAGATTGGCGAGTGTCCTCGCAGGCGACTACTCCCGCCGTTTGCAAAACTCTTTGCGCGCGGATCGATAGATCCTCGAGATTGCCAATAGGCGTGCCAACAACATAAAGAACTCCGGCCACCTGACGATAATAACGAACGAGAGCGTGTTTCGCGCACTTTTGGATTCGTTGCAACTTGTGAGAGTATTATTTGAGTATCAAGTCGGCGACGCTTAGCATGGAACTTTAAGGCTGATGGAAAATCTCGTCCAATCCCCTTCCCACTACGTTTGGGAAGTAGCTGGCAAACCAATCTCGATCCACCTGGACTTCAATGTCGTGGACAGGCTTGCCATGGACGTAATGCGTGGATTTGGTGCCGTCCCCAAGCGTGGAGCCGAAGTGGGCGGATTGCTTTTGGGTTCGATCGAAAAAGGCGACAGCAATGTAGTTCGAATCGAAGATTTTGTTCCTGTCACCTGCGACTATCTACGTGGCCCCTCCTACCTTTTGACAGAAAAGGATGAGGCCAAATTTCGCGAAGCGGTAGAGCAAGCCAAAGAAGCCAGTGGAAATGAGCCCAGGCTGGTTGGGATTTACAGAAGTCATACTCGCGAAGCTCTTGGCCTTGCCGATGAAGATCTGGATCGATTCAGCACTTATTGTGGCGACCCGGACCAGATCATTCTGCTTGTCAGGCCGTTTGCGACAAGAACCAGTGTTGGAGCGTTTTTCTTCCAGGAGAATGGAAGCTTTCGACGCGAGTCTTCTTATCAGGAATTTCCTTTCAAGCGCAGGGATCTAGGCGGTGGCGCTTCAACCCCGGTGCGAAGTTTTCCTTCTGAGTTGCCGGTTTTGGGATCTGTTGCTGACGAGCAGACAGGACCTGATCTCCGGGAGTGGGTTAAGAACCGTGGTGGCGACAACAAGCAGAGTGCACCCAAAGTTGAGAAGGTGCGAAAAGAGCCTGTTTCCCCTCCTGCGCAATTCCGTAGCAGGTGGGTTTGGATTCCACTTTCGTTTGTGTTTTTGATTGTGGGCATCGTCGTTGGGTTTCAATCCGCCCTGATGTTGAACAAGAGCGAATTGCAGCGGGCAGCAACAAATACGGTTGCACTTGAGTTGTCTGCCAAGACAGAAAACGGCAAAATTGTCGTGCGGTGGGATCGTGCGTCGACTGCCATCCACGATGCTGTTAGTGGTTCTTTACGCATCATGGATGGCGAATACTCCAAGGTTGTGAATCTCGATTCCCGTCAACTGCAGAATGGCAGTGTGATTTATATGAGTGCCGAGAACAAGGTAAGCTTCCGGTTGGAAGTGACTACCCGGCAGAAGACTACGATCACTGAAACCGTAGATTACGTCCCGTCCAAGCCCTAGTCTTCTGCGTCGTCTTCATCGGCATGAATCCGGATCAGGATTTTTTCCCCATTTTTGAGATCCATTTCCACCAGAGCCCCGGGCGGGATTTGACCCTTGTTGATCACCCCCGCTAGTGGCTGCAGCACAAAGCGTTGAATCGTACGTTTGAGTTCGCGCGCGCCGTATTCGATGCTGGTGCCTTTATCGAGCAGGAAGCGTTTCAGCTTTGCCGTGAGTTCAAGTTCAAAAGACCGTGCTCCCAGACGCAAATCCACATGATGCTGGATGTTATCGATTTGGAGATTCAGAATTTGGGTGAGCGCCTTGTCGTCCAGTGGTTGGTAAGCAATGGTCGCGTCGATCCGGTTCATGAACTCTGGTGAGAATTTTTTCTTGGCTGCAGCGAGACCGATGGATTCCAGACGCTTTGAGCCCGGGCCTTTGGCTTCGTTTGTTTCAACTGGAGAAAAGCCCATCGTAGGCACCAGTTCCTTTTGCATTTTGTCAGCACCAAGGTTGCTTGTCATGAAGATCATGGTGCGCTCCAGGTTGACCAGGTTGTTGTCACCGAGGCGTAGAATGCCACGATCGAGAATTCCAAGCAGCATGCGCATCATCGAAGGCGCAGCCTTTTCGATTTCATCGAAGAGCAAGATCGAAAGGGCAGACTTCTCGCTTGAGACTGAATTGATGCGGGCCTGAGACAGCAGAGGCTGTGTCTCGCGATGCCCCAGATAGCCGGGCGGGGCGCCAACTAATTTGGCCACTTCGTGATCCATCTGATATTCGCCACAATCGATGCGCAAGACATGGCGATTGCTGCCATGCAGCGTCTCAGCCAATGCTTCCACCGAACGGGTCTTGCCGGTGCCGGTGGGCCCAAGCAAAAGAAAAACGCCAGAAGGGCGGCCTTCTGGCGACAAACCTGCCTCAAACATCTCGACAAATGGCAGTATCTGTTTTGCCACACCGGGTTGCCCAACGAGCAACCGCTCGAACTCGATTGCGAGTCCACCATCAAACGTATTTCTACGATTGTTATTTCCTGATCCAAAGGTAGCCATGAAGATTCACCTCGGCAGCCATCATGACGATGGCTGAAATCGAGTTGGCTAATGTCAGGCACACTTAAAAGAGGTGCCTGAAGAACAAGTGATTATGAATCAGCGGTTTAGAAACGAGAAAAAAAACGGTTTAAAAACGCAAATCGCTGTGAACGCGATTTGTGTCTTGCCCAAACCTACTTGTGACGGTAAGTGATACGGCCCTTGGTGAGGTCGTATGGAGAGAGCTCCAAAGTTACGCGGTCGCCTGCGAGTACACGGATACGATTCTGTCGAAGCTTGCCTGCCAGGTGCGCGAGCACCATGCGCTCCTGGTCGAGTTGTACGCTGAATTTACCGTCCGGCAGTTTTTCGATCACCACGCCGGTTACTTCTATTGAATCTTCCTTACTCATCAGTCTCCTTAATCAAGATGGCGCCGCGAATCGGCGCGCGCTAGTTTTCCACATTGAGTATAACGTAAGCGAAAGGTTTGCTAAAGCCCGTGGTGCTTGCGCCACCTGACCAAAGCTAAGGTACACTCCGAATGTCGATTGAATTGGGTGTGAATATGGTTCTAAATGCTTATCCCGTTGAGGGACTGAATGTGGTGATTACCGGGGCTGGCCGGGGAATTGGAAAACGCCTTGCTATCGGCTTTGCAGCGAGGGGTGCCCGTGTCGGTTTGGTAGCTCGAACCGGGGCTGAACTGGACATGACGGATCTGGAGATCAAGCATGCCGGAGGCATCAGCCACAAGCTTGCCGCAGATGTGCGCGACTTTGAGCGGCTAAGTGGTGTGCTTGACCTGATGCGACACCGACATGGCGCTGTGCAGGTTTTGATTTGTGCAGCCGCGATCCAGGGGCCGATCGGGCCGATGCACAAGAATTCAATGAAGGCCTGGGCCGATACAATCGAGACCAACCTGATGGGTGTAGTGAATTCCTGCCGTGCGGTAGTGCCCAAGATGATCGAGAATCGCAGGGGGAAGATTGTGATTCTTGCTGGCGGTGGGGCTGCCACACCGAGGCCTAACTTCACGGCCTACTCAGCGTCGAAGGCGGCAGTGGTGCGATTTGGTGAATCGCTGGCTGAGGAGTTGCGCGACCACAACATTCAGGTAAACAGTATGTCGCCTGGTGGGGCGTACACAACGATGACCGACGAGATTCTGACTGCCGGGGATGGCGCTGGTTGGAAAGAGATTGAAGCCGCTGAGAAGATCCAGCAGACGGGCGGAGTGAAGCCCGACAAGCAGATTGAGCTGGCGTGCTTTCTAGCTTCTGAAAAATCGAATCATATCGCCGGTAAGTTTCTGCATGTGGATGACGACTGGAAGAGGCTGGAGACGGCGCAGACGAATCCGGATCTCTTCACGCTGAGGCGATTGAAGAAGAGCTAGGCTCGATGGATGAACTGCTGCAAAACTTTCTGGAGGAAACAGATCCTGGAAAGGTAATGGATTTTGCAGTATCGCTTTCGTGTCGCGATCATGCCGATGATGTGCCTGTGCTGATTGAAGCTCTCAAGGATAAAGAAGAGATTCGTAGGTTGGGTGCGGTATACGCATTGGGGTACTCGAGACGAGAACCGAGAGTAGTGATCCCTCTCATGAACGTACTGCTCGATCCTGCAGAGACAGTTCGTATTCGCTCACAGGCAGCAGAGTTCCTGGGACGCCTACAACATCGGAGGGCGATCAAGGCATTGATTCGTTGCAGTCGTGATTCTTCGTCAGACCTGCGCTTCTGGTGTGTGTTTGCACTTGGTCAGATTACAGCGGTCAGACGCAAAAGACTTACCCGTGCCGGGATCCGGGCTCTGGAGGTGCGCGTATTGGACTACGGCTGGCCAGAGGAGGGAGGGTGGTGGCCGATTCGCTTTGAGGCCCTCGCAATGTTGGATCGCAAGTCTCCTGAGTACTCACGCATTTACAGGGAGGAGCTTACACGAGTGCTGGCCGATCCCATTGCGAATGCGGAGCTTTGGCCTTGGGCAAGTACCTATGCAACGGCTGAGGAAATGAATGGAGCAATCGAGATGATTGCCGCTGCGGGACTGGACCCCGTCACTTTGGGTCAGTCGAGAGTTCTGTGAGCAGTCCCGCTGCGTCCCTGGAGTGAACTAGTTCGAGTGCACTTAGCAAAAGTAGCGCGTACTGCCCATTGCAGCAGCGATAAAGGGAGACTCGAAATACATTAAGCCGCTGGCTCAAATGGCAGCCGTGTGGGTGGAGTGGGTATAACTAAAGTTATACTTAGGGTATGAAGACTGCGGTTTCTATGCCTGACGAGCTTTTTCTCCGCGCGGATGCCACTGCCCGTCGCCTTAAGCTCTCCAGAAGCGCTCTTTATGCCAAAGCGGTATCGGCATATTTGGAGCAGCAGGAGAACGCTGACATCACGAGACGTCTCAATGAGGTTTATTCGCGTACTTCCTCGAAGCTAGACCCGCAATTGGCCCGAATGCAAAATAAGCTTCTCAAGAAAGAAGATTGGTGACAAACGCTGGAATTCGACGCGGTGAGATCTGGTGGGCGGATCTTCCAGAACCTCGCGGCTCCGAGCCTGGATACCGCCGTCCAGTTCTCGTTGTGCAAGCAGACTTCTTTAATGCAAGCTTGATACAAACCGTAGTAGTCGCCACGATTACCAGCAACCTGGAACTAGCCAACGCTCCTGGAAATGTTTTAATGCCGGCTCGCAAAGGCGGGTTGGTTCGCGATTCGGTTGTTAATGTCTCTCAGTTGCTGACATTGGATCGCAGTTTCCTGATTGCGTTTGCCGGAGCCCTGACACCGGGACTACAGCGGAAGGTAGATTCGGGAATACGGCTTGTTTTGAAACTTTAGACTTCAGGTTGCTATTCGAGGGGAGCGAATCCCACCACTACAATCCCGGCGGCATCAGCAGCAGCAAGCAACGCATCTTTATCAAGCAGCAGCGTGCGCCCCGCATCAACAGCCAACACCTTGGCCTTACACTCACGCATTACGTCGATCGTTGTAGGGCCGGTAACAGGTACATCAAACAACAGATGCTTACGGCGGCGCGACACTTTCACAAGCGTTAGCTCTTTACCATTCACCAGACTGGCGGCGCGGCGCAACATCTCGTCGGTGCCTTCCATGGCCTCAACCGCGACACAAGCTTGATCGGCAATGGCGACGCTCTGGCCGATATCCTGGCCTGCGATCAGGTTTGCAATCGAGCGGCCGTATTCAATATTGGCGGCTTCTTCCTTCGACGGCTTGCGACGGCTCATCGGGCCTTCAGTCGCAAGCAGGCTGGTGAGAAGACGGGTTGAGGCTACCAGCTCAATGCCTTCACTTTTGAGTTCGTCGACGACGACGCCAATCAGCGAATCTGTATTCTTGGTGGCCAGCTTGCCTAGCAATTTGAGCAAACGCCAATCCGGCACGATCGCCGAGAAGATGCTGGCGTGCTTCACCTGGCCTGCCATCATTACTTCGCTGATGCCTTCCTTGTGCAGCGTGTCGATCAACTTGCTGAGGGCACCAAGTGAGATCCAGTAGGTGCGTGTGGCCAACGATTCAATTGCAGCATCGGCTTCCTCTTTGATGCCGAAGGCGACTACTTCATCCCCCTGGCGGCGCGCTGCCTCCAGGGCCAGAATCGGAAAGCGGCCATTGCCGCAAATGATGGCGTAGCGGGCTGGCATTACTTTACGAAGCCGCGTTGTGAGCTGGCGATGAAGGCCAGTAGTTCTTCACGCTCGGCGGTCTCTGGCACTTCGGCGCGAATGGCTTCCACGGCTTTGGTGGTGTTGAGTTTTTTGTCGCGCAGTAAGCGGAAACTCTTGTGCAATGCCTGGATCTGATCGGGCGAGAAGCCGCGCCGCTCGAGGCCCACCTTGTTGACGTCGAAGAGCTTGATGTCGCGGCCGGAACCAGTTGTGAGCGAGAAGGGCAACACGTCTTGCACCACGACGCTGAAGCCACCGATCATCGAATGGCGCCCGATGCGACAGAACTGATGCACGGCCGAATGAGCGCTGATCACGGCCCAATCGCCAATCGTGACGTGCCCGGCAAAGGTGACGCCGTTTGAGAGCACGCAGTGATTGCCAAGATGAACGTCGTGGGCAACGTGGCAATAAGCGAGCAGCGAGTTATCGTCGCCAATGATCGTCTCGAGGCCTCCGCCTTCAGTGCCGCGGTGGATCGAAACAAATTCGCGGATCCGATTGCGATTGCCAATTCGCGTGTAGGCTCGCTCGCCGTGATACTTCAGATCTTGAGAAGCAACACCGACGGTTGCGTAGGGGAAGAAGACATTGTCTTCGCCAATCACGGTGGGGCCTTCGATGTAGACGTGCGCCATCAGTCGGGTGCGCGCACCGATCTCCACATCCGGGCCAATGACACAGAAGGGGCCGATGTCAGCGCTGGCATCAATGCTGGCTTGGGGATCTACGATAGCCGATGGATGAACCGGCATTAGCGCCTTATAAAGCGCCCTTGTCGCGCAGGATACACATGACAGTACATTCGGCGACAACCTCGTTATTGACACGGGCTTCGCCGCGCATCTTGGCTACGTTGGAGCGTCTTGAGATGACAGTCATCTCAACGCGTAACTGATCACCCGGGATCACAGGCTTGCGGAACTTGGCACCTTCGATGGTAGTGAGCAGCACTACTTTGTTCTTGCGATCGGGGATTTGGCTTAGGACAAGCACGCCGGCCGTCTGCGCCATACACTCAACAATCAACACTCCAGGCATCACCGGGAAGTCTGGAAAATGGCCCTGGAAGTGGGGTTCGGTGGCCGTGACATTCTTGATGCCGACGATTCGGGTCTCTTCGATTTCGAGAATTCGATCTACGAGGAGGAGCGGATATCGATGCGGAAGAATGTCCTGAATTTCGACAACATTTAGTTCAGGCATGCAAACAAGCTATTATATCCGCCGATGGACCCAATTCTGGCCTGGATGCAGGCAAAACAAGAAGACCTGCTTTCGTTTCTCCGCGCGATGGTGGAAATCGAGAGCCCCAGTGGTGATGAAGCAGGCGTTACGCGCTTTGCAAATTACCTCGAAGAAGCAACGCGCGACATTGCGAAAATGAAGCGCATCAAGGCCCCAGGCCTTGGCCCACACCTGTTGCTCGAATTCGATTTGGGTGGTGCGCGCAAGCGCGGAAAGAGAATTTTGGGCCTTGCACACTCCGATACGGTGCACCCCCTGGGGACGCTGGCCAAGTTTCCTTTCGCCGTGCGGGGCGGCCGTGTCTATGGGCCGGGAGCCCTCGACATCAAGGGCGGCATCGCACTTTTTGTCTTTGCCATGCGAGCGCTTAAGGATCTGAAGATCCCCGTCAGCAAGCCAGTGGTGTTGCAGATCAACAGCGACGAGGAGATCGGCTCAGACACCTCGCGCGCGCTCACTGAGAAGATGGCGCAGGATGCCGCTTGCGTCCTGGTAGTAGAACCAGGTACAGGCCTTACCGGCAAGCTGAAGACAGCACGCAAGGGCACGGGCGACTACACGGTGAAGGTGAAGGGTATTGCAAGCCATGCTGGTGTGGATTTTCTGGCTGGTGCCAGCGCGATTGTTGAGCTGGCCAAACAGATTGAGGTGATTGCCGGCTTTACCGATCTCAAAAAAGGTTTGACGGTAAATCCGGGCGTCATCAGCGGCGGCACACGAACGAACGTGGTTGCCTCAGAGGCGCAAGTAGAAGTGGATATCCGTATCGAGCGGCTCAAAGACTTCACCGCACTCGACAAGAAGTTTCGCAAGTTGAAGTCCTTCGACAAACGCTGCAAGATCGAAGTGACAGGCGGGCTGAACCGGCCACCGATGGAACGCACCAAAGCGATCGGTGAACTTTTTGCCATCGCGAAGAAGCAGGCTTGGGATCTTGAGATTGCGCTTGAGGAATCATCCACCGGCGGCGGCAGCGATGGCAACTTCACGGCAGCCTTGGGTGTACCCACTCTGGACGGGCTGGGCTGCGTGGGGGAAGGGGCCCACACGCTGAACGAAAATTTTTTGGTGGAGCGCATCCCCGACCGTGCCGCGCTGCTGGCAAAGCTAATCGCAGCACTCTAGCGCTATCCTGAGATATGGCGCTGCGCCAAATCCCCCTTTTGTCTGAGGTATAGTCTTGTCGAATTTGCCCCTGGCCACCCTGCGTGGTGTGCGTCTTGAGAAGATTGCGTCTTTGCGTGAACTGGGTCTGAACCCATTCCCGGCCAAAAGCAATCGCACCCACATGACTGCCGAAGTCACGGGCAACTACGAGGCCCTCGAAGGCCAAACGGCAACCATTGCCGGCCGTCTGATGAGCTGGCGCAAGATGGGCGGCATGGCCTTTGGCAACGTGCAGGATCAAAGCGGCAACATGCAGATCGCACTGCGTCGCGGCGAAATGCAGGGCACAGACGCCGCTGCCGGCACTCTTGGCTTTGAGAACTTCAACCTGCTCGATGTCGGCGATATCGTTGAGTGTACGGGCAAGGTGGGCAAAACCAAGACGGGCGAGATGTCGATCATTGCCGACAGTTTGCGCATCCTCACCAAGAGCCTGCGAGCCTTCCCCGACAAGCACTTTGGTATCAAGGATCGCGAGATCATCCTGCGCAAGCGTTACCTCGATACGACGGTGAACCCGGAGAATCGCACGCACTTTGAGCAGATCTCGCAGATGCTCTTTCAGATTCGCCGCTTCCTCAATGAGCGTGGCTTTCTCGAATTCAATACGCCGATCATCCAGTCGCAATACGGCGGTGGCACGGCCAAGCCCTTCATCACTCATGTCAACGCCCTGTCAACGGACATGTATCTTGCGATCTCGCACGAGCTCTATCTCAAGCGCCTGGTAACGGCTGGCTTCGACAAGGTGTTTGTGATCGGCCGCCATTTCCGCAACGAAGGCATCGATCGCAGCCACCACCCGGAATTCGTAATGCTCGAGACCATGACGGCCTACGAGAACTACGAATACAACATGCAGTTGATCGAAGATCTCTTCCGCCACATTGCTACCAGCGTCTTCAATCGCACGGTGTTTCAGGTGAAGGGCCACGAAGTAGATTTCGCCAAGGTATGGCCGCGTGTACTGATGACCGACGCGGTGCTGGAAGCCACTGGCATTGATTTCAAGGCAATCACGAGTGTGGATGAGGCGAACGAAAAGCTGGCTTCGATCGGCATCAAGGACCCTCAGCCGAGTGTCGGCAATGCGCTGGTGCGCGCCTTTGAAGAAAAGGTCGAAAAGACCCTGATTCAGCCCACGTTTATCTACGGGCATCCGATCGAGATCTCGCCATTGGCCAAGCCCATGCAGAGCGACCCTCGCTATGTCGAACGCTTCGAGATCTTCATCGCCGGCATGGAATGCGGCGACAACTGGAGCGAGCAGAACGACCCGGTGCAGCTACTGGCCACCTGGAAAAAAGCCTTCAAGCCCGAAGATCGCGACGAGGGTGAATTCCATCCGCTCGACTATGATTTCGTTGAAATGCTTGAGCACGCAATGCCGCCCACCACGGGTATCGGGCCAGGGCTTGAGCGCATGGCGATGATCTTCACGGGCCAAGAAGATATCTACGATGTGATTTACTTCCCGATGATGAAGCCGTTGC
>JBIPMY010000336.1:0-6978 GCA_044376335.1 Bryobacter sp.
CAAGTGTCCGGCGATACTTCTCAAGTGACGTGATCTGCTGCCCGTCGGCACCAACGCTTCCGGCAAAGGTGTAAGAGCCACCGAAGTTGTTGGGTGAAAGATTGTCCTGAGACGTCCGACGCCAGCGCCCGCCAAGCTTGATGGCATGGGCCCCAATTGCATAGGTTGTCATGTTGGAGACTTCGAAGCGATTGTCACGTGTAGTCGAAACGCCATTCTGCGGGCCACCACCGCTGAAGGCATCCTGCACGTTCAGAGCGTATAGTGTGTTGTTTCCAAGCTGCTCGGTATTCGAGCGCAGAAACTGGAACCGCGTCTCATTGATCGAGCGTGCAGAGAGGATCGCTGTCTCGGTGATCTGAACTGTATGATCGGTGTCTCTCGTGTTGAACGCGCGTGAAGGAAGCGCAAAGTCACCGACGCCGCGGTTATCGGCCGAAGTGGGGCTGAAGCTGTAGCGGGCCACCAAAGTGTTGTTGGTGTTGATCGCATAGTCGACTCGCTGCGTAATGTTGAAACGAGTCTGCGGCGTGATCACGGTCTGCCGGAAAGGCGTCGGCAGCAACTGGGCGTCGAGAATCGTGGCATTGATGATCGCGTTCTCTTCCACATTACGGCCTTCAATATCGGTGGAGAACGAAGCCCTTTTCGATAGCGGCCCTGAAACTCGGCCACCCCAAAGCTTCGATTGAAATGGCGCACGTGTAGGCGAGAAAGGGTTCCGCGAATTCAAGGATGAGTCAGAGAATCCAAAGTGCACTTCGCCCCGAAACTTGTCGGTTCCAGGGCGTGTAAAGATCTCGATCCTCCCAAAGCCAATGCGGTCATATTCTGCAGAGTAGGGATTTCGGTTGACCCGCACCTCGCGAATCGAAGACTTCGGCGGAAGCTTCCCGCCAGAGAATCCATCAATAAACAACTGCCCGCCACTAGGCCCGGCACCGGGGCCGGCGAGTGCCATCAACTCATCCTGCAAAGCATCCGGGTCATCCGAGAATGAAGCAAGATCTTCTGCACTCAGGACAAGAGCGCTGGCGTTGGACAGCGCGTCTGTCGTAACGCCTTGAATCTCGCTCTGCACGTTCACCACCTGAGCTTGCGCATCGAGCGACATCTGGATGTTAAAGACAGTTGCTCCCGACACGGGAAGGTCATCAATCCGGTAAGCAGCAAATCCTGGCTTCTCAATGCGAAGGATGTATTTGCCCACTGCAAGATTTCGTATCTCAAAGGAGCCTGAGGCATCTGTATTCTTCCGCTGCTCCTTGCCACCGGCCTGGGCGATGCGCACAACCGCACCCGGGATCGCGGCACCCGATGGATCGGTTACCTGACCTTTGAATGTATTCAGACCCGAGACCTGGGCAAGGAGCAGCAGTAGATAAACCATGTTGCGTTAGTTCTGAGGGGGAGGAGGAGGTCCGCCAGGGCCACCGGGGCCGCGACGTCCGCGCATCTGGGACTGGTATTTGTCGAACTTCTCGATCTGGTCTTCCTTCAAAACCTTCTTGATCTTCGCGTTCGATTCCTGGCGCATGGCCATCATCTTTTCGCGCATGTCGTCAGAGGGGCCAGCTTCCATCATTTCGCGCTGCTTCTTCATCTGCTCAACCAGGATCGGCTTGATCGCTTTCTCCTGATCTTCGGTGAGGCCGACAGCTTCCTTCATCGCAGTCATCTGACGGGCGATCATCTGTTCTGGGTCACCACCACGGCCACCGCCGGGAGGCTGTGCATAGCTAAGTGCCGGTAGCAAAGTGATTGCCGCGGCGAGGACGAACTTGGTAAATGTGTTCCGCATGATCTGATTCTGCTCCCGCTGCGTAAAGCCATTGTGTTGATCATCTGCAAAAGTGTAAAGGTTGGGTAAAAGTGCCACAAATCACACCGAGGAGTGATTAAGCTTAGGCTGGAAGAGCATGAGCGAAACTCCGCTGTTGATTATCGATGACGACGTGAAGCTGGCAAGGCTTCTCAAGGACTATCTCACTCCCCTTGGCTATGAGGTGGATGTTGTCCACAATGGCTCGGCTGGACTCAAGAAAGCACTTGAAATGCCCTATGCCGCAGTCATCCTCGATGTGATGTTGCCAGGCATGAACGGGATGGAAGTGCTCCGTGAACTGCGCCGCGTGAGCGACATCCCAGTGTTGATGTTGACCGCTTTGGGTGATGAGCCAGATAGAATCGCTGGACTTGAAGTTGGTGCTGACGACTATGTCCCCAAGACATTCTCGACGCGCGAACTGCTTGCGCGTTTGCGTGCCGTCCTGCGGCGCAGCCAAATGAATGCCCGGGTTCGCATGCAAGCGGAAAGTACCGTAATTGTCGGTGAACTGAAGATCGACGTCGAGGCGCGCACGGCAGAACTCCGGGGCGAGCAACTGGTTTTGACGCCGATCGAGTTCGACATGCTACTGAGTCTCGGCCGTGCGGCAGGCCGCGTGAAGTCCCGAGAGCAGTTGCTTCTTGAAGTTGCCGAGCGTGACTTTGAAGTCTTTGATCGCTCAATTGATGTTCACATTTCATCGCTCAGGCGAAAGCTGGGCGATGACGCGAAGTCACCTCGCTGGATTGAGACCGTCCGAGGGGCAGGGTACCGATTAAAGAAGTCAGGAGCCGATGCATGATCGCTCAGCCCAAGTTCCGACTGACAACCAGGATTCTCCTTCTTGCCCTGGGCAATGTGACCTTACTGGCCTTGATGTTTTTGGCCTTCGTCCGCTGGCAGTTGGGTCAGGATTTTGAAAGTTTCCTGATGACAACTGCTCGCGAGCGGATTCTGTCAGAAACGAGAAGCATCGCCCTTGAGATGCGAGATAGCGATGCTGCCAGTTGGAACCAGATTCTTGCCGACCATAGTACAGCTCATGGAGTTACCTTCGCTCTTTACCGGGGTGAAGGCGAGCAGGTGGCTGGCCCAAAGTTGAATCTGCCACCCGAACTCAAAGAGCGGATGATCATCGGGCCGCCTCCGGGGCGCGGCAGGCCATGGGAAGGCCCGCCACCTCCGGCGAGAGTATTGGCAAACATGGGTGCGGGGCCTTATTTGTTGAGCGCTTCTAGCGGCGAGTTTAACTACTGGGTGTCGATGCGGACATTTCTTCCTTCCCGTGACGAAGGTGGCCGCCCAACAAGAGGCCTGCTGGTGATCGCCTCGCCGAACTTGCTTACCAATCCCTTCTTCTTTCAATTAGGCCCCTGGCTTTTGATCGGTCTCGTCGCCGTAGGAGTAAGCCTGCTGTGCTGGTTGCCGCTTGTACGCGGCCTTACCAGATCTATCGTTCAGATGACAGAAGCAACAGCCAAGATCGCCGAGGGTGATTTTGATACCCAGTTGAGCGTGAAGCGTCAGGATGAGCTGGGCCTGCTTGGATCTTCGATCAACCGGATGGCAGCTCGACTGGGTGCCTTTACTCACGGTCAAAAGCGCTTCCTCGGAGACGTCGCGCATGAGCTTCGTTCTCCTCTGGGACGAATGCAACTGGCACTTGGAATTCTGGATCGCAAGGTGGATGAGAGCGGTGCTGAATACATCAAAGACATCGCCGACGACGTTAAGGTGATGTCTGGTTTGACTGACGGGCTACTGGAGTTTGCCAAGGCGGAGATGCGGCAAGGAGCCGTTACGCTGGGTCCTGTTAACGTTGCCGATGTCGTCTGGCGCGCGGTTAAGGCCGAAGGGCGTCCTGGTGTTGAGGTTAATGTCGATGTTGACCCGATGTTGATGGTGAATGCTGAAACGGAGTGCCTGTTTCGTGCTGTAGCCAATGTGATTCGTAACGCGATTCGCTATGCAGGCGAAGCTGGGCCGATTGTTGTCGGTGCCAGCCGTCACCATGGCGAAGTGAATTTGACGGTAATGGACGCAGGCCCGGGAGTGCCGGTGGAGAGCGTTGACCAGATCTTCGAGCCGTTCTACCGGCTTGAGTATGCGCGAGACCGTGAAAGCGGTGGCGCAGGGCTCGGACTTGCGATCGTCAAGAGCTGCGTAGAAGCTTGCGGTGGGCGAGTGAGCTGCAAGAATCTCACTCCTAAAGGGCTTGAAGTTAGCCTCGTTCTAGCGAGTGCTTGAGTCGATAAAGGCGGCAACGTCGGTCTTCAGCTTAAGCAAGGAAGGCACATGGATGTACATCATGTGGCCTGCCTCATATTCCTTCATTGTGATGTTCTGGTGGTGCTTGGCAGCCAGCCCCATATGCGAGAAGGTGTATTCGGTGGCGAAGAAAGGTGTCGCGAGATCGTAGTAGCCATTGGCCACAAAGACCTTCATGTATGGGTTGCGGTCAAAGGCGATCCGGAGTGCATTGCTCGTGTCAGCGAACTGGTTCTGGGCGCTTGAGTAGTCCCACTGCAGGATGCCTCCGCCGAGTGCGAAGTAGGTGGAGTCTGTCTTGTATTGCAAGTCTTCACGGGCATACTGATTCATCGCATGGGTGTAGGGGCCGAGAATCGCTGCGTTGCTTGGGTCGAATTCTGGTGAGACGGCTCCAGCATCACCATCGGTGCCAGTGAGGCGTGAATCGAGCCGGCCGACGGTAAGGCCATCATTACGGCGAAGCTCTTTGGTGAAGCGTTGAATCTCGATGCGCAGGTCATTCCTCCGAAGGAATGATTGAGAGAGCCCGGTGAACTTGGCGAGTTTGGTGGCGATGGCCTCGCGCTCGGCTTGCGTGAGCCGGTCACCCTTCATCAATGCACTGGCGTATTCGCCTTCAGCGAACTTGCGCACTTCGACTAGCGTGCTCTTGAGGTCCTTCTGATACATGGGGTCGATCTTCTTGTGGTACCAGGCAGTGGCCGTGTAAGTTGGCAGGAAGAGGGGGAAGGGAAGATCGTTACCCTTGGTGAAGCGGGCGGTCTGGAAATTCAGGATGGAGCTGATCAGGATGACGCCATTGAGGGTAATGCCTCTGGCGGCTAAGGCTCCAGAAAGCCCTGCAGCGCGAGTGGTTCCATATGATTCTCCGGCAAGGAAGATTGGTGAGGAAAAGCGGTTGTTTCTAGCCAGGTAGAGCCGGATGAACTCGCCGACAGAATCTATGTCGCCGGTGAAGCCATTGAACTTGCGGGCGGTCTCAATTCTGGTGGCTCTTGAGAAGCCCGTGCCTACGGGGTCTACAAAGACGAGGTCACATTTGTCGAGCCATGTGCCCTGGTTGTCTTCCATTTTGAAGGGTGGGGGCGGCATGGACCCATCGTCATTCATGCGAATGCGGCGAGGACCAATTGCACCCAGGTGGAGCCAGAGCGATCCAGCGCCCGGCCCGCCGTTAAAGGCGATGCAGAGGGGGCGGTTCGGAGTTCCTTCAACGGTATAGGCGACGAAGAAAAGGCCAGCTTCTGCTTCACCGACTGTATTCTTGATCGGCATCATTCCTGTGCTTGCCTTGTATGCAAGTGCCTTGCCGTTCAGCTTGATCTCATGATTGGTAACAACCAGCGGTTCGTCCTTGTAGGGCTGCGTAGGTACCGAAGATGGCGGGGGCGCTGACTGAGCCAGGAGCAAGAGAAGAAACAGATTCATTAACAAAGCCTACCGCAGCAGTCGAACGCCAGTGAGGGCCAAAGCGCCACCGATGATCGTAGGCCAGGTGATTGGTTCTTTCAGAATAATGTTGCTGGTAAGGACGCTGAAGATCGGGACGAAGTTCAGGAAGACGGAGGTGCGGGCGGCGCCAATTTGCTCCAGCCCTCGCAGGTAGAGCAGGAAGGCAAGGGTTGTCCCAAGGAAGCCGAGGTAAGCACTCACCGCCCAAAACTCCGGGGTGTTCAGGTTGTGCGTTGCGGGTTGAGTCACGAGGGCGAAGAGGATTAGCATGGCTAGCCCAGCCCAGATGGAATAAGCGGTAGCAGGAAGTGGCTCGATCTTGTTGGCGAGGTCACGGCCAAGGATGGTGTAAGCAAACCAGGCGAGAACAGCCGCGAGGATCCACAGATCTCCCGAGCCGAGGCCGGTGACGAAGAGCTTCTCAGGGTCGGCTTGTGTCAGCACCAGACCGGCACCGAAGAGGCTGAGTGAGATACCACAGAGCTTTTTCAATGTGACCTTCTCGCCCCATACAATGCGTGAATAAATGAAGATCAGTGAGGGCTGCAAGGAAGCCATGAGCGAGGCTCTTCCTGAGGGTACTGTGCGGAGACCACTGAAGAAACAGATGTTGTAAAGGGCAACGCCAAAGAAGCCCATGGCGATGAGTCTGTAGACGATGGGTCTCGATGGTTTCGGCCAGGGCCGGACGCCCAACATGATGACAAGCAGGCCAAGTGCGCCGAAGCCGAAACGGCCGAGGCTCGAGTAGATTGCAGGGACTTCTGCGCGGGACAAGACACTTCCGGCCATCCAGGAAGAGCCCCAAATTGCCGCAGTGAGAGTCAGAAGAACATAAGGACTGCTCAAGTGTTAGGACCAACCGTAGAGAGACTTCGCATTGAGACCCCGGATCTTGATCCGGTCTGATTCGGAGGCGAAGGCGAAGAGCTGGTTGAGCTGTTGCTGGGCCTTTTGGAAGGCGGGTAGATCCATGCCCAGGCCGCCCCAGACAATACGGTCCGGGCCGAAGGATTCAAAGACCTGTTTGACCCTGACAGCGAGTTGCTTTGGTGAATAGTCGAGGCCAGAGAATTTCATGACGGTGTTGGGTAGTTTCGCAAGGTTGAGCACGTCTTGCCATTCGGCGTCAGTCCCCTGATTGTTGCGTGCAAGATGGTCGAGGATCACCTTGGTGCCCTTGAATTCAGCTGCCAGCTCTTGGATCGATCTGGCATGCATGGGAATGAAGTGCATCTGAACCATGAGACCACGGTCAGCAACAGCACGCCAGGTCTTGCGCATCTCGGGCGAGTCAAGAGGGCGCTCGCGGATTGAGCCGGTGGTGAGAGGATCTTTTGTAACGCGATGAATCCGGAGAGCTTTGATGCGGTTGGGCCAGCGTTTGGTGAGTTGGTCGATTCGAGCCGGGGTGTCGGGCCGGTAGG
>JBIPMY010000422.1:0-5326 GCA_044376335.1 Bryobacter sp.
CCATCGCTCGATTGTAAACACTACTTGATGATGGACAGGTAGCCTTTTCCAGAAGAGATGCCAATGCCGAATTTACCGAATTCCCAAGACTGTGTGCCGGGAGGGATGCTGAATTGAAATGGCACAGAATCGCGATCGACGGCTTCAAGATCGCGAAAACCCATAATGTTTCCGAATCCTGCAACGGAGTTGGCGAAGTCAATCGATCCGGCGGCGACATCTACGAAACCATCAAAATCCTCGACTGTATAATCAGGATCTACTCGGATGTTTTGAGGTGGGCCGGCAGTCAGAGCCTCAAGACTCCCGGGGGCCCCCCAATCGCCTTTGTACGAGGCAGTGTAGAGATAGTAGTCGGCTTCCATAAAGCGGCTTAAATCGCGGATTCGAATTTTGAAGCGCGCAAATGATCCGCCGACAGCTAAGCCGAATGGCAGGGGAATTCCGGCGCCACCCTCATAACCGCCAAGCATCTGAACGGAGAATTGACCATTCGGAGGTGGTGGCTTCCAAATCGAGATCTTTTGAATTTTCAGTTTGAGTTTTGGAATTGTTGGAGGAGGAGTACCCGGTTTGTAATCAGAGGCAACCAGAAGCACGGAACGGTGTCGCTCGGATTCGCTGCCATCCCACATGCCATCGATCTCTGCGGCAGCTTCACCGTGACCAAATGGAAGTACCGTAACTCTTGAATTCACGAGGGATCGTAAGTGGTTGGCAACGGCCGCTGCGCGCTGGACGGACAAAGCCAGGTTCACACCTACACTTCCAGACCTGCTGCAATTTCCTTTAGCAACAACAACAAAATAATAGGAGGGTGTCTTTTCCATCAACCGCGCCGCATAAGCTGCAATTCCAGCTTTGTGCTCTGGTTCCAATTTGTCGCTACCGATTTTGAATCCGTAGACAAGAACATTCCATTTATGACCGTGAAAGGGTTCGACACCCCATTTGGGATAGGCAGGTGGCATATGACCAACATGCGGCCATTCGACCAAAATCGTCTCAGGAGGAGCAGCGAAATCCTCCTACCTAATTCCTACCGGGCTAATTTACTCGGATTCGATCCAAAAACTGGGGAAAAGCAGCTTCCCCACGCAGGGGATCAAAGCGTGGATCCACCACCAGATTCAACGCATCCAGATGTTTTTCGCGAGTAAAGGCGTCAATCGATTCGAGTGCAAGGGCCCTATCTACACTGGCTATAGCCAGAATCGTCACCGCAGTGGGAGGCGCTTTGCCTCTTCGCCACAGTTGGAGGCGCTGCGCAAGCAATGCTTTAGCCGGAGAAGGGTTTCCAGCTCGAGCCTGGATCCAGGCTTCGTCGGTCGCGATCAGGTCCGAATTCAGACCGGACTTCCGCAAATCCCGGAGTGCTTCTTCGGGACGCCCAACATAGCTTTGCGTTAGCGCCCGGTAGTAGAGAGTAAGACTGAAATTCGGTTCGCGATCGATTAAATCATTCAAGAGGAATAGGGCGCGATCAAAGTGATGATCGAAATATTCGACCTTTGCGAGAGAGACGCTAGTCCAGGCCGACAGTGGGTCTATGGCCAGCGATTGCTGAAAGCTTTTGCGAGCGGCAGCCAGATCGCCACGATAGGTGTGAAGGAAACCGCTAGCACGATGTACGGCAGCAGATTGTGGGTATAGTGTCTGAGCGACATGGATTTCTCGGGCAGCCTTTTGCCAATTCAGATCGACGATGGCCAGCATGGCGGCGCCGACATGACCACTAGCCAGATTCGGGTCCAGCTCAAGCGTCTTGCGATTCGCAGCACGGGCGTCGGCAATCGCTGTTGCCGGGTCCTTGAATCCAAAATGAGCGAGCATCAGATTGGAGTCTGCGATTCCGGCCTGCGGAAGCGCCGCCTTTGGGTCAAGAGAGGCAGCCAGTTCAAAGCGCTTGAGCGCCTTGTTCAGTTCCTCCGGATTCATTCGATTCCAGTGCTGGCGCCCGATGAGAACCTGCACATCCGATCTCGATAGTTCCGCAGCCTTGGGCCGATTCCACCAGTAGGCACCACCGGCAAGGATTGAGACTAGAACTGATGCAACTCTTAGAGCCATCCAGTTGAATCTCAGCTTTTCGGTCGGGACTGGATTGGCTACCAGCCGATAGCCCCGCTTGGAGAGATTTTCGATAAAGGATGCTTCGTCTGGATTGTCGATCGCCTTGCGCAAGATTGAAATGTACTTGGTGAGACTGGATTCAACAACGTGAGTGTCTCGCCAGACATGGCGGAAGATTTCATCTTTGGTGACGATTTGCCCCTGTCGCTCCAACAGAAATAGGAGGAGTTCCAGAGCTTTCGGAGGCAAAGGAACCAATTCGCCCGCCCGCATCAATACCAGAGGATCAGAGTTTAGGGTGAAGGGTCCGAAGTGATGAATCATTGACTTGCTCCGGAAAATAGAATTCAGAAGATCCCGCAGGCAGCGTTGGATGGAGTATAACTGAGCCGATATAGAATAGCTACCATGCTCAATCGTAGAAGTTTTCTAGCGGGAGCCCCGCTCATTTTTGCCAAAGCAGTTGCTCCCCAGAAACGCAATGTGTTGTTCATAGCCATTGACGATCTAAACGATTGGGTGGGTTGCCTGGGGGGTTATCCGGGGGTGAAAACTCCGAATCTGGACCAGCTTGCACGCCAGGGAGTACTCTTTCGAAGTGCACACTGTGCCGCACCTCTTTGCAACCCGGCACGGGCAGCCATCATGACAGGCAGAATGCCCAGCTCAAGTGGGGTATATGACAACAACCAGCCATATTCGGGGTCGAAGGTGCTGGAGGGGGTTCTGACGCTCAATCAACACTTTAAGAATTCTGGCTATATCACTCTAGGATCAGGGAAAATCTATCACGGTACATATGGCAAATTCGCTGACAAGAGAGGTTGGGACGATTACGGGATGATGCCCGACAAATCAGAGTTGCCTACACCCGGATTGCAGGGAGGAGCGGCGGCACAGGGAAACTTCGATTTCGGCCCAACCAAAACCGGCGACGAAGAGATGCACGACTTTGGGACTGCAGAGTGGGTGAACGGGCACCTGAGCCGCAGACAGCCGGCTCCCATGTTTCTGGCTTGTGGAATCACTCGGCCGCATCTACCCTGGTACGCACCACAGAAGTACTTTGATATGTATCCCTTAGATGGAATAACTCTTCCACTTGTTCAAGAGGATGATCTTTCCGATATTCCTCCCGCGGGACGAAAGATGGCGCTTCAGAATCGTGACCACGAGCGGATCACCAAGGCCGAAGGCTGGAAGAAGGCCGTACAGGCATACCTGGCCTCGATCACCTTTGCCGACGCCATGGTGGGCAAGGTGCTGAGGGCCCTCGAAACCGGACCCCATTCACAGAACACAACCGTAATGCTTTGGAGCGACCACGGCTGGCATCTGGGCGAGAAATCTCACTGGCGAAAGTTCACGTTATGGGAGAGATCTACGCGGAATGTGTTGATGATAAAGGCACCTGGCGTTACACAGGTCAACGGAATCTGTGATTCGGCAGTGAGTATGATGAATCTCTATCCGACGCTGGTAGAACTGGAAGGCCTCGGCAAGGCCGGCACCCAGGACGGCGTCTCCATGATGCCACTGCTCAAGAATCCGAAGGCGAAATGGCAGCGACCAGTGCTGACAAGCTATGGTTTCGAAAACCACACGATCCGGACCGGAGGCGTAAAGGAAGGTTGGCGCTACATCAAATACCGGGATGGGGGCGAGGAACTCTATGATCGAGCCAAAGACCCCAACGAATGGACGAACCTTGCTGCCCTGCCCCAACTGGCCGGGAAAAAGGCGGAGTTGGCAAAATATTTGCCTGCAACAAACGAGCCGGATGCCCCGAGGGCTAAGCCTGATCCCACCGATGTCTAGCTCGAATCTTGGAAAGATATTGAAAAGATTGAGATTTTCCTTCTCTTCGCCCTACTTTTGCCGATAAGGGCTATTGTTGAGCTCTTAATCGGAAATTCTTGTTTCACAGGAAAAATTCCTCTTGGAGTAGAAATTCTATTGCCCTACGCGAATGCGAGGGCGTATAGTTGTAATTTAGACCTATACGGGCCAAGTGTCTCTAAAGACGCAAGTTAGTTGCAAAACGACGAGCGGAAACAAAGACTGAAATGGTCCGGAATTGTACCGAGGAAGCCTAATGAAGCCGATCTTCCCCAAGTCGCTTGATTTTCTGATACGCGCTACCGGCGCGTTTTTGGGACTTTCGATCTTGACGGGTGTAGCCGCTTACACCTATTTCACCTTGCCAGTAAACATCGATACTGGCTATCGTCCAGAACAACCCGTTCCTTACAGCCACAAGCTGCATGCGGGCAACGTGGGCATGGACTGTTACTACTGTCACAACACGGTAACCAAAGCTGGTCACGCTGCCGTTCCGGCAACAGAAACGTGTATGAACTGCCACACGCGCGTGAAAACCGATTCTGCCTTGCTGGCCCCAATCCGCAAGAGCTACGCAACCGGTGAGCCGGTGAAGTGGGTGAAAATTCATTCCCTGCCAGATTACGCTTACTTCAATCACTCCGCCCACTTGTCGGCTGGAGTTAGCTGCGTAAGCTGCCACGGACGTGTCGACCAAATGGTTGAGGTCACACAGGTGAAACCGTTGAATATGGCTTGGTGCCTGGAATGTCACAGAAACCCGGCCCCAAATCTGCGACCGACCGAATTTGTGACCAAGCTCGACTGGGAACCACCAGCGGGCAAAACCGCCACCGAAATCGGCATGGAAATTGTAAAAGCCAAAGGGATCAATCCGCCAGTAAACTGCGGCGGATGCCACCGCTAAGAGCGGAACGGGAAGAGGATTGAAAAACGATGAGTCTCGTTCAAATCAGCAACGCAAAGAAGACACGAGTTCCGCTCGATCAACTCGGGCAGACACCGGAGTTCCAGGGCTGGGCCAATGGCATCGACAGCAATGGCATCGATAGCCAGGAGCTGGATAGCAATAGTCGCCGCGACATTCTAAAGATCATGGCTGCAGGCGCAGGCCTGGCCGGTCTGGTGAGCTGCCGCCGCCCTGTTCAGAATATTGTCAGCTTCTCCAAGGGTGTGGAAGATCTGATTCCTGGAAAGCCGCTCTTCTACAACACGGTTTTCAACGTCGGTGGTGTGGCGCAAGGCTTGCGCATTGAAGCCAACGACGGCAGGCCGACCAAGGTGGAAGGCAATCCCGTACATCCTACTTCGAAGGGTGCCGCAAACACATATTCTCAAGGTAGTGTTTTGGGTCTTTACGATCCGGATCGCTGCACATTTGTGATGAAGGATCAGGCCGCCTCGAGCTGGG
>JBIPMY010000296.1:0-7777 GCA_044376335.1 Bryobacter sp.
CTTTTGCTTCGTATTTTTGTGCGGCTGCAATTACAACACGTCCGTCGCCGCTGCCGAGGTCATACAATTTTTCGCCGGGCTTGATCTTCGCGAGCTCCAGCATCCGCTCCACAATCTGGTGAGGGCTTGGGACGTAAGGGGCCAGTTGATTGGGGTGAAAATCGGGTTTCTGGGCGAGCATCAATCCGGTGCTCAGCAAGAACACTCCCAGAACATTCGGCATCGTTTTCATTGAATTGCAGCTACTCCTGAACTTTTGGCCTGGCGGGCTTTCCCTATTTTCTGAACCATTTCCGACACCGCAAACCAGAGATCCCGGGGCCGGGAGATCGTATATTCCACGCCGCGGAAGTGCTTTACGGCATGGCCAATAGAATCGCGCCACGGAATTTGCTGCGGGTAAAGGTTATAGTTCAGGTAAAACACAGGGTAGTCCACTGTTCCCACACTGCGCAACGTCTCCTGAGGCACGTTCTGATCGAGCAAGACCTTGGGCCCGGCGAAGATCAGGGCGTCTGGCACCTCACCTCCAACCAGTTCCTTCTGTAGCAGTTCGCTCAGGAACTCCGTCTCAGAATTTTTGACCGCCAACTTCTTCAGGTCCACCGTTCCGAGTTTGAGCTCCCGCAGGGCCTCGCCGATTTTCGGGAAATCAATCCGGTCGGCATTTTCCTGTTTGTACAAAATCTTTTGGTCCTGCATGTTGAAGGCAACCAGTGAGAACTTTCCAATTCTCGGGTCGCGGCTGATCGTGCGCAATATGCTTACTAGTGCCGACGTGTCCACTGGCTGCAAGGTTGCGGACCGTGTGCGCTGCGGGGCAAAATTGATCAGCACTTTGACGTTCAACTGGTTTTCATTGGGATTTCGCGAAACCGGAGGCTCTTCGTGGAATTGCTCAAACTGGCTGGGCTCGACAGTGTCGGCCGGCTCGTTCATCTCCATCTGCTTGTCCTTGGCTGGCAAGGTGGCCTCCACCTTCCACACCTGAGAGCAGACTCGCTCGGCACGATCCCGCATCAGCCATTCCACCTGGTACTTGCCTTCACCGATGTCAAAGCCACCCTGGAGAAAAGCATCACCCTTGGCTTCTTCGTCCAGCTCTGGCACCTTGACGCGCTGGATGAAGTAGCGATCGGCCTCGGGCTTGCCCTCGGGGCGCACACGAAAAACGATCGTCAGCAGGTTTTCAGAACCGGCAAGTTCTCGCATCGGCACAGTCACTTCAAAACCGGCGTGGAATTTTAAGTCAAACCCAAGTAAGGGCTTCACGTCTTCGACCTTGCATGGAAGGTCCTGTCGAGGCTCCCCAGCCTCAAGCACCGCCATGTCAGTCCCGAACATGCGCGGAGCTTTCCCACCGGCCAGGAAGCCCTGCCCGTAGAGAGAACCCGAAATCATCAGACACCCAAGGGTGCCTGCCGAAAAAGCCTTCGTCCGAAAAAACCGCATCGAACTACTCCCCTATTGTTGAAGTGCCAACCGCGCTCTTAGTGGCGCTCTTTGCTCTTATCGCTGTATTCTACTCATTCCGTGGGAGAAAGATAAGCCCCCCCGTAGACTTTTTCAATCGGTTTTTTTTAGAGCTTCAATAGGCCCCGGGCATGATAGCCTCATCGAATATGAAACTTCTTATGTTCGAGCGCGCTGGCGGCCCTCCCGAGGCGGGCGTTCTCGCTGCTGGCGACTCGGAAATCATCCCTTTGGCAGGCGCTGGTTTCTCCTGCCTGTATTCCATCATCCAGGGCGGCGCAAGCGCACTGGCTAAAGTAAAAGACTTTGCGGCTCAGGCTTCGGCCCGGGTTCCGCTCAATACAGTTCGGATTCTCGCCCCCATTCATCGCCCCCCGAAGTTCATCTGCATTGGTCTCAACTATCGTGACCACGCAATTGAATCCGGAATGGCTATTCCTGAAATCCCGACGGTCTTCAACAAGTTTCCGAATGCCGTCATTGGCAACGGCGACAACATCGTCCTGCCCAAGATGAGCGAAGCCCCCGATTACGAAGCCGAATTCGCCTTCATCATCGGCAAGACCGGCAAACACATCAATGGCGAAAACTGGCGCGATTACATTTTTGGCTACACCAACGTGAACGACGTCAGCGCCCGCGACATCCAGTTGAAGGGTACGACGCAGTGGCTGATGGGTAAGACCTTCGACACCTTTGCACCGATGGGCCCCTACATCGTTACGGCTGACGAGGTTCCAGATCCGCACAACTTGAACGTCAAGCTGACCCTCAACGGCGAAGTGATGCAGAATAGCTCCACCAAAGAGCTGATCTTCAACATCCCTCAGTTGCTTGAGTTCCTCTCGAAGGTGTTTACCCTCGAGCCGGGCGACGTCGTCTCCACAGGTACGCCTCCCGGAGTCGGATTTGCCCGCAAGCCGCAAGTGCTGCTCAAGCCGGGCGACCATTGCATTGTCGAAGTGGAAGGCCTCGGCCAGCTTCACAATCCTGTCGTCGGCGAATAGTCAGCGCCTAGCAGCGAATCAGATCGGCCCCCCGCTCAGCCAGCATGAGTGTGGGGGCCGTTGTATTTCCACTCGGGATCAGCGGCATCACACTTGCATCCACCACCCGCAAGCCACCCACGTAATGCACCTTCAGGTCTGTATCGACAACCGCCATCCGGTCTGAACCCATCCGGCAGGTGCCGCAGGCATGCCACATCACGTCGTAGTGGATGCCGGCTTCGATGCGGCCCATGCGTTCGCCAATCACGCGGGCACGAGCAATCCCACGATCGAGCATGATGCGGTCTTCGGGTTCTTCGAGAACGTTGAGATGCATTGAGGGGCCCTCGCTAGGGTCCGCACTGCGCAGACGCAGGTAGCCCCGGCTAAAGGGCCGCAGCAGCACCGTCCAGAGCGTAAAGCCATTGCCGGTGGAGCGGCGTGGCACGAAGTTGATTTGCAGATCCGGTGCAGGCGCGAGTTCGTGGCTCCGCATCGTCACCTGCGCTTCCACTACGGGCGAGCTCATCGGGCCTTTACCGGTGAGCATGTAGCGCAGTTGATCCGCGAGGCCCGCATGCTTCGTTAGCTGTGTTGGTGTATCGATCGAGAACTCCATACCAGCCCGCACATGATCCTGCAGGTTTTCTCCGACCCCGGGCAAGTCCAGCGACACAGGAATGCCCAGGCTCTCCAGATGAGCCGCCGGCCCGATGCCACTGCGCATCAGAATCATCGGCGTATGGATCGCCCCGGCGCAAAGCACCACCTCATACTTGGCCATGAAGGTTTCGATTTTGCCGTTGCGAAGGACTTCAACGCCGCGCGCGCGTCCTTGGTCAATGAGCACACGAATCACCTGAGCCCCGCCCACAACCGTCAGGTTTGGGTTGTCTTCGCGCACTTTTTTAAGAAAGGTATCGGCAGCCGTAGGCTTGTTACCTCGACGATGCATCACCTCGACAGGCTTGGCCCCTTCTTCCCTGCCCGCTTCAAGAAACTTCTTTGTAAACGGGTGAAGCGTGCGCAACGGCTCCACCGGCAGCCCGCCCTTCAGGCTCTTCTCAAAGTAGGGAGCAACATAATCCCAGCCCCAGCCCGCATTGCCAAGCTCGCGCCAGGCATCGTAATCGAAACGGTCGCCGCGAGAATAAACGCCGGCATAAAGCGCAGTGGAGCCACCCAGCACTTTGCCGCGCGGGTAGGCCAGGCGTTTCTTGTCGAGATAAGGCTCTTCTTCAGTCTCGATGCCCCAGTCGAGAGGGCCGCCCAGCAGGCTGCGCCATGAGAGCGGAACACGAGCTTCCGGGCCGGGATCAAGCGGGCCGGCTTCAAGCAAGAGGACGTTAAGTTGACGGAGTTCGCTCAGACGGGCTGCCACGACGCTACCGGCTGCGCCGCCGCCCACAACGATGTAATCGGTTACCAACTCTTCAGCTTACGCCGTTCCAGACCTGCGCGTCGTGAAACCACAGGAAGACTTTTGCTTCCGGAAAGAGCTTTTTGATTTTGGGGAGGTCTTCGGTATCCAGCACGGCGAAGTAGCTGTCTTCACCCCCGGTCAGCGGCCCCGAGGCGATCAGCCTGATGTCTGCTGCGGCAGGACGAATAGTTTTCAGGACAATGCCGACCCGGCGGACGTAGGTCTCCTTAAACCCGGGCTTGCCGTAAGCCACGCGGTAAGCCTTGCCGATATGCGCCGGGCCTCTCCAGGTCTGGCAGTTGATCTTGAGGTCACCAGCAACCACCTTGGGGTCTGCCGCGGCAAGCCGGGCGGCCTCAGCAGCCGGAGCGCTGAAGATAAAAATGCCACGAGAGCCAGGCAGGCCCGAGATGGGCCCGGCGCTTTCCAGATCGCCAGACTTCCACATTGCCCCGATATGGCCCATATGAGCGGCCTGAAGCTCTTTGGCGCGGGCTGCCTCGATTTTTCCTGCTTCCGGGCCATCCTCAAGAAAACAAAGCTGATAGTCGGCAGCGGCGGCCAGTGCCGGGAGGAGAATGAGGGAAAGGAGGCGGGATTGGGTCATATTGGAGGCCTAACCTGTTATACTGCAAGCTAGTCTACCAACCACCCGTCGGGGCGTGGCTCAGCCTGGTAGAGCGCCTGGTTCGGGACCAGGAGGCCGGAGGTTCGAATCCTCTCGCCCCGACCAAAAATTCTTCCAATGAATACGGCCTCGGGCCGTTTTTCTTTTTTTCAGCTCGCAGCTTCTCCATGTTCAAATTGCCGCTTAGCGCCTTCGGCCAAACAAATGTTTCGTTAGTCCAGGCAAATGCCAAATTTGGTTATGCCATTCCGCGAGATCCGAGGCAGCCCAAACCATCACTAAGACCTCAGTCACCAAGCCGATCGGCTCAAACTGCGACACGATGAACACTCCAGGGCTATCCCCGCCCAAGGCCAACCGATCCTGAAAATGTCCGGGCATAGTGCGTCTGTCATGGGTAAGAAGGATTCGATTGCTTCTGGCTGCAATTTCAAGAACCTGACTATCTGGCAATCCATGAAGAGCGCTATCCGCCGCAGATGCGAAGTCGATCGCAGGTTCGCGCCGCCTGACAGCGAGCACAATATCCAAGTCCACGTCAGCGTCGGCTTGGAAGCGGATCAAGGCCGCGGCTCACCGATTTTGACGCGGGCTTGCTGCAAGCGTTCCCACAGAGCCGGATTGTCCTCAGAAAGTGGTGCGCCAATCGAATCCTGAAGCTCGCGCTCGCTCGCAGCGAGGTAACCGTCAATCTCAGCCTGATGATCCAGATAGAATGCAATCGCCCCATACACATTGGCGGGTTTTCCAAGAAGCGGATATCGCTCAAGGATACGTTCCGGGGAGTCGCCGCGATTGAATGCATACACCACCGAATCCAAAGAAATGCGCGTCCCAGCTACGTAGTAGCCCCCATTACGCTGCTCGATGTATTCGCTCTGCATGGCGTTGCTCCTGTTTCGATTATAGCGGGGGCCCAGATCAACTACCGGCTTCGCACCGGATACGTCAACCCGTGTCCGAACGCAAAAAGAGGATCCTTCGAATCGTAAGGAAGGTCCTCAAGCTGAAGCCTCACGGCCTCCATCGATGAGGGCATCTCAAACGGCAACTTGCCCGTTGGCGCAAACCGCCCCGTAAGCACGTCCAGTAGCGCCTCATCGCTCACGCCGAAAGTGGCCACCACACCAGCAGAGGCGCGAGCGAGTTCCGGAATCACCAGCGGGCGATCCAGATGCATTACCGTCACCAGCGGGCATTTCTTCGCCAACTCAAGAAGCGGCGCGGTGACTTCACCCGGCAAAGTCAGATCGATCGGCTTCGAGCTGCGACCCGCCATAAAGCCCTCCGGGCGCGCACTCACCTTCACCACGCAGACATCCGCCTTCTCCGGCTCCGTTGTCGACACATAGCCATGGCGTGCCGCCACCCTCGCGTCCAGCCCTTGCACGTACATCTTGACGCCAGGGCGCAAAGGCAGAACAGCGTCGCGATTCTGCAGCACCACAATCGACTTCCGCTGCGCCTTCATCGCCTCCTGCTCGAATTCGTTTTTCCTGACGGTGCGCTCGGCTTCATCCGGGTTCACATAAGGATTCTCAAACAATCCCAGCGCAAGGTGAATCCGCAGAATCCGGCGAGCTGATTCATCGACGCGCGCCTCCTGCAGCTTGCCTTCCTTCACCAACTCGACAATCAAGTTCGGCGTGGCATCGCCACCCATGCGGTCAACACCCGCTTCGATCGCCTTCTGGTAGCGCTCCTTCACGCTGAGCTTCTCCACGCCCCAGGGCATCCCGGTGGAAATGCCAGTGTCAGAATTCACCACGCCCTGAAAGCCGAGCTTCTCACGCAACAATTGAGTGACGATTTCCCGGTTGTAGGACATGCCCACCGCTTCTTTTGTCACCCCGCTGGCCACCGCATAGTAAGGCATGATCATGGCTGCACCTTCCTGGATCGCGGTTTTCCAGGGAAGCAAATGGAATTCAAGGTTGTTGCCCGGATAGACCTGATTCTTGCCATGAGCAAAGTGAGCATCGAATCCCCCACTGGCAGGTCCCGCTCCAGGAAAGTGCTTCACCACTACAGCGACGCTCCCGGGCCCCAGGCTCTTCCCCTGGAAGCCACGAATCAGGGCACCCAGCATTTCGGCTGTGAGCTTGGCATCCTCGCCTAGCGTTTCACCAAAGCGATTCCAACGAGGCTCAGTGGCAACGTCTGCCGTCGGATGGTAGGCACCACGCAGCCCCACGGAAACATACTCCCGCGCTGCGATCGAGGCGAATTCTTCCACCAGCTTCGCATCGCGTGTAGCGGCCAATCCCAGCGTCCCTGGCCATTGAGAGAAGGCACCACCCGCTTCCATGATGCCGAAGTTCGCCGCAGCGCCAAGGTGGTTTCGCGGGTTGGTGACGAAGATCGGCGGAATACCCAAGCGCGTTCGCTCGGCCGCTTCTTGCACACCGTTCAGCCACGTGGCCATCTGACGCGGCGGCAGATTCGCCCGCACGATGAACTGAGCCAGATGCAGGCGATTCAAGGCCTCGCCCGTCCCGGGGGAGACCAGTTGCAGTGGCCCTGGATTGAATGGATTCGTGCCGTAAGTGGCCTGCTCGCTAAGAGAGCCGTTCGGCCCGGGCATAAGCGATGGGCCCACCATAAGCCCGGCCTTCTCTTCCAGAGTCATGCGCGACACCAGGTCGTTTGCACGTGCCTCCGGGGCGAGACGCCAGTCCTCGTAGGGGTCCAGTTTTCCGTTCTTGTTGAGGTCCTTGAATAGCAGGCCGTCAATGCTGAGGACGTTCGCAGCGCGGGCACCGATCACTGGTTGCGCCGGCCGGGTTTGGGCAAAAGCGGACAGTCCGAAGACTAAGACAAAGACGGCTCTAAACAAGGCGATTTCTCCTTTTGGATCAACAGCTATCTAGACTATCAACTGCACTGGCTGCGTGTTCGTCTGGTGCTGGGAAGCCTACTAGTAGGTCGAATCCGGTAGACAGTCTGCCGAAGCCTAAAGTGAGACAACAGTAAACTCAAATAGGTTAGTGTTTTGAATGAAGAATCGATTGAGCCAAAAATGCTTCGCGTGTTCTTGCTAGTAGCTACGACTTGTGTTTGCTTGATATTTGCAAGCAGTTGCGGATACGTCAAGGCTGGGAAGTGGCTTGACGATCCCGGAAACTGGGAGCGAGCATTCGGAGAGGCACCTCCTGTAGATGTCTTGGTTTTGAACTCTCTCTATTGGCGCTACCCTCACTTTACTTACGAGGGTGGCTATTTTATCCGGGCTAGAGTAAGCAAGGCGAGCCGGGCTTTGATAGT
>JBIPMY010000297.1:0-7744 GCA_044376335.1 Bryobacter sp.
TCCCCATGCTGCGTTCCATCAAAATAGACCGCAACGACATCCTCCTCGCCTACGCCCGAATGAACATCGTCCGCGACGAAGACCTCAAAGAGATAAGCCATAACTACTCGGCAGGCGTCGAAACCACCCAGGGCCGCCAGGTCGATATCACTGGCTCCCAACCCACTTCCAAGTTGGCCCTCGAAAGAGCAGAAGACATCGCCCGCATCCTCAACGCCGGGCAACACTCCCACCCCATCCCGGCAGTCGAAGCCCCGGCAAAACCAGAAGCTCCGGTAGCAAAAGCCACCCTCCTCCTCTGGACATTCGCCTTCATGGCGCTGGTCCTCATCGGCGGCCTATGGGAAGCCATCGCCACAAGCCGCTAACTCAGTCCTTCACCCGCACCAGCTTCCGCGTGTTCGTCTGCCCCGCAATCACCTCAACATCCACACGCTTCACCTTGTAATAAGCCGCAAGCACCTGACAAACTTCATCATTCGCCTTCCCATCCTCCGGCGGGGCCATCACCTTCACCTTCAACGACCCATCCGACATCGTCCCCACAACCGCGCTCTGGCTCGACCTCGCTGCTACTTTAACCGCGACAACCAAATCTCACCTGCCTTGATCTCCGAAGCTCCACTCCAGTCAAGCCCCTTCCGCTCCCCCTTCAACTCCACAAAGGCAACCTTCTCTACAACACAGCTCCCCTTCCCGTAACACGCAAACACCACCGGCCCCAGATCCGCCAGCTTGGTCCCCGGCGGCAACTCCGTAGCCAGACGCATCCACCCGCTCCGCTCCACCGAATTCCCGGGCTTGCCCAAATGGCTCATCTGCACCTTCTTCCCCCCCGGCAACGTACACCCGACAGCCACCCTTCCCCCATCCTTCTGCGTCGACAAAAACTCGACATAAACATAGTTAGCCGGGTCGCTGATATCCTCACCCCGCACCACCCCATACGGCCGCAGCTTCCCTTCCCGCTTCAACTCTTCACCCATAACCTTCCAGGTCTCCGGCTTCTGATCCATCACATACTCACGCGAGTGCTCACTCAAATCCACCAATATCGGTTCAAAGTCAAACCTCCGCCCCGTCTTCTCCTTCACCCCAGCCACCATGTTGTTCCGAGTCACCGGAACCAGCACCGGCCGATCCCCCTCAAACGGACCCTCAAACGCAACATCCTTATGCCCCGCCCCCTGAACCTGCCTCACCCCGGCCGAACCATCCTCATTCAGCCAAACCTTATACACGTACTCGATATCAGTAGTCCGGCCCCACCGCGCCATCAAATCCCGAGTCGAAGTCCCGCCATCCTCATTCGAAAAGATCACCGTGTAAGTAAGCGACTGATCCGTCTTATCCCACTCCACATACATCAGCAGCGGAACATCACTCTCAGTCCCCACCGTGTCCGCACGCTGATACAAAATCGGCGCATGCCGCTTCAGATCCTTAGGCTGCCCAAACATCACGCTAGCCACCAGCAACAACAACAAAGCCTGAATCGTCTTGAGCAACTTCCCACTAGGGCAAGGCTTCTCCAAAATCGCATCCACCATCTTTTCCTCCTCAGTGCCACGCAGCTCAGCCACCGCACCACTCAAAACAACCAGCTTAGGCGCATTCGATGAATTCTTGATTTCACGAATCCGCTCAAGCCCCGCCTCAAGCGTAGGAATCCGCAAATCCATCAACACCAGATCCTCATCCTTCGACACCACCGTATGCCCCACCGTCTCGAGCAACATCGTCCGCAATTCCCGCTGGTCCCGGTCATCTTCAATCAGCCGTATCTTCCCCATTACTCAAACACAATCCCTGCGATCACCATCTGCGGCATCGCCTGATTCCAGGTCTTCGGCAACGTATCAAACGGCAGCCGGAACGGCCGCGTCTCCTGCGATTTCAACCCACCCTTATCCGGCCGCACAATCGCCACCGTCTCCCGCAACACCACCTGCCCATAAGGATCAAAGAACACACAGTTCAACTCCACCTTCTTCAACACCCGAGGCCCGTTATTACGGATCTGCCCCGTAATCTCCACCAACTGCTGCCCGCCAAAGCTCTCGGCCGCCTTCATTTCCACCTGCCCAAGAGCCAATTCGCGAATATAAGCCTTGGCCTCTTCCGCACTCGCAACCGTCCCCGAGCTTCCCGGGCCACAGCCCCAAAGCCCCATCAATCCAAGAATTACAAGCAAAAACCGCATCACTAGTCAGCATATACGCCTCCAAGCCCATCCGAGCAAGAAAATATCTTAGCCAATCACACTCATAAAACTAGACAAAAGGAAACTAAGTTGCTATTCTGAGACTGGCGGTAATTATGGATTTCAATCGTTTCACCGAAAAAGTTCAAGAATCATTGCGAACAGCGCAAACCCACGCGCTCAGAATGCAGAATCAGCAGGTCGACGTTGAGCACGAACTCGTCGCCCTCCTCGATCAGCCCAATGGCCTCGCGCAGGCGATCCTCAAAAAAGCCGATCTCCAGCCCGACACCCTCAGGCAGCGTCTTGATCAGGAGATCAACAAACTCCCCAAGGTCTCCACCCAAACCGGCGGGCCAGACCAGATCTACGTCACCACCCGTCTCACCAAACTCTTCGCCGACGCTGAAGCCGAGGCGAAAAAGAGCAAAGACGACTTCCTCAGCGTCGAGCACATCCTCCTCGCCGCCCTCGAAGACACCGGCACCGCCGGCCGTCTCCTCAAAGAAACCGGCCTCACGCGCAAGCGTCTCGAAACTGCCATCCACGCCGTCCGTGGCTCGCAGCGAGTCACCAGCCAGAACCCCGAAGAGACCTACGAAGCTCTCGAGAAATACGGTCGCGACCTCACCAAGATGGCCGCCGAAGGCAAGCTTGATCCAGTCATCGGCCGCGACGAAGAAATCCGCCGTGTCATCCAGGTCCTCTCCCGCCGCACCAAGAACAACCCGGTGCTCATCGGCGAACCCGGCGTCGGCAAAACCGCAATCGCCGAAGGCCTCGCCCAGCGCATCATCCGTGGCGACGTCCCCGAGGGCCTCAAACAAAAGCGCATCGTCTCCCTCGACATGGGAGCCCTCATCGCTGGCGCCAAATACCGTGGTGAATTCGAAGAGCGCCTCAAGGCCGTCCTCAAAGAAGTAGCAACGGCAGCCGGCCAGATCATCCTCTTCATCGACGAACTGCACACGGTCGTAGGAGCCGGCAAAACCGAAGGCTCAATGGACGCAGGCAACCTCTTGAAGCCAATGCTCGCAAGAGGCGAACTGCACTGCATCGGCGCGACAACTCTGGACGAATACCGCAAGTACATCGAAAAAGACGCCGCCCTCGAGCGCCGCTTCCAGCCCGTCCTCGTCGACCAGCCCTCGGTCGAAGACACCATCTCGATCCTCCGTGGCCTCAAAGAGCGTTATGAAGTCCACCACGGCGTACGCATCAAGGACGCAGCGCTAGTCGCCGCCGCAGTCCTGTCCAACCGCTACATCGCCGATCGCTTCCTCCCCGACAAAGCCATCGATCTAGTCGACGAATCCGCAGCCAAGCTCCGCACCGAAATCGATTCGATGCCAGCCGAGCTCGACGAAATCTCCCGCCGCGTGATGCAGCTTGAAATCGAGCGCACCGCCCTAAGCAAAGAAAGCGACGACGCCTCAAAAGACCGTCTCGAAAAACTCGACAAAGAACTCGCAGACCTTAAGGGCCAGTCCGACGGCCTCCGCGCCCAGTGGGATCTCGAGAAAGGCGGCGTAGATCGCCTGCGTCAGATCCGCGAAAAACTCGAACATCTCCGCGTCGATCTCGACCGTGTCGAGCGTGGTGCCGATTACAGTGCCGCCGCCCGCATCAAGTTCGGTGAGATCCCGCAGCTAGAACGCGAGCTCGCCGACACCGAAGCCAAGCTAGCCACCAACCAGGGGCAATCAAAACTCCTCAAAGAAGTCGTCGACGAAGAAGACATCGCCGCCGTGGTCGCCCGCTGGACCGGCGTCCCCGTCTCGAAACTCCTCGAAGGCGAAATGAAGAAACTGCTCAATCTCGAAGCAGACCTCCACCATCGCGTCATCGGCCAGGACGAAGCCGTCACTGCCGTATCAGAAGCCGTCCTCCGAGCCCGCAGCGGCCTCAAAGATCCCCAGCGCCCCATCGGCAGCTTCATCTTCCTCGGCCCCACAGGCGTCGGTAAAACAGAACTCGCAAGGGCTCTCGCCGCCTACATGTTCGACGACGAACGCGCCATGATCCGCATCGACATGACCGAATACCAGGAGAAGCACAACGTCTCGCGCCTCCTCGGCGCACCTCCCGGATACATCGGCTATGAAGAAGGCGGCCAGCTCACAGAGCTCGTCCGTCGCCGTCCCTACTCGGTTGTCCTCTTCGACGAAATCGAGAAGGCCCACCCCGACGTCTTCAACGTCCTCTTGCAGATCCTCGACGAAGGCCACCTCACCGACGGTCAGGGCCGCCGCGTCGACTTCAAGAACACGATCATCATCATGACCTCCAACCTCGGCTCGCACAAAATCCTCGAGCATCGCGGTAGCTTCACCGGCGGCGAATACGACATGATGAAGCTCGCCGTCATGGACGAACTCCGCCACTTCTTCCGTCCCGAATTCCTCAACCGTGTCGACGAAACCATCGTCTTCCACGCCCTGAGCGAAGAGCACTTGAAGGACATCGTCGAGATCCAGCTCAACGGCTTGCGCAAGCGCCTCGCCGAACGCAAGATCGAGCTCACCCTCACCGACGGCGCAAGGTCGCAACTGGTCCGCATCGGCCACGACCCCAGCTTCGGCGCTCGCCCCCTCAAGCGCGCCATCCAGAAGGAGATCGAAACTCCTCTCGCCCGCAAGCTCCTCTCGGGCGAAGTCCGCGACGGCACACACGTCAACGTCGATTACGACCGTCAAACCGGCGACCTCCGCTTCGACACAATCGCTGCCGCAGAACTGGAATCGCTGCTAGTCTAATTGCGCATGGAAGTTTTGCCGCGAAACTGGGTAGGCGGTTGTGTCACCTGCTCTAAACCCTTCGAAGGTGAGTATTGGCTTGCCGGCGGTCAGCCCGTCTGTCACGATTGCGCACGCGATCTCAGTGCAGACTCGCAAGCACCGCCCAAGCCTCTCCTCATCAGGGCAATCCTCTTCGCCACCGCAGCAGCAATCCTCCTGGCCGCCATCTCCGCAACCATCCAGATCTTCGCAGGCTTCGAGATCGTATATCTCGCGCTCCCCATCGCCTGGCTCATCGGCAAAGCCATCGGCCACGCCACAAAAGGGCTCGGCGGCAATCAGGCCCAGATCATCGCCGTCTCCGCCACTTACCTCTCTCTCACACTTACAGTTTTCATTCAGATCCTCTATCAGTTCTCTGCTGCCGGCAAAGACTTCCACGGCATCCTCGGCATTCTTTTCCTCTTCGGCTTAGCCCTCGGCAAGCCATTTCTCGAAGCCCCAACCAGCCTCGATGGAATGATCGGCTTCCTAATCTTCTCCCTCGCACTCTTTCTTGCCTGGTACGAAACCCGCCAGAAACCGATCCGCCTTTCCGGGCCTTTCATCACCACCCCATAAACCCTTGCTAGTCTGGTAATTCATGGACGAGATGCAGTTTGAAAAGGCCGAGTTCTCCGGCCCCTCCGGAATCGGCCCCTGCGTCATGTGCTCAAAAAACATTGACACCGAGTATTGGCACGCCAACGGCCAGGTCGTTTGCCCCAATTGCGCCACCACTCTCGGCACAGCACAACAAGCCCCCGCCAGCAGCCTCCTCCTCAAAGGCACCCTCTACGCCGTAGTCTCCGCCATCGGCTGCTCCATTGCTTACGCCACCATCCTCATCATCACCAACTACGAGTTAGCCCTCATCTCCATCGCCGTAGGTTGGCTCGTAGGCAAAGCCGCCCGCGTCGGCACTGGCGGCATCGGCGGCCGCCCCGTCCAGATCGTTGCCGTCATCGCCACTTACATCGCCATCAGCGGCAGCCTCTTCTTCCAGATCCTCTACTCCTTCTTCAAAGAAGGCAAAATGGTCAACGGTATCTTCGGCTACATCTATCTCTTCGTAATTTCCCTCGGCAAGCCCTTCTTCGAATTACAGGATGGCCTCGGCGGCATCCTCGGCATCGCCATCCTCTTCTTCGGCCTCCAGCAAGCCTGGCAACAAACCCGCGGCATCCAGGTCGCAATCGCCGGCCCTTACTCAACCGCGGTGACAAAAGAAAGCTAAATGGACGAAAAGAAATTCTGCCAGCAATGCGGTGAGCAGCTCACCCCCGGCGCACTCCTCTGCCCCTCCTGCCACCGGCTCGTCTACACCGTCGAATTGCAGGAAATGGCAGAACGCGCCCGTGCCACCGAGGCCGTCGGCAACACCCACGAGACCCGCGCCCTCTACCAGCAGATGCTCAGCCTGCTCCCCCAGGGCTCTTCCCAATACCAGGCCATCATGGCCAAACTCGGCGCACTCCCACCACCCAAAGAACACGACGTTCCCAAAGACCAGCCCTGGAAGAAAATCGTCACCAGCATGGGCGTAGCAGGCGCCCTCATCTGGAAGTTCAAAACCCTCGCGCTCATCCTCCTCACCAAAGGCAAATTCCTCTTCCTCGGCCTCACCAAACTCCCCACCCTGCTTTCAATGTTCGCCTCAGCAGGCGTCTATTGGGCCCTCTACGGCTGGCGCTTCGCCGTCGGCATCATCGTCAGTATTTACATCCACGAAATGGGCCACGTCTGGGCCTTCCGTCGTTTTGGCGTCCCCACAACAGCCCCCATGTTCATCCCCCTCCTCGGTGCCTTCGTTGGAGGACAAGGCATTGTCACCCCGGCGCAGGACGCCCGCATTGGTCTGGCCGGCCCCTGGTGGGGTCTCGGCGCGAGCCTCCTCTTTGAAGCCTCAGCGCAATTCTTCGAACTCCGCTGGATGTCCGCCGTCGCCCACCTCGGCGCTGTCATAAACCTCTTCAACCTCGTCCCCGTCTTCGGCCTCGACGGCAGCCACGCCTACAAAGTCCTCGGCCAACGCCAGCGCATCATGATCCTCGCCACAATGCTCATCATGTGGTACCTCAGCGGCGAAACCATGTTCTTCCTGATATCCCTCGGTGCCATCTACCGGCTCTTCACCAAAGACGTCCCTGAAGAACACGACGAGAGCATCTTCCTGCAATACGTGGCCCTCCTCGCCGCCTTCGGCTTCATCAGTATGTGGACGGCCCACTGGATGCCAGCCCTCTCCAAAGGCTAAGTATGGAACGAGTCCCCTTCCGCGTAACGCACGCCGCCAAAGCTTACGACCACATCGACAAACTCCCAGTCTCTTTACTACTCGACAACATCCGCAGCATGTACAACGTCGGCAGCTTCTTCCGCACCGCAGACGGCGCAGGAATAGAAAGCCTCTACCTCAGCGGCATCACCGCAAGGCCCCCAAAAAGCGCCATCACCAAAACCGCCCTCGGAGCAGAAGACTCCGTTCTCTGGCACCCCAGCGACAACGCGATAGAAACGGTAGACACCCTAAGGACAAGAGGCTACGAAATCGCCGCCATCGAGACAGCCGTAACAGCAGTAGACCTCTACGACTGGCAACCCAAGTGGCCCGTCTTACTACTCTTCGGCCACGAAGTAGACGGCATCGGCGACGACTTACTCAACCGCTGCGACACCTTCGTCCGCCTCCCCATGCTCGGCGTAAAGCACTCCCTGAACGTATCGAACGCCGCCGCCATCGTCCTCTACGAACTCCTCCGCA
>JBIPMY010000298.1:0-7721 GCA_044376335.1 Bryobacter sp.
GGCGGAGCATCTCATCGGCTCGGATGTCGATCTGCCACCAGTCGAGGCTCTTGAGGAAAGGAATTGATGTGCCGTAGACGACGGTGGAGATTCCCGTCCAGGCGACAGCGCCCTGGCACATGGGGCAGGGTTCGGCGGTGGTGTAGAGGGTGAGCCGGGACCAGTCTATTTTGGGGTTCTTGATGGCGCAGGTGTTGATGGCGTCGATCTCGCCGTGGAAGGTGGGGTTGAGCGGGGATTTGTTGAAGCCTTCGGCGACGATGTTGTTGTCTGGATCGACCAGAAGTGCGCCGAAGGGATAGGCCGGGACGTTGGCGGCGAGTTCGATGGCGCGGCGCATGAAGCGTTCGTGTTGGGTTGACGGGGCGAGCATAGCTAAGGCATGGCGGCGGGTGAAGCGGCTCATTGTTTTAGTATGCCGTGTGGCTGGTGACAAGAGGTGCACTGGGGCTTGGCGGCGCAGGCGGCGGGGCGGGTGGCGTGGCAGCGCTCGCAGGTGACTTGCGTCGCTTTGGCTGACTTCAGGGAGTGGTTGCCATGGCAGGAAGCGCACTGGGCTGATTTCTCGCCTGCCTTGAGGACGGCCCAGTGGCGGGTGGCCTGGTAGGTTTTGAGTTGGCTGGGGTGGCAGGAGCCACAGAGAGGCGGGATCTGATCGCGGGTGGCTACGAGGTCTGGGGCGGCGTGGCCAGAGGCGGCGCGGTGTTTTTCGCTTTTGCCGTGGCAGGAGTCACAGGAGACGCCTTTGGCGAAGTGGGGGTGTGACTCGACGTCAGAGGCGGGCTCTGTGTGGCACTGCTGGCAGAGCTGATGTGGTTGTTGGGCCAGGAGTAGAAGTAGCAGGAGGGTCATGCGTTTTTGCGGACGAGGCGCTTGTTGATGGTGCTGAGTTTGGCCTGGCCCGAGAGGCCCATGGAGAGCTTGAGCTCGGCTGAGAGCATCCAGAGGACACGCTCGACTCCGGGCTGGCCGAAGGCGGCGAGGCCCCAGAGTGGTGGGCGGCCAACGAGGACGGCTTTGGCACCGAGGGAGAGGGCTTTCAGGATGTCGCTGCCACGGCGGATGCCGCCGTCCATCAGGACGGGGACTTTGCCGGAGACGGCTTCGACTACTTCGGGGAGTGCGTCGAGGGTGCCGATGACTCCGTCGAGCTGGCGGCCGCCGTGGTTAGAGACGACGATGCCGGAGGCACCGCGCTGGACGGCGATTTCAGCGTCTTCGGGGGCAACGATGCCTTTGAGGATGACGGGGAGTTTGCTGGCGCCGCGGACCCAATCGATGTAGTTCCAGGTGAGATTGGGCGTGTGGGGCTTCCACATGACCGGGGTGGCGGGGTTGACGGGCTTCATGCCTTCGCCGGCTTTGGGGACGCCGCTGGACATCATGCCGTAGTCGAAGCGGTTGCGGTTGTTACGGTCTCGATTGGACTGGTAGGCGTTGTCGACGGTGAGGACGATGGCTTTGCCGCCGCCGTCTTCGGTTCGTTTGGCGAAATTGACTGCGAGTTCTTTGGTGGGCTGGCCGATGCCGTTGATCCACCAGTTGAGGGGCTCTCCGTCGTCGAGGAGTTTCTTGGCTCCTGTGGCTGAGCAGAGGAGGGTTTTGGACTTGAGGGCGGCTTTGGCGACGACTTCGTCGGCGCGGGGCATGACTAGTTCTTTACCGCCGGTGGGGGCGATGATGACGGGGGATTCAAGATGGATACCGAAGAGGTCGAGGGAGGTGTCGATGTTGGTGACGTCGACCATGACGCGGGGGACGAGATTCCAGTGGCCGTAGGCGTCGCGGTTGGCGCGGAGGGTTCGTTCGTCTTCAACGCCGCCGGCGATGAAGTCATAGGCGAGTTTGTGGAGCTTGCGACGGGCGATGTCTTCAAATTCGTGGACGTTGACGGGGCCGTAGAGGTCGTCTTCGTCGGCGCTGAAGAGGGGGGAAGCGGCGACGTGTGCGGCGAATAGGCTGAGGGCGGATCGGCGGTTCATCTTGGCTGCGATTTTATCGCGTTACCCGAAAAGAAGCTGAGACGAAATGTCAGGTTGAGGAATCTCAATCTTATGCGCACATTTTTGATCTGGTTTGGGTTGATGGGGTCGATTGGTTTGGCCCAGTCGCAGTTGCGTTTGTTGTCGACGCAGTTTGAGGGGTTGGTGGAGAAGACTGACCCGGCGGTGGTGCAGATTGTGGTGCGAGCGTTTTCGGCGGCTGAGGAGGATTCTGCTCCTTTGATTCGTAGCTCGAAAGGGAATGGCTCTGGGGTGATTGTATCGGCGGACGGATACATTCTGACGAATTCCCATGTGGTGGCGAATGCGGGACGGATTCAGGTGTTGTTGCCGCAAGCGATGGGTGCGGCCTACCGGCATTTGTCGGTGTTGCGCACGAATGGCAAGCTGGTGAATGCACGGGTGGTGGGGCAGGACCGGGAGACTGACATTGCGGTGCTGAAGATAGATGAGCCGGGGCCTCATCCGTTTTTGAGTTTTGGGGATAGCGAGCGATTGCGAGAGGGGCAATTGGTGTTTGCGTTTGGGAGCCCACTGGGGCTGGACAATAGCGTGACCATGGGGATTGTGTCGGCGAAGGCGCGGCAGGTGAAGCCGGATGACCCGATGGTTTATATCCAGACCGATGCGGCTATCAACCCGGGTAATTCGGGGGGGCCGCTGGTGGATGGCGATGGCAAGATTGTTGGGATCAACACGTTTATTTATACGAAGTCGGGGGGGAGTGAGGGGATTGGCTTCGCTTCGCCATCGAATATCGTTCAGACGGTATTTGAGCAGATTCGTCAGCATGGGCGGGTGAGGCGTGGGCAGATTGGGGTGCTGGCACAGACGGTTTCGCCACTGCTGGGGCAGGCGCTGGGGCTTGGCCCGGAAGCGAGTGTGGTGATTGAGGATGTTACGCCGGGGAGTTCTGCGGAGGCTTCGGGACTGAAGATTGGGGATGTTGTGGTTTCACTCAATGGGAAGGCAATCGAGAACGCGCGGCAGTTTGGGGTGAACATCTATCAGAACGCGGGTAAGACGATTGAAGTGGAAGTGATTCGGGGGAAGACTCCGATGAAGATTTCGGTTGCAGTGCTCGAGCGGCCGAAGGATCCGGATCGCTTGCTTGCCCACCTGCAGGGAGAAAAGAGTAGAGTGCGCCGGTTGGGGATTCTGGCCGTGGATGTGGATGAAAAGGTGATTCCACTTTACTCGGCCTTGCGGGAGTATACGGGTGTGGCGGTGGCCGGGATTCTGACAGACCTGTCGCTGGAGGCAGGTCGATTGCAGCCGGGAGATGTGGTGCACCGGGTGAATCAGGAGCCAGTGCTCAATCTTGCGGGGCTGCGGAAGTTGCTGGAAGATTTCAAGCACGGGCAGCCGGTTGCGGTGCAGATTGAACGGGCCGGGCAGATGCAGTATGTGGTGCTGGAGATCGACTAGCCCGGCACGGCCGGGCGCACTGGTGGTGTGGGCCCGGCTTGGGTGGCAATGCGGGTTCGGATGTCAAAGATCGATGGCCGGTTGGGGCCGGGTTGGCTTCGTTTGTTAGTTTGCTGTTTTTGAGGCGCGGTGTTTGTCTACGATTTCGCGTGCCTCTGGCATGAAAGCCATGAGTCTGAAGGCGAGTTGGCTGGGGCTGGTTTTGCAGAGGTCGGCTTTACGGACTTCATACATTGGGAAAGTGGCCGGAAGGTCTACGATCTTGTCGTATAAGTAGACTTCGGTGTGGATGTCCATGGCGAGGATGCGGTCTGTCTGGAGTTTCCGAAATTCTTTGAGGGCGAGGTTGGCACGGCGCTCCTGGGCGGCACCGAGTTTGTTGAGCCGCTCCATTTGTTCAAAGAAGATGCGGTTGTTGGGTTCGTTTGTCCAACGGGTTTGCGCGTCGATTTCCATTTGACGGACGCGGTCTGCCTGGAAGAGTGCGAAGACGTAGCGCTCGAAGGTTTGGAGTTCGAGTTCGCCTTCGGGGAGGCATTGCTTGAGGAGCTTGGCCTTGAGGGAATCGTATTGGCTTCGTTCGCGCGGATTGTCTTCGAAGATAGTTGTGGGGTTTGCCTGGAGGCCGTATGCGGGCTTCTTAGCGTTTTTTGTTTCAGTTTGCATTGTGAGAGGGTTCCTTTAGTTGTGAATTTGGGAGAGGAGCTGAAGCTCTCTCCGATTCAGAAGCTACAGGGGTGGCTGAGGGGCTTGGATGAGGATGTTCGGGAAGTTATTGATGGGCCTGGAGATAAAGATTGAAAATTTCTGTCAACGGGTTTGGAGGTGCAGGTAAGGTTCTTTTGTATTGTGGGTGAGGGGAATACCTGATTGGATTTGGCAAGGGGTGAGAGAACACTTAGGCGATGACCTTAGTTCAGTGGAATTTGCGAAGCAGTTTGATGATGGTGGGCCTGGCGACAGCCGCTTTGACGACGTCGCTTTCAGGTCAGGTTCGGCCGATTCAGCACAGAATTTACACTGTGGAGCATAAGTGCCCAGCTACTGGACGGTTTATTCCTGCTGTTCCAACTGAGGCCGGGACAAAACAGTATTGCTTTGATGGCAAGTACTATAATTCGAAAACTGTTCCGAGCTATGTGGTGGAGTATTTTGTGATGAGGCGGGCTGAGGCGGATGCGCAGATGCAATCGTTTTCAAATGACGTAGACGCGCGCCTAGCCAGGGCTCAACAGGAAGCGGCAGCGGTGAGGGCAAGCCAGGGTAGCAGGGGTGGACAGCAGTATGTTGGCCAGCGTAGTGGCGGGAATTATTCGAGTCGCGGGAATGAGGCTGCGTTGCTGTTGCCTTCCAATACCAAGCCTGCACCGGCGGCGGTATCGATGGAGAAGCTGCAGAAGATTGCAGTGGGGGATAGCCGGGCTTCGGTGAAAGAAGCACTGAAGGAGCCACATGGGAGCATTGCTGGATTGGGTTCTGGTGATGAAGAGATCTGGACTTATGTGGCTGAGGGTGGAGCCTTTGCGAAGGTGCATTTGAAGGCTGGGGTTGTGAAGTCGGTTTCGCTGCCTTAGGGAGTGGTGGGCTCAGTAGTTGAGCCGCTTCTTGCGGCTGAAGGTTCCGCAGACGACGGCCTGACATGAGCCGGGGCGGTGTTGTTGTCGGGTATTCTTGTTCACCTTTATTCGGTGCTGCTCCAGGGCCTCAAGTTGCTCCGTCCACAGCTTATGTTGGATAAGTTAGAGGCGTCAAGAACCAAAAACCGGAAAAACGGCCTCGGGTGATTTCCGAGCCATTACTTCTACCCCTTGGGTTCATGCGAAAACTAAACGCCGTCCAACCGGTTCTGGGATCGGATCGCCGAATTCCTGCGCCGTCTCAAGCCACAATCTTATGGCATCCTGGGCGTTGCGCAATGCCTCTTCTTGCGAGTCACCGTGTGCAGCGCACCCGGCGAGTTGAGGAACCTCCGCAATGTAGGCATCGTCTTCCTTGCTCCAGTAGATAATCACTTCGTACTTGGTCATTCGCCACCTAACTTTGCGTCGACAATCACTGCCCGGACTTGCTTAACCTGATAAGGCTTGGCTTGCGCACCCGCTCGTTGGAGGTTGATCTTGGCGGCGACACCGTCTTTGCGAAAGATGTGATGGCTGCCCTTAACACGCTTCTCAAAGCCCAAGCTCTCCAGCAAGCGGCACAAATCCTCGAACCTGATGGCTGCATCGGCTGTCCCGCTCAAAACTCGTCGAAGGACTTGGTCTGAAGCCACACCAGCATTTTACCAGTTGACGTGAGGTGTTGAAGACTCGCGGGAAGTCGCGCAGTGTTCTGTGAAATGATACCGTCCACCAGCCGGTACCCAAAGGGCCTTTCTCCTTGCTGCTTACTCGTTTGAGGAGTAGCGTACGTGTGGTGGCGTGGTCAGGTAGCTAGTGATTGCTCAATGCGAGGCGCGACTCAGTTGGTGGCGGGCAGGCCAACGATGATGAGGACGGCGTAGTCCTGCTGGCGGCAGCCGTTGACTACTGGCATAGCTACGCCTGGCCTTACGGGAATCCCTGTTAAGCGAACGTTTGCGGGTGTGCAGGAGTTGCTCGCATTTGCTGGTTTGTAGCGTGCGGCGCGGCATCCGAGATGGGTGACGTCGTAGAGGTTTGCGCCGTCGGCGAGTTCCCAGCGCTGATTGCCGTCTTTGTCTTTGGGATGAATTGTGAGCACAGTGGTGACCTTGCGGTCTCCGGTGACGGCGTATTTGCCTGGGGGCAGGGGGAAGGTTGGCTGCTCCATGATTAGGCCGTGTTCTTCGAGCCACCAGTCGGCGGGGTCGAATTTCCAGCCGGCTGGGGTTAGGCCGCCGTTGGCCTTTAATTGATCGTAGCTTTCCAGCCGGCTGCCGCGCGGGCCGGGGTCTAGTGTCCAGAGGCCCCAGGTTTGGGCGTTGTTGCCGGAGGTGGCTTTGGGGTCTGCCAGGGCGGCGATGTACTGGGGCTCGATGCGTCTGAACTTTGAGAGGTCTGCCGCTGGAAGGGGTTGGTGCAGGGCGGCCGCCAGCATTAGCGCTCCCATTGCGGTGGGTACCAGGTAGTGGAGATTGATTTTGTTGGACGGCATGATCAAATGCTACAACAGCGCGCGGTGCGGAGAATCGCCTCGCTGAGGGAAGATCCCGGGTGTGGCGTCTTGAAGCGATAATGTTCTTTTGAGCAGGTAGTGGAGGACTGCGACCGGGGATTATGGCGCTGCAGAGAAATGTGTTGTGGGTGGATTGTATTGGTGCCGGGGTTGCGGGCTTGGCGATGCTGATGTTGGCGGGGTGGCTGAGCCGGTTGTACGCGCTGCCGGTTGAGTTTGTGGTGGGGCTTGGAGTGGTGAACCTGATTTATGGGGCTTACTCTTTTTCGCTGGCGGTGCGACGGAAGAGGCCGAAGGGGTTGATCGTTTTGTTGGTGGCGGCGAACGGGTGTTGGGCTGTGTTTTGTGTTGTGGCGGCGGTGTTGGTTTCGAGCCAGGCGTCGTTGTTTGGGATTGCGCATCTGGTGGGTGAGGGATCGTATGTTGGGTGGCTGGCCTGGATGGAGTGGCGGCTGCGGGACACACTGGTTGCGGCCGGGTGATGTTGCCGAGGCTAGGCTAAGCCCCTGAGGATGTCGAGACGGTTCTGGGGAGCGTTGGGCGACAAGAAATCGGGGATGGTGTCTGCAGTTCTTCTGGGGCGCCTTAGGAATTCGACGCTCCACTCTGTGATGCGCTCTTCCTTCACGTGGAGATACTCGCCAGGATTGGGCTCTTCGATGTATTCGGCTTGGCGGATAAGTGCCAAGGGTTCTTCTGCACCAATCGTCTGGTTAGAGAATTCGAGTGCTTCGGCGTAAGTTGCGAACGCGTAGTAGTAGTCGCTACCATCTTCGGAATCTTCAGATCCAAGTTCGGGATGGCACCATACCCGATATTCAAGAACTTCGTCCCAGACGTATCCTCCTCCTGCACCAGCGGAAGCCGGGTACGTGCCGACGAGATTTGGGTCCAGGGCGTCTGGAGGAACAAATGAAGAAGGGTGATTAGCTGCTGGCCAAGGTGACAATGGAGACTCCATTTTTATCGCTTACGGCGAAGCGTCCGTTTAGAGGGTCGAGGGCTATGGGTGGAGGTGGTGGGTCACCCAGATCGATGGACCCGATTTGTTTTCCTGTAGAGAGATGATCCCAGCGGTGGACGACTTTGCCGGTTGCGATCTCAATTGCTTTTGGGTGGCCGTAAAACGAGATCACCCAATTTCGCCAGGGCATT
>JBIPMY010000041.1:0-21695 GCA_044376335.1 Bryobacter sp.
TGGCGGCACTGGTCAGAGCCCAATCCGGGAGCCCGATCGCAGTGACTCAGGGGACGAACCTGAATGCATTTGCAGGCTTCGGGGTACAGCGTCCCAACAGGCGTGAGGAAACTGCTTTGCCATCGAATCAGAGATCAACCGGGCGCTGGTTCAATACGGCAGCGTTTGCTCAAGCAGATCAGTTTACGATCGGCAACAGTTCACGCAACCCGGTGGTTGGGCCAGGCTATAAGACCGCCGATCTCATGATTGGAAAGGCCATTCCATTGAAGGACCGAGTACGAGCCGAATTTCGCGCAGAAGCTTTCAACCTTACAAATACGCCGCCGCTCGGGAACCCGAATGGCAATTTTGGCAACCCGGGATTCGGGTCTATAACGACTTCGCTTGACCCGCGTGTGTTCGAGCTTGTGCTGAAGTTTCATTTCTGAGGAGTGTATGGATACAAGAATTCAGAATCAATTGAATGCAGTCAGGCGCAGCCGTGGCCTGGGAGCGGCCGATCTCGCGGCTCAAGTAGGTGTCAGCCGTCAGACGATTTATGCGATTGAGGCCGGGACTTATGTACCCAATACCGAGGTGACGCTGAAGCTCGCGCGAGTTTTGGAGGTGCCTGTCGAGGAGTTGTTTTCATTAGGCGAAGAAACAACTGTAGCGGCCGCGGCAGTGGCATCGGATGTGTTGAGTGCGACACCGGTGATCAAGGGGCAGGCTGTGCGCGTTTGCCATGTGGGGAGCAGAAGAGTGAGCATCCCCGTGAATGCTTCACCATACTATTTGCCAGAAGCGGATGGGGTGATTTCGAAGCTGGGTCGAACACCGGGCAAGGCCGATCTGGTTGCCTTTGCAAGAGAGGAATCCAGCACCCGAAAGTTGGTTCTAGCCGGCTGCGACCCAGCTGTTGGACTTGTCGCCCGAATGGCAGAGAAGTCTGCTGGTGTCGAACTTGTGTCGGCGGCAGCCTCAAGCAAACTTGCGTTGCGCTGGCTACAGGAGGACAAGGTGCACATCGCAGGGTCGCACCTGGAGGATCCCGATTCCGGGGACTTCAACCTGCCTTACCTCCGCAGCGAATTTCCAGATGAGGATTTTGCGGTGATCAGTTTTGCCCGCTGGGAAGAGGGCTTTGTTGTAGCTGCAGGAAATCCGAAAGGGGTTCGCAGGGCAGAGGATCTTGCTCGAAAGAAGCTGCGCTTTGTGAATCGCGAACCGGGCTCCGGAAGCCGCATCCTCCTGGACCGCCTCCTCACAGAAGCAGGCGTCCCTACTGAGAAGGTGACGGGCTATGAGCGTGTTGGTTACGGGCATCTTGCTGTGGCCTATATGGTGCTCACAGGCGACGCAGATTGCTGCCTGGCAACCAGGTCAGCAGCGCAAAGTTTTCAACTCGACTTTGTTCCCTTGCAGAGTGAACGCTATGACTTTGTAATGCGGCGTCAGACGCTGGAAACACCAGCCGCCCAGGCCTTTGTCGATGTGCTGCAGCGAGCAAGTTTGCGCCGGCGGCTAGAAGTTCTGGCAGGCTACGACACAGCGCAAACAGGAGCCGTGCTTGCGTAGAATTTTGAATTGTTGGTGACTGTTTCGTGAATTCATTTCAATGTTATCTGGGCAGGCTAAGCTCGGCGTCATGCTGCGCTTTCTATTCCTTTTTCCACTCGCTATTACTCTTTTTGCCCAACTGGACCAGGGGCAGATTGGTGGGGCCGTATCTGACCCCTCTTCCAGCACAGTAGCTGGCGCAAAAATCACAGTCATCAGCGGTCAGACTGGACAACGCATCGCGGCTGCAACCAATGAAAATGGCACTTTCGTAGTGCCCAATCTTGGCGTGGGTCTTTATTCTGTAGAAATCGAAGCGTCGGGATTTCGCAAGTTTATCCGGGAAAATGTCAAAGTCGATGCGGCTTCCCGCACAACAGTCAACGCGCAACTTGTCCTGGGTGCGGCATCAGAGACGGTAACAGTTTCGAGCGAGATTGCACCACTGCAGGATTCCAGCGCTCAGCTTGGACGTACGGTTGAGGCAAAGCAAATTTCAGACCTCGCCCTGAACGGCCGCAATCCAATCAATCTCGCACTGATCAAGGCAGGCGTGGTCGGAGGCAACTTCAACGCTTTCAATCCAACGGGTTTTGGCACGAGCCTCTCAATCAATGGCGGGCAACTCGATGGCAACAACGTGACCATCGACGGCGTATCGGCCGTCAGAACAAGGGGAGATGGGCAAAGCAGCCCGGCGCTGCTCGGCATCTTTAATGCCGATGCACTTCAGGAAGTTCAGATTCTGACTTCGTCTTACCCAGCCGAATATGGGCGGGCCTCAGATGGACAGATTCGCTTCGTCACCAAGAGCGGCTCGCAACAATTTCACGGCACCATCTGGCACTTCTTGCGCAATTCGGCCCTCGATGCCAATACCTGGGCTCGCAACGCCGCCAATACTTTTGATTCAACAAGGCCTGCTCCCTTTCGCTTCAATCAACCTGGCTTCTCTGTGGGTGGCCCGGTGTTTATCCCCGGCCGCTTCAACGTCAAGAAGGAGAAACTCTTCTTCTTCGTTTCTGAAGAATGGATCTCTTACCGCCAGGAGAAAACGGGTTCTGCGATTGTGCCTTCGGCAGCCATGCGCACAGGAAACTTTGGTGAACTGCTCAACGCAAGCAACCCCTTCTTTCGCCGGGTAGTCGCAATTCGCGACCCCCAAACCAACGCACCCTTCCCCAACAATGTCATCCCAGCCAACCGGCTCAGCGCCAATGGCATGGGCTTGCTGCGGGCTTACCCGCTCCCTGTGGCGGGCTTTCAGCAAGGCGCAGCCAACTGGATCGACTCGCAGCCGAATCCTCGCGACATTCGCAAAGACACAGTGCGCATCGATTACCTTCTCGGCAACAGCCGCTTCTCGTTTACGGGTACCAACTTCTACTTCGCTGAAGACGATCCCTTCCGCGGAAGCTTCACCGTGGCCAATACGCGCTGGCGCCGGCCAAACCAGACAGGTGCTTTTAGTGTTTCTACAACACTTTCCGCAAACAAGGTGAATGAGCTTACACTCACCGGTGCCAACGATGTGGTGCAGATGTCGCTTTATGACTTTAACGGGGTGAATCGCTATGAGCGCTCGCTTTATGGCATCAATTTTGGTTATCTGATCCCGGGCCCAAAGCGGCTTGAGAATCGCATTCCGACGATCGACATCACAGGCTTTACGACGCTTGATGGTTCGTCCAAACCCGGAAGCAGTTCCGGGCCAATGGTATCCATATCCGACAACTTTACCTGGATCCTCAACTCTGGCCACACACTCAAGGCCGGAGTCTTTCTGGGTCGCGACACACAGATCAATGCCGACCAAATTGCCTTCAATCAGAACGGCTGGTTTACCTTCCGGGATGCGGGCAATCCTGCAACCTCAGGTGCCGCCATTGGCAATGCTGCACTGGGCAACTTTGATACGTACTTTGAGATTGGCACCGCCGCCGACACCCATGTGCGCAGCAATGCAGTGGAAGCTTTTGTTCAGGACACCTGGAAGCTAAAGCCGAATCTTACGATCGAACTTGGTCTGCGCTATTCCTACTTTGCCCCTTGGACCGCCAAGTGGAATGACATCTCGAATTTTGATCCGCGCTACTTCACCGCAAAAGACCGCGCCACTCTCGATCCCAGAACAGGGGCCATCATTGGCGGCGACCCCTACAACGGCATCGTGCAGGGCGGGAGCAGCTATCCGGATTCAGCTAAAGGCCGGGCGCTGGGAGCTCTGGTACCCAATGTGCAACGCCTCTTCCGAGGCGTTCCTGAAGGCTTTGTAAATAGCTACTTCGCAAATTTCGCTCCTCGCGTTGGAGTAGCCTGGCGCATCCAACCAAAGACAGTGCTCCGTGCCGGTGGCGGCAGTTTCAAAGCCCGTGATTTTCTCAACAATGGCTCACTCTTCCGCAACGCCCCGAATCAGGACCGTGTAGATGTCGTGAACGGCCTGGTCGATGCGCCTGGCGGTCGCGGCGGCTCGCAGTTCCCCTTCTCGCTGGGTGCCCTGGCCCTCGAGTACAACTACCCGACGGCGTATCAATACAGCTTCTCTTTGCAGCGCGAATTGCCCTTTGGCTTTGTGATGGATGCAGCATACGTTGGCAAGTCGGCAGTGGATCTTTACAGGGTAAGGAATCTGAATCAATTGAAGGCAGGAACGGTGCAGGCCAATCCTGGAATCAACGTAAACGCACTGCGGCCCTTTTATGGCCTCGCCGCCATCAATTACAGCGAGCAAAGTGGGCGGTCCTCTTACAACTCGGCACAATTGAGCCTTGATCGCCGCTTCCGCAATGGTCTTGGGTTTGGACTCGCATACACCTTCTCAAAGAACATCGACAATGTGAGCACTCCTTACGATGCCTATCAGTTCCAGCGTGCTTTATCCGGCAATGACCGTCCGCATGTGCTCTCGATCAACTACATCTATCAATTGCCCTTTTTGCGCAACAGCAAAAGCTTGATGGGCAATGTGTTGGGCAACTGGCAGGTGTCTGGCGTAACTTACTTTCGCAGCGGAGGGCCTTTGTCGGTACTAGACGCAACCGATACGGCTGGCGTTGGCCCAGGCAGTGCGTCACAGCCCTGGAATGTCAACGGTTCCACAAGCGTGACAAGCGCTACTGGTGTAGGCCAGCCCTGGTTCAACACATCAGCCTTTAGCCTGCCTCGCGCTGGCACCTTCGGAAGCGCAGGACTCAACATTCTGCGCGGGCCAGGCTTCCAGAACTGGGATATTGCCTTGTTCAAGAATTTCCGCATTACCGAGCGCATTGGTGCTCAGTTTCGGGGCGAGTCGTTCAACTTCCTGAATCATCCCTTGCTGAGCAATCCGAATACAAACCCTCGTTCAGGAGACTTTGGCCGCGTCACCAGCAAGTTCAACGAACGTAATATCCAGTTGGGAATCAAGATTCTGTTCTAGAGTTTTCGCACTGGCTTGCCGGTAGCGTTTACAATCGGGAACATGGCTCAAGTGACTCCATTTCATATTGCGTTTCCGGTTCATGATCTTGCCGCGGCGCGGGATTTCTACGGCGGGTTGATGGGATGCCCGGAGGGGCGGTCCTCCGACGAGTGGATTGATTACGATCTCTTCGGCCATCAGGTAGTAGCGCATCTCAAGCCTGGCTATGAGCCCAACCTGCATCACAACGCGGTAGACGCACACGCTGTGCCGGTGCCGCATTTTGGCGTAATTCTCGAGATGGATCAGTGGCATGCGCTTGCTGACCGTTTGAAGGCGGCAGACGTTAAATTCATCATCGAACCCTACATCCGCTTTCAAGGCCAGGTAGGAGAACAGGCAACGATGTTCTTTCTCGATCCTTCAGGCAACGCGCTCGAATTCAAGGCCTTTGCCGATATGTCGCAGATCTTCGCAAAATAGCTTGAAGAAGACCCTGATTGCAATGGCGGCTGTGCCGGTCGCCTTTACCGTTGTGCTGGGTTTCGGCTTCTGGGTGCACGACCGTGGCCTGAACATGGATGACTCCACGTTTGGGCTATTGGCTGCGATTGCGATTGTCGTAATCTCGTTCGGCATCTTTGGTTCGATCACCGGAATTCGTTTTTGGCCGATTGTCCGGACTTTCCCGCAATCGATTCCTCGCACCCCCTATGTGCCGAGGGAACTCAGCGCAGCAGAGATCGCCTATCCTTTAGACCTGAATCTGACCGTAAGCTGTGCTCACCTCGCACCGATTGAGAAGGCGATGCGGCTGGCAGGTATCGAGGTGAAGTATCAGGCGGAGAACATGTACCGCCCGATTGTGAAGGCAAATTGCCGGGTGAATCTGCCTGAGCTAAAGCGGGTCTTCGCCCTCACTGACAATATCTTCTACAAAGAAGGTTACGAACCCGAAAGGTTTGAGTTTGAGAACCCCCGGGCCGATATTTTCTGTCTCGAATGCTTGAAGTCAGATCGCGCGAGAAGCACCATCGGAGTGCTGCATCCGGATGAGTGCAAGCCCGAAACGGTGTGGTTTCCCGTTAGCTCCCGGTTACCTGACGCAAAAGGTTGAAGAAGGCCTTCTTGCGCTCTGAGTTGATGCCCCAGTTCACCGGCGGGCACTGATAACCGTCGGCGTAATCGCTCGCGCCGGGGTCAAAGTAGCCCCACGAGGCATACTCCGATATTGCTGACATCATGTTGTTCTCCGGCTTGTCGAAGTCGAAGTGATCGTCTTCGTTGAAGAGGATGGGCATCGGTTTGTAGCCTTCGATGGCCCTGCTGAGGCGCACCATTTCGGCGATGCGCTTGGGGTCTTTGACGCCATTGCCATGGATGAGGAGAAAGTCAGAAGTCTTGACGACATTCGATTCGGGGATGGCGTTGCCGCCGTACGAGGTTCCCGTGAGCAGGCGACGGCCTTTGCGGTTCATGCTCTTGACGAGGTTAATCAATTCGTGGACGCGAGCGGGTTTGAGAATCTCGTGATCGTAGGCCTTGACGTTGGTTTCGTTGTCCACCTCGACAAGGATGTTGCGATAATCCTGATCGAGAAGCCAGTTGGTGGCATTTATGACAGCGTTGCGGACAGCGGCTTCATCTTTGAGCACTTGATCCTGGCCGAAGTAGAAATAGCCAACGATCGGCACCATGCCAAGTTGGTCAGCCCGGTCGAGGATTCGCTTGAGGCGACCCATGAAGTCCGGCAGGAGTGAGCCATCTGGAGCGATCCCCGAGGTGAACCAGGGCTGGGTCTTTGAGTAACCTTCGGGGCTGCCACCCTGCAGGTTGATCGTAAACGAGAGCAAGCCATGCTTACGCCAGAGGGGCATCGCAGCCAGAAACTCTTTGACGTTGCGCTCGGCATCCCATTTCTTTGTGTCCGGGTAAGCCCACTTCGAGACCGTGGCTGGGTTCTTGTCGTCAAAGATACCCTGCACCATGCGCGAGTTCATCAGCAGTCCTTCAATCTTATGGCCCCGGAATACGCGGCCCTTGTAAGTGGGCTGGCCGTTGATGAAGAACTGGTCCTGACGGATTTCTACTTTGGTCTTTGTGGGAGCTGCGGCCAAAAGGGCTGGGGCGAGTTGGACAAAGGATCTTCTGGTCATAATGGAAATCTGTACTTGAACTCAGATTCCATCACATTTAGCTGAGGGTGCGCTGGAAGAGTGCGGCGCGGTGGCACTGGGTCTGGTTTGTTTTTAATGTAGATCTTCAGTATCAAATTCTGGATTAGTCTAATCTGTAGTGCGCAAGAGTCTATTTCGAATTCATCTGATTCTGGGAATCCTGCTCGGACTTTATGCGGTTGTGATCGGTGTAACCGGGTCGATTCTGGTTTACCGCGATGAACTGGTAGAGATGGTGCGGCCAGACTTGTTTCAGCCGGTCCAGTCGATTCGGGTGCAGCCGGATGAGGCACTAGCTGTGGTGCAGAAGGCTTACCCGGAATGGAAGGTGTTGACGCTGACGGGGCCCGATCTTGAGACGGGCTCCTGGATGGCTTACATGCTGGGTAAAGGAGATGCCAGGCAAGCCTACGTCGATGCCGGGAGTGGCGCGTTGCGCGGTCACTATCAGCGCAAAGAAGGCTGGCTCGGCTTTATCGAACAGCTTCACTTCAACCTGATCAGCGGACGAACGGGGCGATTGGTGAATGGCTATGGCGCGCTTTCATTGGTGTTGCTGGCGGTGACGGGGTTATTGCTATGGCGGCCACGACTGTCGCGCCTGAGCTGGAATGCCCGCAACCTGCATGTGAATCTGGGGATGGTATCGCTCGTCTTTATTGTGGTCATGGGCTTTACCGGCGGCTACTTTACCTGGTTTCAGGCCTACGTCGATGGAGTGAAGTTGTTTTTGCCAGCGCGAAATCAGCCCAAGCTGGCGGCGGTGCAAGTAGTGGGGGAGCGCAAGAGCCTGGCCGAACTGGCTGCGGCTGCTCAGCGGGCGGTGCCGGAGGCAAAGGTATACCGGATCTCGCTTGGGTCCGGGCCAAAAGAAGCCTTCCGAATCTCGATGCGGCATGGAACACAGGGTGAGTTTCAACTGGTCAGCCATGTGGCGCTGAACCCCTACACGCTTGAGGTGATGCGGGTGGAGAAGCTCGAAGACCGGGCCAGTGGAGACTGGCTCATTGGCAATTTCAGCGCAGTGCATTTTGGCGTTTGGGGCGGGCCTGCGGCACGAGTGCTTTGGGCCGTTCTGGGCTTGAGTTTACCGGCTCTGTTTATTACGAGTTTTTCGTTGTGGTGGCGGCGCTTGCGGCAAAGAGGCCTAGCGGGCCTTTGGGGCTAAAACCGGGGAAGACGCGAGACAGATCACGCTGGCCCAGATGGCCGCTAACCACCTCACCCAGCACTTCGCGGAAGTCTGTCGTGACGGCAAGATCGCGGCCTTCGTAAAGTTGTTCGCGTTCAAGCCCCGGCCATTTGCCATGGATCTTGCCACCAGCAACAGCGCCACCCATCGTGAACATGACATTGGCATGGCCATGGTCTGTGCCGCGGTTGCCGTTTTCACGAGCGGTGCGGCCGAATTCACTCATCGTCGTCACAACGATATCGTCCATGCGAGGACCCATGTCCTGATAGAAGGCAGCGAGGCTGTCGCCGAATTCGCGCAGGAGGTTCGCAAGCGGACCAATGAATGGGGTGGCACCAACTTCGTTGACGTGGTGATCCCAACCGCCGAGATCGGCGAAAGCAACTTCAAGCCCTGCATTGGCCTTGATCATCTGGGCAATTTGCTTGAGGCTGGAGCCTAAGCGCCCATTAGGATAGACGGCGCCGTTGGCCGGGATGTATTCCACCTTACGGAGAGCTTCGAGAAGGCGGATAGCTTCAAAGGTATCCTTGCCGGTGCCCTTAAGCTGAGTATCCACCGAGGCGGCGTAGCGCGACATATAGTCTTCGCCAGCCATCTTGTCGCGCACTTGAAAGTCCTTAACACTGTTCATCGCAACGGCGGGTTGCGGGCCACGAAGCGTGCGAGCAAGCACAGGCCCCAGCGAGACGGCGCGGATGGGGGACTTGGTTTTGTCGTCGCTCATGGTGCGGTTCAGCCAGCCGTCACGAGTGGCCTTCAGGCCAGGGGTGCCGCTCTCCATGTAGTCCTGCGCATCGAAGTGGCTGCGTGTGGGGTCGGGGCTGCCGCAGGCTTCGATGATGGCGAGCTTCTTGTCGTTGAAGATGGGAAGCAGCGATTTGAGATTCGGGTTGAGGCCGAAGAAGCCGTCAAGGTCAAGCGTTGCGCCTTCGCCGTTGCCGGGCTTGGGTATGGCGATACCGGGGCGGCCGGCGTAGTAGGCTTTTTCAGCGTGCGGGACTACGATATTGAGCCCGTCAGCGGCACCGCGCTGCAGGATCGCGACGAGGATCTTTTTGTTGGTATTGGCGGCAACGGCTCGTTCGAGCCAGATAGGGGAGGTGCCGATACCGAAGATGGCCAGCCCTGAGTTTTTAAGAAATGCGCGTCTGCTTGCCATGTGATTGCTCCTAGCGGCGCTGCCATTCGGGCGCGCCCATGTTCTTGGCGATTGTCGAGTAGCGGTCTTTGTCGATGCGAATGCCTTGCAGCTTGTTTTCGCTGAGGGCAACCGAGAAGTTGATTCGGGCAAGCAGGCCTGCGGAGTTCAGCCATTCTTCACCGTTGTTGGAATAACCGGTGGGTTCCTGCTTGCGATACAGCGGCTGGCCCATCTGGGCAATGGCCTGGGCGGCCGGCAGCGTGTTGGTTAGCGTGGCACCGGTGGCGCGAAGGGCCCCGGCTACCATCTCCAGCGGACTCTTCATCTTGGATTTGTAGGCTCCCGCACTCATGAATTCGGGGCTCGAAAGCATGGTCTTCATGACAGCCTTGAGATCGCCGCTGGTTTTTTGATAGGTGGTGGCCATGCGATCGATCAGGGCGGCTGGCGGCTCGTCGGCAACAAAGCGCTGGGCGAGCTTGCGGGAGATGTATTTGGCAGTGGAGGGGTGAGCGCTCAGGATCTCGATCACCTTCAGGCCGTCTTCGATGCCGCCGCCTGCCGGGATAGTGACGCCAAGGACAACTTTTTCACCCTTGTCGTGCGCGCGCTCGGCAAAGCGGAATTTGCCGCCCCGATTGGGCTCGTCGATCGTCCAGCCGGTGAAGCAGCGAGCCACTTCCTGAACGTCTTTTTGGGTGTAGCCGCCGTCCACACCGAGGGTGTGGAGTTCCATCAGTTCGCGCGCATAGTTTTCGTTGATGCCGCGGGCCCGGGCCCGCGCTCGGACGGCTGCGGGGGCGATACTCGTCCAGTTATCGAGGTAGAAGAGCATGGCGGGGCTTTGGGCTGTAGCCTTCACCATGTCGCTAAAGCGGCCGAGCACATGAGGCCGAATCGCGTCGCGCTCGTAGGCAGTAGTCAGCCACTTGTCGGCACCCTTGTCGAGAAAGACGTTGAAGTGGTTGAACCAGAAATCGGCGAGCACTTCGTTCAGCTGCCGCTCGCTCAGGACAGCGCGGTAGATCTTGGCTTCGGTAAGCTCGCTGGCAACGGCCTGCTGGGGGGCAAGCTTGCGTAGGGCTTCGCTGCGCTCTTCGGTGCTCATGGCCCCGACGCGGCGGCGGAGGCGGTCTTCGATGCCCTTCTGGGCAGCTTCCTCTTCTTCTTCGTTCTTGGTCTTTTTGCGTTCGATGCGGGCCTTATAGCGCTGGCTGAGGCGTTCGTAAGTTTCCTTGAGTTGAGGGTCTTCAGGCATCTTCATGCGTCCGATGGCCACCGCAGCGAGCACCTGGGGAGTGGGGTAGTTGAGGACGAGGGCTTCGGTTGACATTGCGAGCGTAGGCATCTTGGCTAGCGTCGCTTCGAGAGCCGGATTCTCGGGAATCGACTGAGGATTGAGCTGCTGGTCGATCCACTTTTTGATGCCGAGTTTTTGGACGGCTTCCCTGTCGCCCGGCCGTGCGCCGAAGCTGAGGCGGCTGAGCACATGCCCTGTCTGCTCTTGCTTGCTGAGCTTTTCTTTGAACTTTGAGGCAGCATCAGAGGCTTTTTTTGCGACCAGGGGAGTCAAGGCTAGGAGCAGAACGGCGACGGCAGCGCGTAAAGCTTTTGTTTTCAATATTTTCTTGATTTTCATCGTGCGAGCCTACCGTTATATGAAACTCAACTAATCAAGAGAAGTTTCGTTGCTTGCAAACACCAGATAAACTAAAGCAGTTCCCCTAGTGTGGCCGGGGGCAGCTATAAGGTTTATAGAAGTTTAAGACGATTGTTTTTGGAAGGTACCCTATCCGGTAGCAGGGTTGATTGAATCCAATTACTCCACGCAAGGTTTTGAATCCGATGATCGATGCGCGGGCTTCAAAGATCGAAGACCCGGTAGCGAAACTGCGTTTTTTGAAAAACACAGAAAAGCGGGTGGGGCAGGTGGAGACCGTATTGGGGCGGCCGCAATACTGGTGGCTGCGCAATAAGAAGTTTTGGCTGGCCGTGGGTTGCCTCTTGATGATTCCTACTCTTTCCCTGTTTCGAAGCAGTGCACCTCCAGTTTCTGTTTCAAATGGTGCGCTGAGCCCGGTTGCAGGACGTGGCCCGCAGCCGTTTCGTGAGGCACCGCTCGAGAAGGTTTGGCTCATCGATTCAAAGAATGGGGTGGAGACCTGGTCGAGCGGCTTGCATATTGAAACGCGCTTCAGTACCTCAAACCGGCCGCGAGAGTATTTTGCCTGGAACCGGAATCAACCCACCTCCAGCCTGGTGCAGCTAGCCGACAAGCAGGCGGCAGGGATCGTCTTCCACACAACCGAAAGCACGCTCGAGGAACTCGAAGAGCAGAAAATGCGCCGGCTGAAACTGCTCGGCGAATCGCTGCTGCAATACGTGTCGAAAGAAAAGGCGTATCACTACGTGATTGACCGCTTTGGTCGAGTCTTTCGAATTGTGCAGGAAACGGACGCGGCCAACCACGCGGGCAAATCCACCTGGGCCGACGACAAGTGGGCTTATGTGGGGCTCAACGATTCGTTTTTGGCCGTCTCTTTTGAAACCCAGACGCGGCCCGGGGATGAGGCACCGATCATCTCTCAGGCGCAGATCGACTCTGGGCGGACGCTCACCCGCATGCTGCGTTCGAAGTACAACATCCCCGCCACAAACTGCGTAACGCACGCGCAGGTGTCGATCAACCCGAGCAACTTCCAGATTGGCTATCACACCGATTGGGCTGGCAATTTTCCGTTTGAAGCGATGGGGCTACCTGACAATTATTCGCAACCACTTGCGAGTCTCAATCTTTTTGGTTTTAATTACGACGGCACCTTCTTTGCAGCCACCGGGGCACGCATGTGGAAGGGTGTAGTCAACAGCGAAGACCTGCTGCGCGAGCAGGCACAAAAGAATTCCATTTCTGTTGCGCAACTACGTACCCAATTGCGCAACCAATACCGCCGTCTGAGCGCTTTGTTGCCTGAGAACAACCGGCCCAGCGGTGCAAACTCAATTTCCAATTCGAGCACAGCTCAAGAGGTGAACCCATGAAACACAGCAACCACACTCCTGCCATCGGGCTGGACGTCGGCACAAGCCGCATCGTAGCCGCCAGCAAGGCAAATGATGATTTCCAATACAAGAGCCAGCTCAATGCATTCGTAGAGGTGCCCTGGTCGAAGATGACCGAGGCTTCACTGAAGCGTGAAGGCGTGCCATACGTCGTAACCGGTGAGAACACGGGCAAGTTGATCATCGTGCCTGGTAACGAGAGCTCACGCTTTGCAGATCTCCTGCAGACCGAATCACGGCGCCCGATGAATCGTGGTGTCTTGAACCCGAGTGAGCCCCAGAATGCGGCCATGCTGAAGCAACTGATTGAGAATCTCACCGAAGGAGAACGCCGCCAAGGCTTGCCCGTGTACTACAGCGTGCCGGCTGCGCCTCTTGGTGCCGAAGAAAATCTCACCTATCACGATGCCTCGATTGCACAGATCCTGCGCGAGCTGGATTGCGAACCCACCCCGATCAATGAAGGGCTGGCTGTAGTGTTTTCAGAATTGGAAGAGACCAACTATTCCGGAATTGGCATCAGCTTTGGTGGTGGCCTGGTGAATGTTTGCCTGAGCTATCTGGCTGTTCCGGTACTGAGCTTCAGCGTTGGCAAGGGCGGCGACTACATCGACAGTTCGGCAGCGACAATCACCGGTGAACTCACCACCCGCATCCGTCTCGCAAAGGAAGAATCCTTCCAGATCAACGGCCACTATGCCGACAAGCTGCACCAGGTACTCAACGTTTATTACGACGAAGTGATTCGTGCCACGGTGAACGGCTTGAAGGAAGCATTTGCCAACTCGCGGAATATTCCGAAGATGGGCAAACCCATTCCGATGGTTCTCTCTGGCGGTACTGCAATGCCCAAGGGCTTCCGCGACCGCTTTGAGAAGCTGCTGAAAGAATCGGAGTTCCCGCTGCCTTTGAGCGACGTGCGGATGGCCGAAACCCCGCTGAACTCAACAGCCAAGGGTGCTCTTGTGGCCGCGCTTGCCGAACTCTAAACAAGAGATAGCAAACCCAAACCCCTCCCGGCCCAATACGGCCAGGAGGGTTTTTTTGTTGATTCTGGAACCTAGGCCAGCACTTCGTTAACAACGCGCCCGAAGACATCGGTCAGCCGGAAATCTCGTCCGGTGTAGCGGTAGGTGAGTCTCTCGTGATCGAGGCCCAGCAGGTGAAGCATTGTCGCGTGTAGATCATGAATATGCACTTTACCGCTCACTGCGTCCCAGCCAAACTCATCGGTCTCGCCGTGCGAGATTCCTGGCTTTACGCCGCCACCGGCCATAAACATCGTGAATCCGCGCGGGTTGTGTTCCCGGCCGCGATCCTCAATCGGAGCTTTGCCTTGTGAGAGGTCCTGGTCAAAGGGAGTACGCCCGAATTCTCCGCCCCAGAGCACCAGAGTGTCGTCGAGCAAGCCCCGGCGCTTGAGATCGGTAATCAAGCCTGCAATCGGTTTGTCTACAGCGCGGCATCGCACGGGCAGACTCTGGCGCAATTTTCCGTGATGATCCCAGCCCCCATCGGTGATCTGAACAAAGCGTACACCTGCTTCAGCCATCCGGCGGGCCATCAGGCATTGACGGCCAAAGTCGTCGGTTTCTTTTTCTCCAATGCCATAGAGCGCCCGCGTTTCATCGGATTCACTGGCGATGTCGAGAACGCGCGGTGCCTCCATCTGCATACGGAAGGCGAGTTCGAAAGAAGCGGCGCGCCCTTCCAGTTCTGAATCTGGGCCACTGGCGGCAAGGTGATTCTGGTTGACCTGCGCCAGGAAATCGAGTTGCTTCCGCTGTTCTGAAGTCTTGATGCCCGCGTCGCTCAAGTAGTCGATTCTGGCATTCTTTGCCTCACCCGATTTGCCAATCGGAGTGCCCTGATAGACGGCAGGAAGGAAGGCACTACCAAAGAGCTGCGGTGTGCCACCATCTCCGCTAAGGACGGGACAAATCGTGACAAAACCGGGGAGATTTTGGTTCTCGGTGCCAAGGCCGTAAAGGGCCCACGAACCCATCGATGGCCGCACCTGTATGCTGTTGCCGGTATGAAGCTGACGGATCGCAGGCGCGTGGGCCTCGCTATCGGCATGCATCCCGTGCAGAAAACACAAGTCATCGACAATGCCACCAAGGTTGGGCAGCATGTCGGTGATCAGCATGCCACGTTGGCCGCAGCGCACGAATTTGCTGATGGGGCCGAAGAGCCGGGAGTCGCGAATCCCGGGCGCTTCGTAGTTCTGAGGAAGTTTGAACGAGAGGGGTTGGCCGTTGCGTTTTTCGAGTTCGGGCTTGTATTCGAACATGTCCATCTGCGAGGGGCCGCCCTGCATAAAGAGAAAGATGACACGTTTGGCACGCGGCTTGTGATGCGGGACGCGAAGTGCCAAAGACTCAGAGGCCAGCATGGAATTCATCGCCAGCATGCCGAAGCCGCAGCCGGCCTTGCGCAGGAAGTCACGCCTTGAGTTTGCTACCAATGAATGAAGTCTTTGCATTCTTAGCTCCGGTAGAGGAATTCGTTTGAGATCAGCAATGAGTGGCAGAGGCGCTTCCAGGCTTCAAGCCGGGCTTCCACCGGGCCGCCGGCGGGATTGCTTTCTGCAAACGCTGTGGCAAAGGCCAGCAGCCGTTCCACTTCTCCATTCCGGACTTCGCGCGCATAGACCTTCCGCACCAGAAGCTCGATCTTTTCTTTGTCGCTGCTGGAGCTGGATAGAAGTAGCTTCGCCAGCGCAGCCGCCTGCTCCTGAACGAAGGGCCCGTTCAGGAGATAGAGCGCCTGAGTCGGGATGGTTGTGGCCTGTCTGGCCCCGGTGATCTGGTTGGTATCGGGGAAGTTGAAGAGATTGAGCAGGTCGAGTTCGGGCATCTGGCTCTTTCGCAAGACTGGCAGATAAACAGAACGCTTGAAGCGCATGGAGGGATCAAGCGTGGCCTCTTCATTCAAGAATTCCGGCTCAGCCAGATTCACATTCCCCTTCACTTGTAATGGCAATGCGGGCCCCCCGGCACTGGAATCGAGCTTGCCTGAGATCGCGAGAATCGAATCGCGTATGGTCTCTGCCTCCAGACGTCTGCGGCTCATGCGCCAGAGCAGGCGGTTTTCGGGATCAGTCTCGATTGCCTTCTTGTCGGAATCTCCCGAGAGCCGGTAGGCGCGACTCAAAACGATGCGCCGGATCAGCTTCTTCACAGACCAGCCATTGTCAACAAAGTCAGTGGCGAGGAAGTCGAGCAGTTCAGGGTGGCTGGGTGCTGCAGCACGAGTGCCCATATTGTCGATGTTGGGGACGATCCCGGTGCCAAAGAGGTGATGCCAGATTCGATTCACCATCACCCGGGCAGTCAACGGGTTCTCTTTGCTTCCGATCCAGGTGGCCAGTTCTTTTCTACCGCTGGTGAAGTCGGCAATATCAAGTTTGCCGCCCTGGCCAGCAATGACAACGGCACTCCGCGGGGTTTCAGCTCCGAGCTGATGGGCGTTACCGCGGATGTTGATGCGGCAGTCCGCAGGCATATCAGTGTCCTGCACCGCATGGGCAGTCGCGGGCATTGGGGGAAGATACTCAAGGAGTTTGACGGCCTGATTGGCCTGTGCGATCTCCTTATCGAGAGCCTTGGCTTCCTCGGAATCTTTGGCCATGGGCTTGCGCTTTTCCCGCAAGGCGGCAAGGGTTTCGCGGGAAGCAGTGAGGCTTTGCCAATACTTGCGAGTTTCCTCCGCACGTTGTGTCAGCTCTTCGGGGAGTTCTGGAAGTACAACTGAGTTGACGTTACTAAAGACGCTCAAGTTCAGGCGTCCAGACAGAGTGCGGGTGCTGGCGAGGATGCCAGCCATGCCGTAGTAATCCTTGAGCGTGATTGGGTCGAATTTGTGATCGTGACAGCGGGAACAGCCCATGGTGAGGCCCAGGAAAGACCGGCCGATCATGTCCACCTGCAGGTCAACGACATCCATCTTGAGTTGCTCTTTGTCCGCGTTAACCAGGGGCCAGGGGCCGAGAGCAAGAAATCCGGTGGCAATCAGATTGGCACGGCGCTCTTCGGGTCTTGTCCAGGTGAGCTGATCGCCAGCTAGCTGTTCGAGGATGAAGCGTGGGTAGGGGATGTCGCGGTTGAAGGAGTCAATGACATAGTCCCGATAGCGCCAGGCGTGGCGTGCGGGTACGCGACGGCCAATTTCGATGTTGTCTGCGTAGTAGGTTTGATCGAGCCAGTGGCGGCCCCAACGCTGGCCAAATGCGGGAGAGGCAAGCAGGCGATCTACAACCTTCTGATAAGAGCCGTCGCGCAAAAAGTCTTGCTGTTCTGCCGGGCTTGGGGGCAAGCCTGTAAGGTCAAGGAAGACCCGGCGCAGCCACACGTCTTTCGGAGCATCAGCCACCGGCCGCAAACCTTTGGATTCGAGCCTGGCAAGCAGGAATCGATCCAGATCATCGAGTGGCCACGCAGGGTTTTGAACCTGAGGCGGAAGAACTTTGGCCACAGGCTGCCAGGCCCAATGATTGGTTGCTGTGGTCTTGGTCTTTACGCTTGAGGAGCTGTTGTCTTCTGGCCAAAATGCGCCTTCCAGAATCCACTTGCGGAAGTCTGCCAATACTTCCGGGGCAACTTTGCCAGTAGGCGGCATTTTGGTTTGGCCGGTGTAGAGCAGAGCCTGATACAGACGGCTCTCTTCTGGCTTTCCAGCAACAATGATAGGCCCGGCATCAGAGCCTTTCGCAACGGCGGCTTTGGAATCAAGCTGAAGCCCGGCAAACGACAATTTTGCAGATGCAGCATGGCAAGACCAGCATTTCTCCGCAAGCACCGGCCGGATCTTACGCTCAAAGAACGCAGCGTCGGATTGTGCGGACACGACCCGGCACAGAATCACGAAATAGAGCGCAAGTTTCCCCATTCAGACTGAAGGGAGAATTATATAGGATTGACTGCTATTTTGCCTGCGCCTTGAATGGAGTCTCAATCTTGCCGATGCCTTCGATCTCGATCGAGACCGTATCGCCTGGTTTCAGGAATTCCTGACGCTCCATACCAGTGCCCGAAGGGGTGCCGCTCGAGATGACATCGCCCGGGTACAGCGTGAGGATGGAAGTGAGGTATTGGATGATGTGGTGTTCTTTCCAAAGCAGTTCGGCCGTGCTGCCGTCCTGTTTCACCACGCCATTCACCTTCGTAAGGATGCGGAGTTTATCGAAGTTGGGCAGGAACTCTTTAGGGACAATCACCGGGCCGAATGGCGCGCCACGATCCGTGCTTTTGCCTTCAAACCAGTTAGCACCGGGGAACATGTTCTGCTCGCGCTTGCGGCCGCCGCGGTCGCTCAGATCAAAGAGGATACTGTAGCCAAAGACGTAATCGTGAGCCTGAGCCTTGGGCACCTGATAGGCAGGTTTGCCGATGATGATAGCCATTTCGCCTTCCCAGTCGATGCGCTCACGGCCAGGGGGAATGAAGTAGACTTCACCCGGATCGATGATGCAGGAGCGTGGAGATTTAGCGAAGAAGATGGGAGCGTCGCGGTCTGGGTCGATGAGCGCTGCGGCTGCCGCGTTGAATCCCCCCTGACGGCCCCCAGCAGCAGGAGGCGTCACGCCCATGCCTTCGGCGTGCGCGCGGTAGTTAGCGGCTGCGGCCAGGAGGTTCCAAGGGTACTTGATGGGTGCGTGAAACTTTACTTTTGAGCTGTCATGCGCAAAGGAGAGCTTTTGAGTGTCTTTGCCGTTGAGAAAATTCGCGATCTGGTAAAGGCGTTTGTTGACCGTTGAGTATTGCTCGATCAGTTCGCGCATTTCAGTTGGAATGCGCAGGCTCGAGAGTTTGGCCTGCTTCGCGACGTAAGCATTGGCTGCTTCGATCTCGAACACGGTTTTGCCGTTGTTGACAACCATAGCCAGCAGCGATGTCTTGCCGTTCGCAGAGATGGTTGCGAGCTTGAATGGGGTGTCAGGGGTCTCAGCCGGAGCTGCCGCGAAAGTAGAGGACGATGCCAGAACCAGCATGCCCAGGATCAGTTTTTGGTGCATCAGGGTTTCCTTTAGGGATTCTGGCAACGGAGCAGAAGATCTCTGCCATAGTATCTTAGTCAATGGCATTAGAATTGAAACGTCGATTGGGCCCCAAGCTCTGGCCGTACTACCTTAAGGTTCAACCTTTTGTTCGAGCGGTCTTGTTGATTCTTGCTGGTATTTGGCGTCGACTGATGTTCCGCACCACATTCATTGTGATCACCGGAAGTGTTGGCAAAACGACGGCCAAAGATGCCATTGCGCAGGTATTGGCATCTCATTTCGCCATCTATAAGAGTCCCGGTTCGCGCAATCACTTTGGCGGCTTGGCCAGGAATGTGGTTTCGGTAATGCCGTGGCACCGCTATGCAGTGATTGAGGTGGGCTTAGATCGCCCTGGGCAAATGAAATGGTTTGCGCTTGCAACCCGGCCTGACATCGCAGTGTTTGTCAATGTCGCCCGAACGCACATGCAATCCTTTAGAACTCTCGAGACGATTGCCAGTGAAAAATCCTTACTTGTGGAGGGTTTGCGCCCGGGAGGGTTGGCTGTGTTGTACGGCGACAATCCACATATTGCCGCTTATCAACCGCCAGGCTCTGTGCGGACAGTTCGATATGGCGAAGGCGAGGGTTTCGATTGGCGTGCTTCAAATTTGAGTAGCAGTTGGCCAGACCATTTTTCATTTCAGGTGAGAAGCGGCAATGAAGAGGGACTCGTTTCGACCAAGTTGATAGGAACACATTGGCTTCCGAGTGTCATGCCTGCCCTTGTCGTGGCGCGTGAGGCTGGGTTAACGCTAAAGCAGGCAATTGCAGCCTTGGAGAATCTTCAGCCGATGCAGCAGCGCCTTTCGGAGGCCACAACGCCGCAGGGTGCCATCTTCCTGAGAGATGAATGGAACGGGTCGGTAGACAGTTTGAAGGTTGCGTTAGACGTAATGGAAGCCGCAGTGGCCAGGCGAAAGATTCTTGTTTTTACGGATGTCTCCGATTCCAAGCAAAAAATTCGATTGCGCCAGCGCGATATGGGCATCACGGCTGCAAGGATCGTCGATATCGCCTTCTTTATCGGAGATAGTCATAGCTATGCGGTGAAGGCTGCTGTGGAAGCGGGAATGGATCCCGGCCGCGTCTTCGGGTTTTACGATATCGAGTCTGCGGGGAAACAACTTCTAGCTGAGCTTCGCGAAGGAGATCTTGTTCTGCTACGGGGGCGCCACGCAGACCACCTGTCCCGCCTGTACCTGATGGCTTTGGATGAAGTGAGTTGCTGGCGAAGTTCTTGCGAGAGGAAACTACACTGCGATGTCTGTTCAGATCTCCGATCCAGGACGAAGTCCAATAGCAAGGTGGTTCAGATCTCGTGATCAAGAAATACGAACAGCGGTTTCGTGATTTTGTAGGGACGAACCCATTCTTGCGAGCGCTTGGGCTTGTGGTGTCTGGAATTTGGCGGCGGTTGATGTTTCGCACGACCTTTATCGTTGTTACCGGGAGTGTCGGGAAAACAACAGCCAAGGATGCGATTGCTCTGGTTTTGGGAGCTCATTTTTCAACATACAAGACCACAGGCTCATTCAATCACTACATCGGAATCACAAGAAACCTGCTCGCCGTCAGGCCCTGGCATCGCTATGCGGTGATTGAGGTTGGGATTGATCGCCCTGGACAGATGAAATGGTTCGCACTCACAACCAAACCCGACATCGCAGTCTGGGTAAATGTCGCACGCACGCATATGCAATCGTTCAAGACGCTTGAGCCAATTGCAAAAGAGAAGTCACTTCTGATTGAGAGTCTTCAACCGGGCAAAGTGGCCGTATTGAACAGCGACAATCCTTTTATAGCTGCCTATTGTCCCCCCGAAGGAGTGCGTAGCATCCGGTACGGCTTCGATGAGAGCTTTGAATGGGTCGCTTCTCAAGTGTCGAGCAAATGGCCAGAGCGGCTCTCCTTTCAAGTGAAGGGCAAGAGTGCAGAGGGTTTAGTGAATACGCGGTTGGTAGGAAAGCACTGGGTTCCAAGCGTCCTACCCGCGATTGCCATAGCGAAAGAAGCCGGTCTCAGCCTGGAGCAAGCCATCGAAGCCCTGGCCCATCTGGAACCCATGCAGCAGCGGCTTTCACCGGACGCTACTCCGCAGGGTGCAACGTTTCTGAGAGACGATTTCAACGCATCCGTGGACACTATGGCGGTGGCTCTTGAGGTGTTGGCTGAGGCTGAGGCAAAACGCAAGATCCTCGTGTTTAGCGGTATGTCGGACTCAACTAAAAATGACGCCACACGATTTCGCGGGGTGGGCAAGTCTGCCGCAGCAATCGCGGATCTAGCTGTTTTTGTAGGAGATCGAAGCAAGTATGCGGTGAAAGGTGCCGTAAATGCCGGTATGAACCCCGAGCATGTACGCGCGTTCTATGATCTTGAGTCTGCAACCGAATTCCTGCGAAGTGAGTTGAGAGAAGGCGATCTGGTTCTTTTGCGCGGACTTCTCCACGACCACATGTCAAGGGCCTATCTGGGGATGTTGGGTGAGGTGAATTGCTGGGTGGCAACTTGCCCGAAGAAGATTGCCTGTGATGTCTGCCCTGAGTTGAAGGCAATTAATGAATCACATGGACGCTGATCGACGGTAGAGGCCTGCGCGTGTCGTTACGATTGCCGTTGGGGCCGATCCAGAGGGTAGAGATTGCTTCCACTGTGGGTCCTGTGCCATCGCTTGCTTTGCCAAGGACGCGGATCGGATAGTCGCCTGCAGGTGTACTCGCAGGAATCTCAATTAGCAGTGGAACACTGGGGATATTGATGTTGTCGCCGTCGCCGGAGGGGCCGAATTGTTGATCGGCACGGAACTTCGCCTTTGGTGAGTTCAAGCCTTCTACCCAAACGTCGACAGCTTTGTCGAAGCCAGGCTGCCGGATCAGAAGCGCTTCAAGACTTGCCTTGCCGCCAGCAGCGATCGTGAAGCCGGCCGGCTCTGTGATGAGTTGAAAAGAGGGCGCTTCGTTTGCCATGTGGAGACGGTAAGCATAAGTGGGGCCTGTGCGATCCGTTCGATCCCTGACCCTAAGCCGGGCCTTCTCTGACTTGGCCGGAGTGTAATAGAGGCTGCTATCCGGATTGCCAATGACCGTTCCCTGACCTGTCATCAGGTCATCGTGTTCAGCCAACAACTT
>JBIPMY010000299.1:0-7716 GCA_044376335.1 Bryobacter sp.
GCTCAACCAGTTTCCCCTTCTTGCCAAAGGTGGGGATCTCAATTCCAGCATGAAGTTGGATTGAGGCGGAAGTAAGCAAGAGAATGCTCAAGGAGCACTTGAGCGCATATGACATGGATTGAGGGTTCATTTGAGATCCTTCTTTAGGTTTAAAATTATAAGATATTGCATCCTGAAAGTCACTTCACGTATATTAAGCGGATGATCTCGGAGCAACGAGAGTTGGGGGCCTCGGGTGAAGAAGTGGTTACTTCATGCTGCCATGGTTGCGCCGGGCCGAGTTTCCCATCGAGGAAGGCTTGGGAGGGTGAACGGCCCTGCATCCGGTATCCATGATAGGGACGCTGGCGATTGTAGAAGGCCAGATAGGCGTCGAGATCGTCACGCAGCTCCGCTACCGACTGGTAGATCTTCTGGCGGAACCTCCCGCTGCAAACCTCCTCTTGGAAAGTCAGCATTCTGATCCGTCCCAGCGCCATCCTTCCATTTTCCTCAATGTTTTGGGCTATTCTCATCCATTTCCAGCCGCAGCACACCACCCTACGCCTCAGACCAATTCCGGCACCCACACCCCAACCCACTCAGAATCAATCACTTGACACAAAACCAGAAAAGCGCCCAAGTCCCAGGATTTCACCTAGATCACAGTCGGGACACTCACACCCGCACCAACCCCATATTCACTCGAACTCAGCCAGGCCTAAGTGCCTCGAATCCGCTTCAGCAGCACGATCAAATTCGGCGGCCTCCTACGAGGCCTTAGAACTCCCCATTTTTTGGGTAGCCTCATGAAGCGAGTTGCCATGTTATTAAACTGAGCATTGATTGAGCCATCCTGGCGTGGTTATCCTCAAGCCCGAACCGTGGCTTTGCAAAGATCACGAAAGGCTCACCGCAAGGCCTCAATATAATCGTATCTAGCGGCCTCAACCAAAGCAGATGGCTACACTACCGCTCCTATGCAAGAACTCTCCGAAAAACTGACCCATTCGCTCCAAGCCTGGCAAGAATGGGCGCAAAGCGCCGAAAAAGAAGAGAGCGGCTGGGAATCAGAAGCGCCGAATTGGCAAGAATTGGTCACCAACGCTCAGGACCTTCTTTTGAAGAGAGAACTCGGGCCAGCCGATCTATCCAAAGTCGAAAGAGTCTTTTGTTATTCCGAGGAAGGGGAAGATCTTGCCGACTTTCTGAAAGACAATCTTGCACATGTCTTCAAATCGAATATCGTCGGGCTCCTAAGTTCCGCACACGAGCAGGTAAGATGGCAAGTCTATGATTCCCTCATACTGGCAGATGAATTCTGTCGCCAACTCTTGATCGAAGGCACTTCAGATCCGGATGACTATGTCCGGCGCCGTGCCTTTCTTCGGCTTATCGAGATTGAAAGACCACCAGAGCATATCCTCAAGCGCGCTTTGACAGATTCTGATCAGGTCATCCGAGATCAGGCAAAAGAGCAACTACTCGCCCAACAAGGCTCGATCTGAGAAATGGGGATAAGCATAAGTCTGTTTGAATGCGTAGGTAGGAGCTACGGCTCCACAATCGAGAAAGGGAGGTCTGCAGCCTACCCGATCTCGATCCTGGGGAAGCCGACGGATAATGGATAATGGGACAGCCCATTCAGACGCATCCGTCCCAACGCAAAAAGTAGGCTGCACAGCAACCTGAGATACCCTTCAAGCAAGAACCCGATTTCGGGGTGAGGGTCGGTCTGGCGTGCGCACTGCAAAATCCCCTCCGCTACCAGGCCGTCAAAATCTCGGACCCTCCACCCGATAGGTGGACGGCCTCTTCAGACGGAAGTCTCCCTCCGCAAAATCGCTGGCAGCACTCCACGCTGCGGGAAAGGCATGGAAAGGCATCGGAAAGGCATGGGAAAGCCATCAGACTGATCCGTCCCAGCGCCATCCCTCCATTTTCCTCAATGTTTTTGAGTTTTTTTCTCCCACGCCCAGCCAGAGAATGCCTCCAGACTCCCCAGACCAAATCCGTCACCATGCCCCAAGTCAAACAGAATCAATCACTTGACACAAAATCCGAAAAACTGCCGAAGGCCAGGATTTTGCCTAAATCACAGCCGGGACGGGTCTACCCGCACCAACCCTAAATCCACCCGGACTCAGCCAGTCTCCTGGCATCACGAATCCAATTTACCGCCAGGATCAAATCCACCAGCCTGCTAGGACGCTTTCCCGTTAGAGACAAACTTATTGATCTCTTCTGTCGATTCTCTAGATTTCGGCCCAGGGGTTTACGATCTTGAGCCCGAGATCTTCAAAGTCCCTTACATTCCTCGTTACGATGATAAGACCATGCTCCAGCGCCGTCGCAGCAATCAGACCGTCGGCCATTCCAAGTGGCCTGCCCCGCATCTGGCGCATTCCGCTAAGCACACCCCACCGTTCTGCGATCGCTCTTGTCACTGGCAATATCCGGTCTGTGAATGCAGGAATCAGGTCAGCTTCTAGCCACTCCTCAATCTGATCTCTGCGCTTGCCTTCAGGATGCATTGCCAAACCTTTGCGCAACTCACCAATCGTAATTGCACTTAAATAAAGCGTCTCATCATCCTGGCTTCGCACCCAGAAATCCACCTTCACATCAGCACGCTGCCGGATGATCTCCGAGGGCACGTTCGTATCGAGTAGATACCCGCTCATAGAGCGATGTCACGTCCCGGAGCAGAATCACGCGTCAGATCGAGATCTTCAGCGGCACCCCTGATTTTTGAGAATGTGTCAGCAAGAGTGCGCTTGCCGGCACTATGAGCTCTTTTCGGATGAAATTCCTGCAACGCTTCAAAGATCACATCTTCGGGTGTTGCAAATCCGCCCGCTTCTAACCGCTGATGGATCAGTGCTTGCACTTCCGGCCGGGTGATTTCAATTGTCATTGTCACTCCTCCTTCCGCTTCTCTCTTCACAGTAGCGGATATCTAAATTCCTGTCACAAGGCCAATCGACTTGTACCAGAACGTTGCCATCGATCACTTCTGCCGGGAAAGTCAGCGGAAAGTCAGCAGCCGGATGCGTCCCAGAGCCTTCTCTCCATTTTCCTCAATGTTTCTGAGGTTTTCTATCCCATCTCCAGCCACAGCAAGCCGCCAGACTCCCCCGGCCAAATCCGGCACCATACCCCAAGTCACTCAGAATCAACCAGTTGACACAAAAGCCGAAAAGCTCCCGACAGCCGGGATTTTGCCTAAATCACACCCGGGACGGGTCCGCCCGCACTAACTCCAAATTCACTGGAACTCAGTTAGCCCCAAACTTCGCGAATCCGCTTCAGGGCCAGGATGAAGTACGGCGGCCCTCTACTGCGGTTTAAGACTCCCCATTTGTGCTTAGCCCTATTGGCTACCTCATCGGTCCGCTCCGTCCCCTTTGTTGATCCGGCTGGCCCCGCTCACCGTGAGCCTTCTCGGATGGTGACGGACAAGCGGAGTTTTCACAGCCGCTACAATCCGCCCATAACTATCTTTTCTGCAGTACGTGCGCTCGTCGCGCACTCTCAAGGTTGAATTTGTATCGGCACTCTACTTGCAAGCAACGAGGGGCGGCCCCGCCCCTTCCTCCCTCCTGGTCGTCGCAGGTTGCGCCGCGTCATGCACAATAATCGCCAGGATGCGGCGAAGCGCAGATCCAGTTACCACCGCACGATGAACCTGCGCCGGAAGCGCAAGCGTTTCGCCCTTCCGAATTTTGACCGCGCGGTCTGGAGTTTCGTAGCACGCTTCACCCTCAATCACGTAGACCGCCTCAACGCCAGAATGCTGATGCGACAAGGAGTACATCCCAGGTGTGAACGCGGCTGTCTGAACCTGCAATCTGTACTGTGCCGCCGGTGGAAGAGGCAGTGGCCCCACCTGCGCGACATGTTTACCCCCGCGGTGAGAGGAGGTCTGGGACTCAATCGCAATCAGCCACGAAATGCCGCCAGCATCAAAAGCGACACTGGCGGCACCGGCGGCCGCTTGAGCACGCTGTAGCGAAGCAAAGCGATAAATATTCCAGAACTGGGGATCTCTGAGGCCACTCGGGAGCGCTTTGTTAACAATGATGGTGCACCCCTGTTCGCCTCGCCTCTCCGGCGAGTCCTCAGCGCAGGTCGTCATCAGCTGTGCTGTTGCCGGACCGGCAATCAGCAATGAAAGAGCGACCGTTGCAATGGCCGAAGACGTTAGATGGACGGTCATCAGACTCCTCCTAGGCTTATGCGCTGATGCGCACCTATAAATTTACACCGCATCATGCTGATCCGTACGGGGAAAGGCATGGAAGGGCATCAGACCGTCCCAGCGCTACCCCTCCATTTTTCTCAATGTTTTAGAGTTTTTTCTTCCATGCCCAGCCTCAGCATACGTCCAGACTCCCCCAGCCAAATCCGCACCCCAAAACCCACTCAGAATCAATCACCTAACACAAATCCAGAAAAGCGCCCAAACCCCAGGATTTCACCTAAATCACTGCCGGGACACTCAAACCCGCACCAACCCAAAATCCACCCGAATTCAGCCAGGCATAAGCACGTCGAATCCGCTTCAGCACCACGATCAAATTCGGCTGCCTCCTACGATGGTTTAGAACTCCCCACTTTTGCTTAGCCCTATTGTGCATTTGGGCACAATCTCAAACTGGATGCTGGAAATAGGCACGGCCTCTTCAACCACACCCGTCCAAGCCCTCTAGCTATCGCAGAACTTTCCGCAAGCCGAGTGGAAAGACGATTCCCCCTAACTCGCTTTAACTAAGAATCCTCCACCGCCTCAGGGTGCATTGCAATCACCGCCAACAATACCTGCGCCGGTCCATCGGGATAGGGCCTCCCCTCTTCCCAATTCCACAAACCGTCGACGGGAACTTTATCATTCACAACAATTTTCAACTTTATTTTCCCGCTATCTCATTGATTCTAAATAACTCCATATAGCCCCAAACAGGAAGTGAATCAACCCGTCTGCTAATTTCTGCTCAGGAGAAATCCCATGAACAATGAAGAATTAATTGCAAATGATCCATCGAACGTGGACACCAAACCACGCAAGAAAACCATGACCGAAGCCGCCCTCGCCGCCAACCGCGCCAACGCAAAGAAATCCACCGGCCCCCGCACCACCGCCGGCAAAGCCCGCTCTGCGTCCAACGCCTTCCAGCATGGCCTCTACTCCATGAAGAACTACAGCCACCTCGTAACCCATCCCAACCTCGTCGCCATCACCGTCCACAACCTCCTCGAAGAGTACCAACCCGTCACGCCCACCGAGCACATGCTCCTCCAGCAACTCATCCACTTCGAACTCCGCTTCCTCCAGATGGAACACGTCTGCAACCACTACATGCTCGACAGCAAACACGACGCCCCAGACCGCGCCTACCTCACCGTCCTCCGCGAACTCGACCGCATTCCCAACCGCATCCTCAAAACCATCAAGGCCCTCAAAGCCCTGATCGCCGAACGTGGCACAAACAAAGAAATCGAACCCATCGACGACCCGCCACCCGTCCCCACCCCGGATGAATATGAGCAACTCAATGGCGAAAACGAAAATCTCAGTAACGAACCCATCAAGGCTACCCACCCCACCGGCGCAGAAATCACCCAGAACATCACCGACTACATCTACAAAGAATTTTGCCGCCGAATGGAATTATCCGACGAAGAGCTAGCCGCCCAATACCCACCACTGGATGACCGCCGCTAGCAAAAGCCAACCCCATCCGTAAGGATGGGGATTCCAAACGACGCCAACCCAATCCCCAAGGGCGGCAATAGCAACTCGAACAGGCCACCCCGACCAACCCCATCCGTAAGGGTGGGGATTCCAAGCGAAGCCAACCCCATCCGTCAAAGTGGGGATAGCAACTGCAAGCCGCAACTCAACAAAAAATAAGGTTCAAAGCCAAAACGCTACCTGACTGTTCTTTGAAATCCGAACCCGTTCCCCGCCCCGCAGCGACTGCACCACTCGTGTGGGTCTGCACTGCTTTCTATTGCAGGCCCATGCGTTCCAATTTCCGGTACAAGGTCTTGCGCTCAATCCCCAACACCTTAGCCGCCCGGCTCTTATTGTTGCCAGTCGCTTCCAGCACCTTCAGGATTTGCTCGCGCTCAGTGTCCTTCAAGCTCTCCGTAGCAGCAACATCCTCACCAGCTGATTCAGCCAGCGCCTCACCCACTGCCTCGCCATCAATCCGCCCTGCCGGAGCCAGAATCACCAGACGTTCAATCAAGTGCTGCAACTGCCGCACATTCCCCGGCCAGGCCTGCTCTTCCAGCATCTTCTGTCCGCTTGTGGTCAATACCGCATTCAGGTCGTACCGCTCGTTGTACTTACGAAGAAAGAAGTGCGACAGCAGCGGAATATCGGTACGCCGCTCACGCAACGCCGGCAACTGAATCCTCACCACATTCAAACGGAACCACAAATCCTCGCGGAACTTGCCTTCATCCACCATCTTCTGCAAGTCGCGGTTGGTTGCCGCAACCACACGCACGTCAACCTGCTTCGCCCGGTTTGCACCCACCGGCCGGATCTCACGCTCTTGCAGAAAACGCAATAACTTCAACTGGAAAGGAGGATCAATCTCACCAATCTCATCGAGAAACACCGTTCCCTTATTGGCTGTCTCAAACACACCAACACGGTCACGATCGGCACCCGTATAGCTGCCCTTCATCGCACCAAACAATTCGGCTTCAAGCAGCGAAGAAGCAATGCTCCCGCAATCCACAGCCACAAAAGGCCCCACCAGGCGCTTCGAATTCGTGTGAATCATCCGGGCAACCAATTCCTTACCCGTCCCGGTCTCACCGGTAATCAGCACGCTCGCATCGGTCGGCGCCACCTGGCTCAAGGTCTTATAGATCTCGATCATCTTGGTCGAGCTGCCGATCATCTCAGTCTCGGGCAGATCGTCGATATCGGTCTCGCGATCAAGACTCGCTGCGCCCTCAATCTCGGCCTCAGCCTTCTGAATTGCATGCAACAGATCATCGAGCTCAAAGGGCTTCGCCAGATACTCAAAGGCCCCGCCCCGAGTAGCAGCCATCACAGTTTCCATACTGCCCCGGGCGCTCATCATAATCACCCGGCACTGGTCATTAGATTCCTTGGCCGCACGCAACACATCGAGGCCGGTCCGCTCATCAAGGTAAATGTCGCTGATCACGATGGGGTAACTGCCGTTGAGCAGCTTCTCCATCGCAGCACGAGTGCTCGACACCGCCTCCACGCTGTAGCCCTCCAGATCAAGAAAGGTCGTCAGCGTATGGCGGACACTGTTGTCGTCTTCAACTAGCAATAATGGTGCGCTGATTCGCATTCGCTATTTCTGAGTCTACCGGAGCACCCGCCATAAAGGGCAGGATTACAGTAAATACACTGCCCACGCCTACTTCACTTTCCACATCAATCCGGCCCTCGTGCTGCTTCACAATTTCGTTCACGATGCTCAGCCCGATTCCAGTCCCACTGATCCCACTTTCTTCGGCCCGCTTGGAGCGGTAGAAGCGATCAAAGATCCGCTTCAGGTCCGCCGCATCCATTCCCATGCCCTGATCACGAATCGCAACCCGCACCCTGCCATCGACAACCTCACAACTACACTCAATCCCCGTGCCTTCAGGCGAGTATTTCACCGCGTTATTGAGCAAGTTATAAAACGCATATTCCAGTAACTCCTTGTCGCCCTTGATTTGCCCCGGCGGAATCGC
>JBIPMY010000034.1:0-23003 GCA_044376335.1 Bryobacter sp.
CCCTTATTGAAAATCAGGCTCCAACTGAGGATGGCGCAATCGGCATTGCCTGTTTCGGCAAACTGCTGTGCCTGTCGGATATTCTCACCAAAAACAAGCTTGTCCTTGACTGCGGGCAACAACTTCGATTTCTGAAGCGCCGCCATTGCCGCATAGCCGAAGGGGGCAAGCTGCGGGTTTGCCACTGCGATCACCCGAACTGCCGGTTGGTCCAAATCCTGCAACTTGCGGATCGCCCCAGACTTCGCCCACAAGCCAATCCGTCCGATCGCGTAGACCTGAATCTCCTCCTTTACTACTTTGTTCTTCTTCACCAGTTGCTGCATGAACTCCTCACCCGCCGAGAGGTAAAGATGGTAGGGAGCACCATTCTCAATCTGGCGAGCCAGCACGCCAGACGAAGAAAAGGTGAAAGTCAGGTCTGCAAGCGGAAAAGCCTCCTTGAACAAAGGCTCCAATGGGCTCAAATCGGATGCAGCGGCGATTGTAAGCGTGGGACGCAGATTTTGCGCAGATACACTTGACAAGAACACACTCACATTCAATACTATGAGTAGGCTAAATGCGGCCGGAGGATTGACACGTATGGGAAAAATCATAGGAATTGACCTTGGAACAACAAATTCAGTTGTTTCGGTGATGGAAGGCGGTTCGCCGGTAGTGATCCCCAACCAGGAAGGCGCGAGAACGACGCCCTCGGTAGTCGGATTCACTAAGAGTGGAGAGCGGTTGGTGGGTCAGGTGGCGAAGCGCCAAGCCGTCACTAACCCCGAGAATACCATCTACTCGGCAAAGCGCTTCATGGGGCGCCGGGTGAACGAAGTGAGTGAAGAAGCCAAGCTTGTTCCTTATTCGGTCAGCGGCGGAGACAATGGCGATGCCCGCATCGATGTGCAAGGCAAGCAGTATTCTCCCCCCGAGATTAGTTCGATGGTCTTGAAGAAGCTGAAGGAAGCCGCTGAGGCATACCTCGGCGAAAAGGTAACCGAGGCGGTGATCACCGTCCCGGCCTACTTCAACGACGCGCAGCGCCAGGCTACGAAAGATGCCGGCCAGATTGCCGGCCTTGAAGTGAAGCGCATCATCAACGAGCCGACGGCAGCAGCCCTTGCCTACGGTCTCGACAAGAAGAAAGACGAAACGATCGCCGTATATGACTTCGGCGGCGGCACCTTCGATATCTCGATTCTTGAAGTGGGCGATGGCGTAGTGGAAGTGAAGTCGACCAACGGTGATACTCACCTTGGCGGCGACAACATCGACGAGCGCATCGTGCAGTGGCTGATTGAAGAATTCAAGAACGAAAACGGCATTGACCTCGGCAAGGACAAGATGGCGCTGCAGCGTTTGCGCGATGCCTCTGAAACTGCCAAGATCGAACTCTCAAGCAAGCTCGAAGTCGACATCAATCTGCCGTTTATCACGGCCGATGCCTCTGGCCCGAAGCACCTTGAGAAGAAGCTCACCCGCGGCCGCTTTGAATCGATGATCGATGCGATCCTGCAACGTACGATTGACCCGCTCAAGCAGGCCATCTCTGACGCTGGTGTTTCACCTTCAAAGATCGACGAAGTCGTGTTGGTGGGTGGTTCCACCCGTATCCCGAAGGTGCGCGAAATGGTTCGCAACTTCTTCGGTAAGGATCCGAACATGACCGTCAACCCGGACGAAGTTGTGGCCGTTGGCGCCGCCGTCCAGGGTGGTGTTCTCGGCGGTGAAGTCAAGGACGTACTCCTGCTCGACGTCACTCCCTTGTCGCTCGGTATCGAAACCCTCGGTGGCGTCTTCACCAAGCTGATCGAGCGCAACACGACGATTCCGACTAAGAAGAGCGAGACCTTCTCGACAGCAGCCGACAGCCAGACCTCGGTAGACATCAAGATCTTCCAGGGCGAGCGCCCGATGGCCAAGGATAACCGTCTGCTGGGCGTCTTCCAGCTCGTCGGAATTCCGCCAGCGGCACGCGGCGTGCCACAGATCGAAGTGACCTTTGACATCGACGCGAACGGCATTCTCAACGTCGCAGCAACCGACAAGGGCACCAAGAACGAACAGAAGATCACCATCACCTCGAGTTCCGGCCTGAGCAAGGAAGAAGTCGAGAAGATGGCCAAGGACGCCGAGATGAACGCCGGCGACGACCGCAAGAAGAAAGAAGCGATCGAGGCACGCAATCAGGGCGACTCTATGTCTTACAACATCGAGAAGATGTTGAAAGATCATGGCGACAAGATCAGTGCCGAAGACCGCAAGACCGTCGAAACAGAACTCGAAGAAGTAAAGCGCATCCTGAAGGACGATTCAGCAACCGCCGAACAGATTCGTGGGGCAACAGACAAACTGACCCAGAGCAGCCACAAGCTGGCCGAGGCGATGTACAAGACCGAGTCTGCCGGCGCTGGTGCCGGAGCCGCTCAGCCAGAGCAGCCTGAAGCCGAAAAGCCGAAGGACAATGTGGTTGATGCCGAGTTTGTCGACGTTGACGATAAGAAGTAAGGAGTAGTTTGATATGCCGGGCAAGACGGATTACTACGAAACGCTAGGGATCGCGCGCGGAGCTTCCGACGATGATATCCGCAAAGCGTATCGCCGTCTTGCCCGTAAATATCATCCTGACCTCAATCCCGGAGACAAGGCGGCCGAAGAGCGCTTCAAGGGATTGCAGGAAGCTTACGATGTGTTGAGTGATGCGAAGAAAAAGCCGGTCTATGACCAGTACGGCTTCTATTCGGATCAGGCTGCTGCCGCAGCCAGCGGGATGGGTGGCCCCAGTGGCGGCCCCGGCGCTGACTTCGGCGGCTTTGATTTTTCAGACTTCTTCCAGCAGGCCAGCGGTGGCAACAAGGGTGGCTTCAAGCCAGGCAGTGGTGCGAGGCCAGGGCCAAATCCAGGCGGCGGTGCCGGTGGTAGTTTCAAAGATCTCTTTAGCCAGATGTTCGGTGGCGGCGGCAAGGGTCCAGACCAGGGCCCTGAAAATGGAAGTGACCTCGAGTACGCCCTGAATGTTGCCTTTTGGCAGTCCATTCGTGGCACGCAGGTAAGGCTCACGATTCAGCGCAACGAGTCGTGCGATGAGTGCAGAGGCCAGGGGTCGGCTGGCGGTGGAAGCAGCTGTTTTGAATGTAACGGCTCAGGCCAGGTAACCCAGATGGCCGGGGCAATGAAATTCAATCTCACTTGTCCGCGTTGTGGCGGCAAGGGCAAGTTATCGAATGTCTGCCCGAAGTGCCGCGGGGCGGGCGTTTTGGTGCGGCCCGATCAGGTGGAAGTGCGAATCCCGGCCGGGACGCAGACTGGCAGCAGGCTCCGTGTCGGCGGAAAGGGCAATGCCGGATTGCGTGGCGGGCAAGCTGGAGATCTTTACATTACGATTCGAGTTGAGCCTCACCCCGTTTTTAAGCGCGAAGGCGATAATATCGAAATCAAGATGCCGATTACGGTAAGTGAAGCCGGCCTTGGCTCAAAGATCGAAGTGCCAACCATTGATGGACGCGCCATTCTGAAGGTCCCGCAGGGGACACAGAACGGCCAGCGATTCCGGCTGCGTGAGAAGGGCGTCGAGAATCCTCGCAAGGGCACACGCGGCGATCAGATCATTGAAGTTTTCATCCAGGCTCCAGACGTCCAGAACGAGCGCACCCGCGAGTTGTTGCGGGAATTGGCTCAGGTTGAGGCAGCGGATCCGCGGTCTTCTTTGTGGGAACAGACGAGCGATAAATAAATGGCCAGACCCAGAGGCAAAGGCGCTTACATGATCTCGGCCATCGCCGAGATGTATGAAATCCATCCGCAGACCCTGCGGCTTTACGAGCGCGAAGGGTTGCTTCTGCCTAGCCGTAGCGACGGCAATACCCGGCTTTACACCGAAGAAGATATCGAACGGCTTGAGGTGATCCTGCAGTTGACTCGCGAGCTGGGTGTGAATCTGGCTGGCGTCGAAATCATCCTCAACATGCGCGAAAAGATGGCTGCCATGCAGAAGCAGATGGAGCAGTTCGTGTCGGCGATGAATCAGGAGATGTCGCAGCACATGAACCAGGGGATGAAAGAAGACGCACCGGTAATGTTGATGCGCGTGGCCGTAGCCAATGAGCTTGAGCCGGTGAAGAAAAAGTCCCGCCGCGACTAGTGGGTGGGTGCCAGAAATTTCGTTTCCGGGCCAGTGAAGAGTGCCCGGGCTGGTTGGTCTGAGGAGACAGCCCCGATGATCCGGGGGCGGATCACCAATAGAGTCTGGCCGATTTGACGGTCTCGTCCATTCGTGGATAGAGCCGCTCCCAAAACGGGGATTCGTGAAATTCCAGCCAGACCGCTCCGATTGATCGATTCGTTCTGTGTCACAAGGCCAGCCGCAACCGCCCATTCCCCCTGCTTGAGTCGAACTGTACCCGTGTACTTTCTGTTTGCGATCACCGGGATGTCATTGTTGGTCTGGCCGGTAAGCACCTTAAACTCGGATTCCACCTCCAGGCTGATCTCGCCGTTGCGATGCATGTGTGGGGTGATCTTGATGGTCAGCCCTAAGTCTTCAAACTGGATCTGCGGCGCCGTAGCCAAAGAGTTGGCATCGGTCGACGCACCGAAGCTCGTGGTCTGGGTGATGATCGGGTAACGGTCCCCAATGTGAACCGTGGCAGGCAAGCCGTCCAGCGCTCGAATCTGAGTCTCATATAAACTCTGTGTCTTTGAGTAGGTCATGCTCGCGAAGATGTTGGCACTGGTAACACCGAGGCCGAAGAGCGTGGTGCCCCCACCAAAGGTGAGCAGATTCTTGAAGCCATTGATTGTCGCCGGGAGCAGATTGGGTCTTTTCACCAGCGGCACGAGTTGGCTCGAGGTCGGCAGCGAAAAGCCGAAGCTGAGGTTCGATTGCTCTGCGACTTCATAAAACTCCACATCGAGCGACACCTGGCCACGCAGTTGCAACAGCTGCGAGAGAGCCAGTTGGGCCAGCTTCACCTTAGACCATCGGTCGCGAATCAGCATCATGCCGCGAACAGTATCGATGGATACGCGCTGCAACTCGAAGATCTGTTGAATGGCGCGGCCGAGTTCCTGCGCCTCGGGCGAGGAGATAGCGGTATCGATCGGCAGAGTAATCGCAACGGTACGCTCCTGGTCTCGTCGTTTCTGATCGGTGTCGCGGATCACCATGGCGAGCTTTTCCGAAATCGGATTCACAAAGGAGTTGGTCGCAAGGTTCGTAATGTAAATTGCCTCGTCAAAGCTTGCGTCCTCCAGCTTCACGGTACGCTGTGCAGCGTTATCGTAGTCGCCATCAAAGAGCAGGTCGATTCCGAAGTGGCTAAGAACCTTGGTGTAGATCGTCTTTGCGTCCGCGGTGTGAGAGAGTGTGATCCGGCTGGCCTTTGGCGCCAGACTCGGCGGCGGCAAGAGCCGGGAGATATCGCGCATGTCCTGATCGCTAATTTCCTGCAAAGGCGTATTGGCTTCGGGTGCAGCGGTGGGTGCCAGGCGGACGTTTTCGAGTGCCTTGGTGCGCAGTTGGGCTACTTTACCTGCAGCGTAGGTGTTTTTGGAGTCGATCATGGCCGCCTGGCTGTAAAGCAGGTATGCCTGGGTGATCTGGCCGGCTTCCTCAAACGTCTGGGCACGCCATGCCAGTGAATTCGAGTCGACGAAGGGCGAATCCTGGGCGGCACATAGGGTCGCAATCAATATGACGAAAAGCCGCATCCGTAAGGGTAGACGATAGCAAAGCGGTCTGCGTGCATAAACTTTCTCAGGTATACGACCGATATTCCGGCCATGGGTACATTTACGAGCAGCCTGAGCAGCCTTGGCAGCCTTTCTCAGAAAGCCAACTCTACCAGTGGCAGTTTGCAGGGGCTGACCAGCCTGGAGCCTGGGTTGGGTGGGCCTGGCCTGAACCGCTTCGCGCCCGCTATCCCCGAGAATTTCGACGATCTTGGGCTCTCGCAGAGCTATGTAACCGATCTCGTATTGCGCCGGCTACTGCTGGAAGGCTTCAGTTCGCTCAGCAGCCTCAGCCAGACACTGAAACTGTCTGTATCGATTATTGATGTTGTTTTCAAGCATTTGCGTGCGCAGCAGCTCATTGAAGTCAAAGGTATGATCGGCAATGACTATTCGTTTGTGCTCAGTCAGGCCGGCCGGGCACTCGCCAGTGACCGCTTCGCCATCGTGCAATATGCCAGTGCCGCCCCTGTTTCGCTCAAAGACTATGTAGCCGCCACGAAACTCCAGTCAGCCAAGGTATTTGTAGACCGGCGCACGCTGCGTATGGCTTTCAGCGACTTGATTGTCCCCGATCGCCTGCTCGACCAATTAGGCCCGGCTCTGATCAGCCAGAACTCGATTTTCTTGTACGGGCCTTCCGGCAACGGTAAAACCTCGATCGCCGAGCGTATGTTGCGTGTCTATCAGGACGGCATCCTGATGCCCTATGCCGTAGAAGTGGATAACCAGGTCATTCAGCTTTACGATCCGGTTGTACACCAGCGCATTGAAATGAATGATCCCGAGATTGACCCGCGCTGGATCCTCTGCAAGCGGCCCTGCATCGTCGTGGGTGGTGAACTCGTGCCCAACATGCTCGAGTTGCGCCTGGACGATGCGTCCGGAATTTATGCCGCACCCCTGCAGATGAAAGCCAACAATGGCATCTTCATCATTGACGACTTTGGCCGTCAGTTGATCAGCCCGCGCGACCTCTTGAACCGCTGGATTGTTCCGCTCGACCGGCGCGTGGACTATCTCAGTCTTCGTTACGGCGTGAAATTCCAGATCCCCTTCGACATGATGGTGGTCTTTTCTACCAACCTCGACCCGTCCGATCTGGCCGACGAAGCCTTCCTCCGTCGTATCCAGAACAAGATTCTCATCGAGCCGGTAGAGCCGCACGTCTTTGACCAGATCTTCCAGCGCGTCTTCCGTTCACGGGAAGTGCCTTACAACGACGATGCTCCAGAGTTCTTGCGTAACCTCTGCCTCCAAGATGGCCGTGAGTACCTGCGTGCCTGTTACCCGATGGATATCTGCAATTTGCTGATCTCCATCAGCCGGTACGAGCACCGCGCGGTTGAGGCAAGCCATGACGACTTGGAGCGCGCCGTAAACCTCTACTTTGCCAAGGATTAGTGGGTTGGGGCTACGAAATCCGGCGGAGCCTGTGAGCCTTCGCCGAAGAAGTACTTTTCCATCTGGTCAAGAATAAACTGCTGAGCCTCGGAGGTGCCGAGGTTCAGGCGGTACTCATTCATGAGCATCTTCATATGCTCTACCCATTGCTTCCAGGCATCCTGGGAGACACTCTCAAAGATGCGTTGCCCCAGAGGGTGGCCGTCAAAGGGAACTTCCTTCAAAGCCGGCAATTCTTTTTGCAATTTTACGCAGAAGACCGTTCGTTCGGCCGAATCACTCATACTTCTAGGATAGCGGTTTAGCTGGCGATTTGGCTGGCAACTTCTTCGCGTGCTGCAGCATTGGCAATTCGCCGCGTCTTGAGGCTTTCGATGTACTCAGAAAGCTTCATCGGCATCTTGACACCCTTGTCATAAGAACGCTGCACTGCCTTCTGGTAGCGCTTGAGCATTTCTTTCTGCGGTGTGTCGCCGAAATCCGCCGCCTGAATGTCGAGCATCAGCTCAATTTCCCAGGCTTGAAACGTATTGCGGTTGATCGCACCCTTGATCAATTCGTTCATGAGCCTGTTGAATTGCGCGTGTACGATTTCGATGTCATGTTTGTTGGGGTCATACACAAGAGCCATTCGACATTTGTCCTCAAAGCAACTGATCGGACAGAATCGAGAAAACTTGAGAGCTGGAACAAAAGTAATGGGCTAAAAGTTCAAAGCCCCCTATTTCTGCGGCTTCGGCATCCCAAAGAACTGCTCCACCTCTGCCAGTTCCGTGCTGAAGCCATAATCCGGCAGCGAATCAAAGAAGATCTGCCCATACTTCTGCGCCGTAATCCGCGTATCCAGCAACACCAGCACCCCCCGATCGCTCTTGGCCCGGATCAGCCGCCCAAAGCCCTGCTTCAGCGCAATCGCCGCCTGCGGAATCTGGTAATCAAAAAACGGCTTCCCGCCCATCTCCTGCACCTGGTTCGACCTTGCCTGCACCACTGGATCTGTCGGCACCGCAAACGGCAGCTTGTCGATAATCACCATCGACAACTGGTCTCCCTGCACATCCACTCCCTGCCAGAACGAACTGGTGGCAAAGAGCACGGCATTGGGCGTCCCCTTAAACTCGTCCAGCAACACATGCCGCGGTTTTGTCCCCTGCAGCAGCAGCGGATAGCTCACCTCCAGCGACACCCGGTCGAACACCGCACGCATCTGCGAATAGCTCGTAAACAAACAGAACGCCCGCCCCTTACTTAGCTTGAGCAGCGCGACAATCTCCCGGGCCGCCGCCTGCGTAAAGCCTGCGTTGCGCGGGTCCGGCATGTGCTGCGGGATGTAGAGCAGCGCCTGTTTTTGAAAATCAAACGGGCTATCTACCACCAGCGTCCGCGCACTCGGAATCCCTAGCCGCTTCTTCAGAAACTCAAAGTCCCCCGCCACCGCCAGCGTCGCCGACGTCAGAATCGTCGAGGGCACCTCGTCAAACAATTTCTCGGTCAAAATCGCCGACACATCAATCGGCGTCGCCTGCAGATGCGTACCCCGCCCACGCCGCTCCACCCAGAACACAAAGCGCGGGTCTTTCGATTCGAGGAAAAACTTCATCGATTCCTGCAAACTCTTCGCCCGCCGGTGCAGCGGGATCACCTCATCCACTGCCCCCTCCACCAACTGCAACTGCGTCGCCATCATCTCCAGCGCAGACACCGCCCCCGCATAGTCCTCACCAAATTCTTCCAAAAATGCGGCATGCTCGCGGAAGCTCGTTCGCCCATCGGCTTCCCCAAACAAACTGAAGAAGCGCTCACAAGCCGCCACTGCACTCCGCACCAGATCCTCAATTGAGTTCGTATGAAACTCTTTACGCCGCGCCAGTTCTAATACATCGCGGGCCAGATCCTGCACCTGCAGGTTCGACACCCCTCCGCCAAAGTATTGCCCAACGACATCTTCAATCTCATGCGCTTCGTCAAAGATCACCGCATCATACTTCGGGATGATCCCGCCAAAATCCTCCTGTTTCACGGCCAGGTCGGCAAAGAACAGGTGGTGATTGACGATGATGATGTCCGAATCAGCGGCCCTGCGCATCATCGACGTGATGAAGCAATTCTCGAAGTGCCCGCACTTCTGCCCCGTACAGCGCTCCCGCCGCGCATCGAGCTTCATCCAAACGGGCGAGTTCTCGGGCAAATTCCGCAACTCGCTGCGATCCCCCATCTCGGTCTGCGGCATCCAGTCGCGAATGATCCGGAAATCACTCACCTCGCCCATCCCTTCCAGCCACGCCGTCTCCGCCCGAGCCGCCTCATCCACCTTCTGACGGCAAATATAATTCGCCCGCCCCTTCATATAGGTCACCTTCAGCGGCCGCCCAAATACCGTCTCCAGCATCGGGATGTCTTTGAAAAAGAGCTGCTCTTGCAGGTTCTTCGTCCCAGTCGACACCACCACTCTTTTATTGCTCAGGATCGCCGGAATCAGGTAAGCCATCGTTTTGCCGGTACCGGTGCCGGCTTCGACAACCAGATGCTTGTGCTCCTGCATCGCAGCCGCAACAGCCTGCGCCATCTCAAGCTGTCCCTCACGAAATTCAAATTTCGGGTGGACTTTTGAGAGGATGCCTCGGGCGGAGAAGAAATCGCGAACGGAAGAAGCCAAACCTTATTGTCTCTCGCAGAGGCACCTTAGGTGGTACTAGAAAACACCCTAGGCTCAGCAACTTATTTTATGGGCCGGGTTATAGTCATCACGGGGACAGAAATGAATCGTTTTAAGCTGTTTGCATCCATACTTACCGCAGGCCTGGTAGCCGTCTTTTTAGGCGCTCAAGAGCAGGATCCAGTCAACCTTGAAAATCACTCTGACTGCAGTTTTTTCAGCACTGAGCGCGAGAAATACGCACGCGAAACCAGAGACCGCTATTGGCGCAGCCGCCTTACTGAAGAAGTCTCCTACTTGAGCCGTCAGGCCCTGGTTCCTGGCGGCACACGCACCAGGCAACTCCAGGATCAGGTATCAGAATCCCCCATCGATATCGCCATCAACGCAGAACTCCAAAAGCGCAACATCAGCCCGGCGGAGAAAACCAACGACTTTGAATTTGCTCGTCGGGTCTCGCTTGATCTCACTGGTCGCGTCCCCTCCTACGACACCCTGATCCAGTTCACCAGCAACCCCAGCCCAACCAAACGAACCGAGTTTATCAATCAGCTCCTCAACACCCCTGAGTGGGCCGACAAGTGGACGATGTACTTCGGTGACATGTACCGCAACACACGCAATTCCGATGTCACCCCGCGCTTCGATCAGGGCCGCAACGCCTTCTACCGCTGGATCAAAGCCTCGCTCGATGCCAACAAGCCCTACAACCAGATGGCCACCGAGCTCATCGCCTCAAAGTCGCGCAACACCTTTGAAGATGGCACCGGAAATTTCCTCGTTGGCAGCGATACCAACGGCCCCAACCAGGACGACTACGATCAGATGGCTGCCGATATCTCAGGCACCTTCCTCGGTGTGAGCCACGTCAACTGCGTTCTCTGCCACAATGGCCGCGGCCACCTCGATTCCCTCAGTCTCTGGGGCCGCAATGCTAAACGCAGCGATTCCTGGGGTATGGCGGCATATTTCGCGCGCACCTCCTTCGCTGCAACCCGTCCAGACCCGGCCACCAACCCCAACCTGCGCTACTACGCCATCAACGACAACGGCCGCGCTGACTACACTCTAAACACCACCACTGGCAACCGCCCGGCACGTCAACCTGTCGATGGTCTGGGTACCACCGTTCGTCCCAAATACATGTTCGGCACAGAAGCCCCACGCGGCACCGAGAACTATCGCGACGCCTTTGCCCGTGCCGTCACCAACGACTTTCAGTTCTCCCGCGCCACCGTCAACTACATGTGGGCAGCCTTCATGGGCCGGGGCCTCGTTGAACCCCTTGATCAGTTCGATCCTGCGCGTCTCGATCCAGACAATCCACCCTCCGGTACCTGGACTTTACAACCTTCTAACGCAGCCCTGCTCAACACCCTGGCAGACCTCTTCCGCAAGAACAACTACGACCTCAAATGGCTGATGCGCACCATCACTACTTCAGACACCTACCAGCTCAGCTCCCGCTACGCGGGCGAATGGAACCCCACCTATGAAACGACATTCGCCCGCCATCTCGTGCGCCGTCTGATGGCTGAAGAAATCCACGATGCTATCGCTGTCACCAGCAACATCCTGCCAACCTACACAGTGCTCGAACCAACCGCCCCGCTCTATACCGATCGCACCACGCGGCAGGTCCGCTTTGCCATGCAACTACCGGAAACAGGCAACACACCCGACAACAGCACTACGGCGAGAGACTTCCTCAACAGCTTCATGCGCGGTAACCGTCTCGATGACGATCGCAAAGGCGAAGGCTCCGCCATCCAGGCTCTCAACCTGATGAACGATCCCTTCGTGATCACTCGCATCCGCTCCAGCAACACCGGCGGCCAGCAAAGCCTTCTCAACAGGTTCATCAACATGGCCGACAACCAACTGGTCAATCAGCTCTATCTGACGGTCCTATCGCGCTACCCGTCTCAGGAGGAAACCGACCTCGCCGTCGCCACCCTGCGCGGCACCACCGGAACCACTCGCACACAACGGGGAGAGAACCTTCTGTGGTCTCTCTACAACAAGGTTGATTTCATCTACAACTACTAAGGGGCGCATCATGACACAGAACGAAAAATTCCTCAATTTCATCAAGAAGCATCCGCACCGCCACAAGAACTTCTTTGACCGGCCGTTTGCTTCCCGCCGTAGCTTCCTCGGCCTCGCCGGTGGTGCAGTCACCCTCTCCTGGATGCCTCAACTGGCCAGCGCTCAGGTACGAGTCGACAAGCTCAACGTGCCCCTGATCAACAAGGCCAAGAACACAATCTTCATCCTGCTCACCGGCGCACCCAGCCACACCGATACCTTCGATCTCAAGTTGGTCAACGGCGTCACACCGTCTGCCCTCTTCAAGCCGGAGACGATCAACGGGATGCTGCTCCCCACCGGTATCATGCCCAAGCTCTCCACGATGACCTCAGACTTCACCGTCATCCGCAGCATGCGCAGCTGGGCCCTCGTTCACAACCTCGCTCAGATCTGGACCCAGATTGGCCGCAACCCCGCAGCCGTCCTCGGCGACATCGCCCCTAACATCGGCTCCATCGTCGCAATCGAAAAAGAAGCCGAACGCAAGCCCACCGACGTCCTGCCCACCTTCATCGCCCTCAACAGCACTCAAGGTGTTGGCAGCGGCTACCTCTCTTCAGGCTACGCCCCACTCAAAACCAACCCTGCCACCACAGGCCTTCGCAACGTAACGAATCCAGACGGGCAAACCCGCTTCAACGAGCGCAATGACCTCATGAACAAGCTCGATGCCCCCAACCGCACCAACAGTCCCTACGGCAAACCTCTCGAGGATATGGACTCGTTCTACAAGAGCGCCCGTGGCATGATGTACAACCCCGTCGTCGACGAAGCTTTCAAATACACTGCAGCAGAGCGCATCCCTTATGGCTCCTCCTCTCTCGGCGATTCCTGCCTCAACGCAGTCAAGATCCTCAAGGCCAACGCAGGCACTCGCTTCATCCAAATCACCAGCGGCGGCTGGGACGACCACGTCAATATCTACACGGAAACCGTTTTGCCCAATCGTGTCAGAACTCTCGACAATGCTGTCGGCCAACTCATCGCAGACCTCAAGGCTAACGGCCTTTTCAATGACACACTCATCGTGATGGCCGGTGAATTCGGGCGCACCGTTGGGCAACTCTCCGCCGCACAGGGACGCGATCACTACGTGCAGCAGTTCGCCTTCCTCGCCGGAGCCGGCATCAAAGGGGGCCGCGCCATCGGTTCCACCAACTCCCTCGGCTCTGCCACCAGCGACTTCGGCTGGAGCCGCCAACGCGACGTCCGCCCCGAAGACATTGAGGCCACAATCTACTCAGCCATGGGTATCAACTACACCAGCGTTCGCTACGACGATCCCTTCAACCGGGGCTTCGAGTACGTCCCCTACGGCCAGGAAGATCTCTATGGCCCCGTTAATGAGCTATGGGCTTAAGATCGCCCATCAGCTTGTGCAGTAGAAAAAGCCCGGTCAAGTGGAATGCGCCCATGATGAAAAACATTGGTGCATAGCCAAAGTAAGTGACGATGTAGCCGGGCAGTAGCGTCGAGAAAATCACCCCACCCAGGCCTCCAACACTGGCGCCAATGCCAGTCGCGGAGGCCACAGCACTTTTTGGGAAGACATCCGACACAGTCGTATATAGGTTCGCTGACCATCCCTGATGCGCCGTCGTCGCCAGGCTGATCAAGCCGATCGCGATAAACGGGTTGTCAAACAAAACACTGGTCGCCGCAATCGGCATGCAACCGGCAAAGATCGCCATGGATACCTTGCGCGCCTTGCCCACCGGCCAGCCTAGCCGCATAAAGTAGCCAGAAATCCAGCCGCCGCCAACGCTGCCCACATCCGCCATCAGGTAGATGAACGGGAAGGCCCACGATACCTGTTTCATGTCAAAGTGCCGCACGTCGTAGAAGTAGGGTGGCAGCCAGAAGAGATAAAACCACCACACCGGGTCGGAGAAGAACTTGGCCGCCGCAAAGCCCCAGGTCTCCTTGTAGCGAGCCACCTGGCCCCAGGTCAGCTTTACTGCCGCCGGCTCATCATCGTCCTGAGGTGGCGGCTCTGCCTTGGTGAAGTACCAGAGCGCAAGTACAACCAGTCCACTACTGGCGGTGATCAGAAAGCAGGTGCGCCAGCCAAAATGCTCTGTCATGTAGACAAAAAGTCCTGGCCCGATCATCGTTGCGATATTCGTTCCAGCGTTAAAAATGCCGGTTGCGAAGGCGCGGTCTTTCTTCGGAAACCATTCAGAAACGCTCTTGATCGCCGCCGGAAAGTTCCCCGCCTCACCCAGCCCCAGCAACGCCCTGCAAGCGCCAAAGGTCAGCGGATTGCGGATAAAGCTATGCGCCGCCGCAGCCAAACTCCACCATAGTATGGCTCCCGAGTAGCCCAGACGCGTTCCCACCCGGTCAATGAACTTGCCGGCGATCAGGAATCCGACAGTGTAAGAAAGCTGAAAAGCACTCGAGATCTGCCCGTAGAGGATGTCATCAATCGGAATCTCCTTCCGGATTTCCGGCAATAGAATCCCGAGGATAATCCGGTCCAGATAGTTGACCGTCGTCCCGAGAAAAAGCAGAGTAAGGATCCACCAGCGCATCTGGCAATTATATGGGTTAGCCCTGACGGTATAGGCTGGACGAAAGAACAAATCGCCGAGCATAATGATCCCAACCATGACGCTACTGATTCTCACCGCCCTCGAAGTCCTCAACCTGGTAGCCGGAGCCGAAGAGCGCCAGCAGGAGATGCGCGCCCGCTACATATATCAAGAGGTGCAGGAGAATTGGCGCCTCGACCCCTACGGCCAACGCATTCAAGGCAGTGAACGCACCAAGACCTTCGACGTCATCATGCTCCAGGGCCAGCGTTACCGCAAGATGATTGCCCGCAACGGCAAGCCCCTTACCCCAGCCGAGCAATGGGAAGTGGAGGAAGACATGAAGCGAGTCGTGGAAGTCAGGCCCGCCACAACCTCATTGCGAGCCCTCGCCAGCACCCACAAGCTCACCCTCAACGGCGACACGCTTGAAGCCACAAGCGAAACCAAAAGCCACGTCTTCCACTTCGACCCCAAGACCCACGAAATCCTCCGCCACACAACGCAAAGCGGCACGACAAGAATGACAATCGACTACACCCGCCTCCCCGACGGCACCACCCTTCCCAGCCAGGTAGAAGTAGACTTCATCGTCGGCGACGTCCACGGTATCCAGCGCAGCACCTTTACTAACTTCAGCTTGAACTAGTCAAGAAACATCGTTCATTGAAGATGCGTTTGGAGGCCGCGGCCAAGGCTATCATAAGGGAAGATCCTCTTGACCTGAGACAGGAGTAATTTGTACCCGCTAGCCATGCCACAGTTCATCTCAATCGTTGTTCCTTTCCACAACAATCAAGACGCAATTCAACTGTGCTGCGAATCTCTTCTGAATCAAACTTATCCTGCGAACTGTTACGAGATTATTTTTGTAGACAACAACTCTACCGATAACTCTCTAGCGATTATTTCCAGGTACTCATCGATAATCCTCCTCCAGCAGCCCGTCCAAGGCTCATACGCCGCCAGAAATCTTGGTTTACGAACCGCTCAGGGGCAAATCATCGCTTTCACTGATGCAGACTGTGTTGCTGCTCCCGATTGGCTAGAGCAGATCGCAGCCGCAATGGAGTCACCTGAAATCCAACTCATCCTGGGAGCCTACTCCGGCATACGGGCAAAATTCCCAGCCTCTGCGCTCAGCGCCTATGAGAATGCCAAGAACCGCTATATCTTTCAAAGTGAGGACAAATCTCTCTACTACGGCTACACAAACAATATGGCCGTTCGTCGAGCTGTCTTCGATCAAATTGGTTTGTTCTCAGAAGTCGCACGAGGGGGCGACGTCATGTTGGTTCGCAAGTTCTTGAACCTGGGGGCAGATTACAAGCGCTCCCTCCGCTACATCCCTAACATGTTTGTCGATCATCTTGAGTTCAACAGTGTTCTCGATTACTTCAAAAAGGTCCTTGTCCACAGTCGCTCTGTAAGAGGCCTTCACGGAAAATCACTGATGCGCCCATTGTCGAATAGAGAACGCCACTTGGCATTTCGAGACATGCGTGTAAGCGAGAGATACTCTTCGATCCAGACTACCCTTGTTTATCTTGTGATTTCATTCGGCCTTCTCTTCTGGATCGCCGGCTGGAGTTTCCCTTTACCCCAGACGTCGGGGCCGCCAAACCGGAGCGAGTAATGCCTTGGCCAGACTTATCAGCCACAGCGGGCCGGTGAGGGGAGAGAGAGCGAGTTTGGGGTCCACCCAAAATGCACTCAAATGCCGCCAAACTGATTCGCCTGCACTTTCCAGGGCCGCACCAAATTCACGCGCACGCCGTCCCCGAATAGCCATCTCCCCCTGAAGCGAATCAAGAAAAGGCATAAAAACACTAAGCCGTAACTCCTTGATGTTTGCCGGTACGCGTGACACACCATGATCGCGATACTCCATCACATAGGTTGGGGTCAGCGCTACCGGCCCAAGAATTGCCACCTGAAGCCACATCTTTCGGTCTTCCACAACCGAAATTTCTTCAGGGTATCCGCCCGCCTCTCGTACCACCGAAGTGCGATAGAGGTTTTGCCCGGACACAGATCCCCATGCCGCAGTCAATTCCGGCCAAATCTCCCGGCATGTTCTCCAAGGCGTATGTGGAATCTTGACACGATAAACCGCATCCCGAAACTTGATGCGGCCCCCCACTGCTGCTACCGCTTCCGGATATTCTGCCAACAGATCTACCAGTTCTCGCAACGCCAGAGGCAGCAGCCGGTCATCATCATCTAGAAAGAGGATCAATTCTCCGCGGGCCTCGGCCAATCCACGGTTGCGCGCGGCAGAACGTTCCTTGTTGACCGGCTGCCGGAATAGACGGATCCGCTTGTCTACAAGACCTGATAACCATTCCCACGTGTCATCGCTCGAAGCATCATCTACAACCAGAATTTCCCAATCCTCATAGCTTTGCGCCACCACACTGGCCACGGCTTCTTCGAGCAAAGGGCGACGGTTAAATGTGCTGATCACTACAGAGACAAGGGGTGGCTTACTTGAGGCCATCATAAATTGTCTCCAGCTTCTCGCACTGCTTGACGATATCGAAATTCCGGCGTACTCGCACTCGAGCCGACAAGCTCATTTGCTTCCATTCTTGAGTAGAATGCAACAATCGTCCGATCAACTCCCCCAATCCCTGAGCATCCCCCTCAACAGCTAAGAGCCCCGTCTCTCCATGCGATACAGCCTCGCCACTGCCCCCCGAATCATAGCTAACAACCGGCAGCCCCATCGCTTGTGCTTCAAAGAAAACGAAAGGACAACCATCCATATCGCCATTGGCAGCCTTAACCGTGGGCACACACAACACTTTCGCCCGGTTCATCCAGCTCCGCACCACCTCGCGAGGTTGTGCCCCGAGAAACTCAGCCCCGGGGAAAAATTTCGCGCCAGTCATCGCCAGTTGCTCTCGCAAAGGCCCATCACCAATAATGACAAGGCGTGCGTGCCGATGCGCCTGCATGGCCTCGATCAGATGCACACAACCCTTCTTTTCCACCAATCGCCCCACAAATAAAACTATAGGTTCACGATCTACCGGCCCATCTGGCTGAAACTCCTCACAATCGACCCCAATGTAATGCACCACCGTGCGCTCGGCTGGGTATCCTCGAGCAAGCATTTTTTGACGGATGTGCTCAGATACCGCGATAAACAGCGCACCTTCCTTCTGCAGCATCTTGAGCGAACGCTGGTACAGCCAGCGCAATACTGGATTGGGCCAGCGCTCTTCGTCTCGTACCGTCACATCCCAGCCATGACAAGTTGTCACCAACGGCACGCCCAAATCACGAGCCAGCCCGAGCGCCCCAATTCCACCACCCTCAAAATGGGCATGAACTAACTTTACGTTCTCGTTCTGGAGTCGCCTTATCAGGGCCGGCCATTTCCCTGTCATGGGAAACAGAAACCCACTTTCACTCGCAACTGCCACTCGACTGCTGGGCAATTCCAAACCTTCTACCCGGCGTCTGCCCGCAAAGAACGGTTTGTATCGTTTCAGATGCCGAGTCTGTTCCAGCACGAAGGTCTCTGAATAGGGCAATAGATCATGCCGGTATATCAGTGCGGTCAATCTCGTTTGACTCCCAATCCCGCTGCGAGCTCGAAAAACGATTCAACAAATGCCTCTGGCGAGTGTGTGTCTTCCACCCATTGCCGCCCCTCTTTCCCGAGCTTCTTGCGCAAATCAGTGTTGCTGAAGAGTTCGCGAAGAGCTGCTTCAAATGCTGGAAGCGCATCCAATCCGTCTCCAGGATGCCTTGCAATAGCCCGGCCGAAGCGAGTTGCCAAGCCCTCCGTATCAACGCAAGACACCAGCGGCATCTCATGGCCCAATCCCTCCAGGTAGCTCACCGCTAGTCCTTCATGAATCGAAGTATTTAACAGCACCCAACCACGCTCAAGCTCGGCTTGTTTTGCGGCACCCTCAATGTGGCCCAGATAACGAATATTTGGTATTCGCATGTCCGGCTGCCATGACCCAGCCCCGCTGAAGTGATTGCGGCCCATCACGACAAACTCTGCCTCTGGGATCCGACGCGCTAGCTCTTCCATCAGCCAGGGCCTTTTGCACGGGTCCAGTCGAGCCAGATAGATCACAACCGGACGGTCTGCTTTGACCATTGGATTCAAACATTTTTCAATAGGATTGGGCAGAACACCAGCGCTATTGCCATTCACCCCGTATGTATCTGCGATTTTTGGAGCCAGGCATGGAGTCGTTACGGCCAGCCTGAAGCCACGTCCAAACGCCCGGCACAACTTCTGCAAGGGTGCCAACGTGTGTGTCGGATGCTCCAGAATTCCTTGCGGCATTTCCGATTCCCCCGGTATCCGCAATTGCGCGATCAATGCATTGTCGCTCTTCTCCCTGGGGTCGCGCACCCACAGCAATATTGGGGTCATAGGACAAAGGGCATAAAACGCCCGGTAATTCGATCGGTAATCGATGGAAAGAATCAGGTCTACCTTCGCAGCCCTCACCGCTTGCGCCCAGGCGATTGGTGAGTCTTCCACCCACACAACTTCACAGCCATGCACCGCCTGCGGTCGCGCTACTCCACGCTTCAATCTCTCACCCATAAAGAGAATCGGATCCACCCCAAGCGAAGGGCGAGCCGTAAAACAGCTTGCGGAGTATTTGACTGCCCACCCGAACCCACCCATTCTACCGATGGAAGGCTCAAATAGCTCGTTCGCAAGTATTCCCAATCGAATGCGCCGCACGCCTCATTGTAAAAGATCAAATCACTAAACTAGAAATAGCGATGCTGCTACTAGCTTTAGAAGTCCTCCGGCTCGTGGTCACAGCCGAACAAGAGCAAGACAAAATCCGAGACCAATACGCCTACCGCGAAGTCCAGCTCAACCTTCCCAACTACACAAGAACCTACGACGTGATTCGTCTCAATGGCAAGCCCTACCGCAAGCTCGTCGAGCGCAACGGCAAGCCCCTCAGCGAAAAGGAATCAAAGCAAGTCCAGGACAACATGCGCAAGACCGCCCGCGGCCTCTTCAAGCGCACCTACTCAATGAATCTCGGCAAACTCTCTGAACTCGAAGCCACTCACGAGATCTCCCTCGAAGGCAACCTCATCACCGCCATCCCAAAATCTGGCGGCCCCTACAAACACCGAATCACTTTCGATCCCCAAAGTCACCGAATCACAACTCGGCAATCCGAAGTGGTCGGCCCGGGAAGCCAGTTCAAACCTGGCACCACCATTCAAATCGACTTCACCCCGGAAGGCTTCCTGCAAAAAATGGAGATCGACTTCAAGGTGAGACTCGGAGGCGGCAAACAGATCCACACCTTCACCAACTACCGAAAATTCGATGCCGAATCCACTATAAACTTCGAAGAGCCAAAATGAAAAAAGCAGTCATCCTCGCCGCCGGCCGCGGCACCCGCATGGGCGAAATCACCCGCGAGCTCCCCAAGCCTCTGATCCCACTCAACGGCCGCCCCATGCTCCTCCACATCCTCGACCGCATCGCCGCCGCAGGCGTAGAAGAAGTCCTCCTCGTCACGGGTTATCTGGCTGACCAGATCGAAGCCGCCGCCAGCACCCACGGCATCCCCGTCACCTTCCGTCGTCAGGAAGTCGTTAACGGTACAGCCAAAGCGGCCCTCCTGGCTAAAGACTGGGTGGGCAACGACCCCTTCCTGCTCACCTTCGGCGACATTCTCGCCGAGCCGGAGCACTACACCGGCATGCGCGACGCCTTCCCCGGCACCGCCGGCGTCCTCGCTGCCCGCCACGTCGAAGATCCCTACCAGGGCGCTGCCATCTACGTCGACGACAAGCGCTGTGTCACCCGCATCATTGAAAAGCCAGTCAAGGGCACTTCCACCACAAACTGGAACAGCGCCGGCATCTACGTCTTCGCCCCTGTAGTCTTCGCCGAACTCGAGCGCGTCCCGCTAAGCGAACGAGGCGAGTACGAAGCCACCTCAGCCATCACCCAAATGCTCGAAGCAGGGCACCACCTGAAGCTCTTCGCCCTCGACGGCGACTGGCTCGACGTCGGCCGGCCCGAAGATCTCGCCGCCGCCCAGCGCATTACCGAATCGTGACTTTCTCCACGCTCTGATTGTCAAACTCATCAGTCACTCGCACCGCAATCGTCAGCTCCCCGGCACCAGGCCGATCTACCAAGAGTTGAAACTCAAGATCCTTAGAATCCGCCAACCTCACGGTCGGGTCAATCAAACGCCAATCACTGCCATTGAGTGAGATCTCCGCCTTGCTAACTACACTACCGGCATCGCTAGCCTTAAACCGCAGGTTCACCCGGCCGCCAGCCGGCGACGCTCCCAGCTCTAGAATCTTCGGGGCCGTATTGTCGATCAGGAACGGCGCACTCACTCCCTGCGCACTCAGCCCCTGATTCAACGGATTCGCAATCGAATCACTCGCCGTCACTCGAACCTGATACTTGCCATCTCCAAACGCAGTAGCATCAAAGCTGTAATACCGGTCCTTGATCTTGTCCTTCAGCGGTTTCCATCCCTGTTCGTTCTCACCCTTGATCTCAAGCGAAAACTCAAGTGCATCATTGTTTTCATCCACTGCCAGCCAACGCGCCCCAATCATCCCTTTGGCGTAAGTCAGCGCAGGCGAAGTCGAGCCGTCACTTGCGACAGTGGTCGTGCTCGTCTGAGCCTTGCCGATAGCCGGCAAAGTCAAAGTCATTACACTCGGAATGATCGTAGACGAAGGCGCAGGAAAACGGTAATTCGCCGGAGTCGCCTCCACCACATCCACTCTTGGCGCTACGTTTTTCGGCAGATAAGCAACATCCACCTGCGATACTGTTGGCCCATCCTGCTGCCCGCCAGACAACACCGCACGCCACTGCAGGAACCGTGCAGAAGGCGACACAATCCTCCCCTCTTTCAAGGCAGCCCATGCACTCCACATCTGCGTTGGCCGGTCCAGATTCCCGCTGCGTGTCTCAAAGCGGATTGTCCCTCCACCAGCGATTTCCTTGGAATGCAGCCGCCCCCATTGCGTAAACCCACCCCCATCAAAAACTTCGCTCTCAAAGCTGCCTTGAGCTTCAATCCCCGAGCCAACCTCAAAGAATTTTCCGATATTGCCGGTCACCGCAATCAGCCGCGCCCCATCTTTGGCAAAGGCCGTAATTTGCGTCGACGACAGGCTTGTCAGCAAAGTGGATTGCGACGGGCTATCGATGCGGTAGAGATTCCCCTTGTTTCCAGTGCCGACGAGCAAACGTTCGCTCGAATCAAAGGCCAGTGCATAAACCAGATCCGTCGCGGCAGTCCAAACCCGCAACGGCGCACCATCCGCATCGATGCGAATGATCTCGCTCCCGCCAGGCACCATGTTGGGCCCCATCGGTGCCGCCACACTTGCTGGCCGGGGCTGAGCCGCTCCCTGTTGTTGCTGCGGCGCGGCCGTCACAATCGGTGGCTGCATCATCGGGATCAATTGCGATTGCCCAGAGGTCTTCTGCCCGATCACACCCGCATAAATCGAACCATCCTTCGCCGCAATCAGCGCCGTTACCTCACGCTTGGCCGATTGATAAACCACAAACGGATTACCCTGGTCATCTGCCTTGATGATCAATCCGCCCGGCTCAGTCCCCACATAGACAACCCCTTTGGAGTCCACCGCGAGTGACCGCACATGGTCTTCATCGAGCTTCATCCAAACCTTGCCGCTGCCATTCGGTGTAATCCGGTGGAGCTCACCTTTATCCCCTGTAGCAGCCAGCAAGTCCCCGTTCGGCAGGAATGCCAGCCCCCAGATGTACTTCGCTTTGGGGTCATAAAACACCTCAGCCACCCCAGCCGCATTCACCCGGTAGATCTTGCCATCGGGTGAAGAGCCGGCATAGAGCCGGCCCCCGCGATCCACCGCCAGAGCAAACACATTCATCCCGTCAATCTCGGCAAACTTCTTCGACTGCCCGCCGCGTGACAATTCAAAAATCGCGCTCTTGTTCGTCGCCGGGCCACCAGCTGCATACACGGTCCCGTTCGCCCCCGTCACCGCCGTCCACAAATAAGGAATCGAGGGGTCAGCCAGATCCTTGATTGCCGGAGACAGCGACAATCGCCCATCACTCCGCAGTGCAACTTTCTTCAAATTGCCCTTCTCAAAATCCGACTGCGCATCTTGCGACCAATAACGCGTATCTACAGCCAGTGCAGTGAGCGCAAGGCTCAGAAAAACCAAAGCAGATTTGTACATGTAAGAAAAGATCCTTAGCGCACTGTAAAGCGCAAACTGTAATTGCCGCTCACCACGTAATCAAAGGGAATCGCGGCGGCTTCTGTATAAGACTCAAGCAAGGTAAGCATCGGGCGCGTCGGTGCGCGTCCTGCCTGCAACACATTCATCACCGAACTCGGTAAACTCGTGAGACTCTTGTCATCGAGATATACCGTCGGCTTCATGCTCGTGATTACCGCATAGAGTTGCGTATTCACGCGCTCCTGATTGATCAGGTTCACTGTCTGGGACAATTCGATAAAGCGGTTCGCGTTACCGGCCACCGAAGGCGCCCGGTTCAAAGTATCCGCATCCACCAGCACAATCTTGTGTTCGCCCTTAGACAATCCACT
>JBIPMY010000367.1:0-6243 GCA_044376335.1 Bryobacter sp.
TTGTGCGCACACATCTGAGCGGAGACACATACAGCACCGTGTTTTGGGGTGGCACGGGAGATGAAGAATTGCATTTCGGCAAGGATACGGGTAACGAAAGGCTTGTTGCTGTGGGCTCGACCAGTTCTCGCGATTTGCCGCGCGGTCGCATTCTCAATGGATTGCCCGCTCTACCTCAAAATCCAGGAGTACTTAGTTACGGTGGCGGGGCAAGCGATGGGTTGATTGTGACGCTAACTCGATCCAGCCTCGAGGCCAGCACCTTTGGTGGCGAGGATGACGAGGTTCTGAGGAGCATTGTTGAGTTTTTTGGTGGAAACCTGATTGCGGGCGAAGTGCGCAAGAGTGGCGCTGAGTTCTACCAGGGGTTTATTGCGGTGAAGAGCTCCTTTGGAAATTACATGTGGGAGCTAGGGGGATCCGGAGGAAGTTCGATCCGCAGTCTGGCCTGGGAACCATCGACACAATACTCGCAAACATTCTTCAAGCCTGGAGTTCTGTACTTTGCAGGGGAATGCGAGGCTGAGGATCTGGAGACAACAGGAACTACGTGGAGTAAGCGTAGTGGCGGGAAGGATGTTCTTGTCGGCTCGATTTACCTTGAAGAGTTAAAAACCATTCAAGGGAAATTGCAATGGCTCGGTATCTGGGGTGGGCCGGCGGACGAAGTTCCGGTAACGCTGGAATATGTTGCCGGAGCAGGACTTTTTGTATTGGGCAATACGAACTCCGACAATATTGAACATCAACGCGCAGTAAAGCCGAATTATGGCGGAGGGGCGTGGGATGGATTTTTGCTGCAACTTGATGCTGATGGGAACGGGATTTTGCGATCGACTTATATCGGCGGATCCGGCGCTGACCGAATCGAAACCGGGACAGCAACACTGGGAGGATTGCTGGTAGCGGGGTCGACTGATTCAGTGGATTGGACGTTTCCGGGCACTCCGCTGCAATCCAACTTGCAGCCGACAGGACAAGGGAGTCTTGATGCCTTTGTGGGGCTGCTTTCGATGAGTGGGAATGTGGATTGGGGTGTGCGGCTGGGGGGAAGCGGAGCGGACGCAAGCCAGTTCATTAGCTTTGGGCGGGAAGGGATCTGGGTAGCGGGAACATCGGAGAACCTAGGGTGGCTCTCTCAGCTTAATGCAGCGATAAGCCTACGACCGGGCAACAATGCCTTTGATGAAGAAACAGGAAGTAGTGGAGGGAAGGATGTGTTTGCCTTCCGCTTTCGAACGAATCTTGTTGGAGTCGGACCCATTCGCGTGGGCCAGAATCTAAGGGCACCCGTGGCATTTAGTTCTTTGCTTGAGAAGGATTTCGACGGGCTGGTTGAAATTGTTGCGGTTGACCCATCGAAGGTGCTGGTTGCTGTCGGAGACAGTGGCCAGTATACAACCTCGGATGAGCCGCGCGAACGGGTCGTGCTAAGGGATTTGGAAAGTGCTTTACCGCCATTCCAGGGTGGTCGATTTGTGATCGATGCTGTTGGGGAGGTAGGAGAAACGGAAATTCTGTTGCGGGTGACTGGTATGCCGGACCGCCGCTTCAGTGTGTCGATTGTTCCTTCAGCGCTTTACGTCTCTGCAAAAGCAGCACTACATCAGGTAAATACCGTCCAACGCTACAAAACCTTCTTTGCCCCATTGGAAAAAGCTGGAAAAACCCCAGTATCTCAGCGTTTGCGCTATCGTTTCCGACCGCAGGTAGACTTTGCTTCCAGCAATCCCAGTGCCCTGATTCCGTTGCCGGTTCTCGAGGAGGAAGGGGTTGTTTCACCGATAGACATAGAGCAGAGTTTCGATTTGCGGGCATCCGGAAGTTTTGAACTTATTCCGAGATCGCCTTTCTTTCCAGCCGCGCCGGGAGAGGTAACGCGAGTATCGGATGTTGCCCCGGCGATTGTTCCACCGCCGCGGCGAATGATAGCCTCGCCCCAGGGTTTGACCTGGTATTACACGATGCCTTCCAACAGGCCAGCTGGGCCAATCCAGATTCGCTCTGAGAATCCAGATTTGGTACTTGTCTCTTTGACCAACTTCAGTCGAGGCAGTGGCTCGGTTGTGCTTGCTCCCAACGCAGGTGTGAATTATATTTTCTGTCAAACACTTGGAGACTCAGGCAGGGTTCGCCTCTTGCTCTCGGGGGCCAATGGATGGACGCACACTGAGGAACTCATCCTTGTGCCAACACGGGCAAGTTTCTCGGTTGCAAGTAAGTCGGTGGTTCGCGGGGACACGGTTGATGTGTTCGCTACGTTTCGACCGGAATTCGGCAGGCTTCTCGAAGAAGGGCCGGAGGAATTGCGTCCCAGTCCTGCAGCCCTGGCAAATTTCCCAACTATCCCGCTGCTGAGCGAGGATGCAAGATTCATTCTAAGAGCTTCACAAATCGCCAGTCTGGTTTCATCGCGATGGGTGTCGAACGGAGCGAGGTACACCTACACATTTCCAACTGTGGGGGAGGCACGATTCCTGCTGGACGTGCCGCCATACATTCTGAGAGATGAGCCGCTGACTTCGACAATACAGATTAGAATGCCGTCGTTCAAGACTCTTGAGACAGAGATTGTTTTGCCACAAGGGACTCAAAGGTCGTTGAACGTTTTGGCTGACCTACCCAGAACCGCGCAATCACAGGTTCGCGTAACGTTTCAGGATTCAGGGGTGGCCGTAGTTCGGCTGAACAACTCAACTCCACTCAGCACAGCGGACTTTGGATCGACAAGTCCAGTGCAGATCGTTGCAAAAGGTTTGCCAGGGGAGAGCACTATTCTAAGTTTGGTTAGCGGTGAGATCCGGCTAGACATCAGGGTTCGTATTGTTCCACTGCGGTTGGTTGCGATGCAGGAAGAACAGAGGATTTCAGGGACGGGCAATGTTAGCTTTGCTGTTTCCGGGATCGACGGATCGACACCACTCGGTACCGAAGAGTACAAATTGGCTGAAGCTCTGGATTTCACGACTGTGGTTTCTGAAGCTGGAGTTTGCGACATAGGTCCGCGTCTGCGATTGATGCAGTGGGCGTCGGGATTGACGATTAGCTGCGGCAGACCGGGCCTGATTCAGCTGGAACTGAAGCCGCTGCCACCTCTGGTTCAAGCTCAAGGTGCGACATTTACAATCCGCTCCGGACAAAATCCTCTGGCAGACCTGGTTCCGATGGACCCCCTGGTTTATGGGACGCCAGTCAGGCTCATTCTCGGATCGGGGCTGCAAATGCCTGTCCCAGTTGGCATAGCGGGCTTTCCCATGCAAGGTACTGAAGTGCGAAGTCTCGATCCAGATCTGGTGAAGGTGTCGCGCGAATCAGGCACGCTAGGTGGGGCTCGTGTGGTTCTTTCGGGCACTTCTGAGGAAGTTTTTTATTTGCAGGCCTTGAACCGCACTGGCATGACACATCTCCGGTTTAGCAGTCTCGATGGGCGGGTAAGGGACCTTCCCGTTTTTGTGTGGAAGACTTCGCTCGTATTTAGTCGAACTGGAACTGGGATGGAAAAGGAATCGCGTTACCGAGTGAAGTACTACGCTGGATCAGCCAATGAGTCACTGTTGGGAGCCAACTTCAGCCCGATCGATCCGATCAGTCAAGAACCATACTTTTCACAAAGGTCGAGCTATTTGCTAACCCCAGGGAGACCTCCGTCCCTGGTGAGATCATCCACTTCAAATCCAGCGGTGCTTGAATTTGTTGCGCCTACGCCGGTGCTGGGAGGATTTTCGAACAGTACGAATAGCGCCATATCTTTCAGAATCCGGTTGAAGTCGAAGGGGAGTTCTCTTCTGGAGCTAGAGCAACCCGAAGGTTTTGTGGCGTCGCCGCGATCTCGCCTTCTTGTGGAGGCAGCAGAAACGAAGCTTGTACTCAATACAAGTTTAGTGCTTGCACCGGGATTGCAACGCTATGCATACGTTGCTGTTGAAAACGGAGCCGGGGCGATTTCCGCTCGCGTCACGCTGACGTCAACCAATCCAGAGTCGGTTTTGCTGTCAACGACACCCGACGGGCGGGGAGAGCGTCAATTGGTAATGGATCGTGCGAGTCTCTTTTATGTGAGAGGCCTCAAGACCGGCGACGCTGGCGTGAGAATCGAGTCTGACGGGTTTGAGCCACAGGTGGTTGCTGTTTCATTTGCACCGATTGAACTGGCATTTGATCTTCCCGCGTGGTTCAATTTGAATCCCGGCGTGCAGTCCCAGCTGAATTTTTCGATTCAATTCAAGAACGCTGCAGATCGTCTGGCCGGAAGTACTTATCTACTCAACCCAGATGCACCGTTTCAGTTTGTAGCCACTGTGAACGATCCATCGATTCTGTCGATAGGAGCAGGGGGCAGACTAATAGCAGGAGATCGCAGTGCCAGCTATCGGCTGCCTATCATGCCTTTGAAGCAGGGAGAAGTCAGTGTTCGGCTGCAAAGCAACGATGCCAACGTTGGGCTCCCTGAGCCGCAAGTCTTACGCGTGAGCCCCTGGCCGCTGGAAGCACCAGAGAGGCTCTTGAATGGCAGTGGCCTATGTTTACCCTTTGCCTTTAGGAATTCTAGGCCAACAAGGGTTCGCTACCGCATTGAAGCGCAAGGTCAGGTTTCACTGGGTTTGACTTCAACAAACGTGGGAAACAGGGTGATTGAGTTTGACGTTGAAGGCTTCCGGGATACGACGATTTATATAGCTTCTCCGTTGGGGAATAGCTCTGGGACCTTGATCTGGACTGCTCCAGATAGCGTAAGGGCTGAAACCAAAATTGAAACAACACCAGCTGGTTTTGTTCTGAACTCGACGCGGGGCTCTAACTCCGTGTACAGTCTCGGGCAGGGAACGGTCGACATACCCGTTGACCTGTCAGCTATGCGTGGGATTGGCCTGGCGTTTCTGAGCCCGTTGATTGGAGCGCAACAAGTACAATTGAAAAGCTCCAACTCGGCGGTTGCGACGTTTGTACAAAATCCTCTTATCTTTCCTGCAGGGAAATCCCAGCACAATGCTGTGCTTCGCTTGCTTGGCCCAGGTACCACTATTTTGAGTCTCCAGGCGCCGACGGCCTTTAATCTCAAAGAATTTACACAAGAGATCGTAGTTACGGTTCGCTAATTTATGCGCCTTCCATATTTATTTTTTGCCTTCACCTCCCTCATATTTTCTTCTACCGGGTTATTTGAAGAAAACCTTGGGCAAGTTCATGAGCGGGTACGCTACCTCACGAGTACTCCCACAGCCTCTGTGTTCTTTACTGCAAATGGAGTTGAGTTTCTAAGCCTTGACGAGGAGGGCAAGGCTGAAACGATGCGGCTTTGCTTTGAGGGTTCGGGCCCTTTGAATTGGGCGGCTCAATCGGCAAGCAGCAAAACCTACCACTACCATCTGGGCTCGAATGGCGGACGGGCGCTGGACGGAGTTCGAAGGTTTGAAAAGATTGAAGCCCGGAATGTGTATCCCGGGATAGACGTTTTCTTTTACTTTTCTGATGGCAAAATGGAATACGATTTCCGGATTCAAGCCGGAGCCAAGCCGGAAACGATACGACTCTTGTTCGCCGGGCCCAAAGCGATTGAGCTTTCCATGTTAGGCGAATTCTCGACGCGTGTGGGTGTCCTGGAGTGGCGACAGAAAAGCCCGATTGTTTATCAAAGAATCGGTGGAAAACGACAGACCGTAGCGTCCCACTGGATTCCACTGGGTGAGAATCGCTACCAGTTCGAGGCTGGCGACTATAACCGGGAAGTTGAACTTACCTTAGATCCGGTTCTTGAATTTGCTTCTTATCTAGGTGGCGACGGGGATGACGAGATCTTGTTCATCGGTGAAGGTTTTGTAGCAGGAACCACAAAGTCGAATCTGCTTGAGGGAGGGAATGGTAGGGTCAGGCGTGGGCGCGACATCTTTCTTCGCACCGATTCCGGCCGAAACCTCAACGTTGGCAGCACCGTAAACTGGCGGGACCGGGTGTTTTTCTTTGGAGGTTCTGGCGACGATGTACCGGTGAGCCTGAACGTTTTCCTAACGCAGGAAAGCTTGCTGCTTACGATGGCTGGAACTACCTCAAGCCGCGATTTTTTTCCTAGCGGGGAGGCCAAGTATCTAGGAGGAGAATCGGATGTTTTTTATGCCAATTTCAACTTTCGATTGAATTCGCCACAAAGCTTGATGAGCCTGAATTACACGGGTGCTTATTTTGGTGGATCCGGCGAGGATCGGCTGAATTCTTTTGTTAATGCCGGCTATTACTTTCTGGCCGGCA
>JBIPMY010000300.1:0-7661 GCA_044376335.1 Bryobacter sp.
CTTCAACATCAGAGCTGACTTTGGAATTGCATGAGCAAGTGATTCGTTGGCTCGACGCACTTCCAAAATGGCATCTCCGCCTTCACGCCACACCTCTGTGAGAAGCCCGTCAAATTGATGAGGGTCTTGCCAGGACCGAAAGGGATTCTCCGTCTTTTCGTCGCCTACGGCAACATAGTCCACCCCAAGGGCCTTGAGCCAGGCAATGGTGAGCGGCCCCTCGCCGCGGCGCGAAGTGATTCCGTAATCGGCAAGAAAGAAGACGGGAATTTTCACCCCGTTCAGGAAGCCACCGCCGAACTGCATCTGGTCAAATTCAACACCAGCAAAGAAGCGCGGCGTTCCTTGAAAGTAAACACGCGCCTCGGGATCATGGTTTGCCATGGCTCTGGTAATTCGCCGCTCCCAACTCTCTTCATACTTGAATGGCTCGATATGCCGGTCAAGCCCTCGGCCCGCGATCAGGCAGAACGCGGACAGTGCAACGAGTCCGCCGGTGCTCCACACCCTGGCATTGGGAAGGTTTGCAACGCAAGCGGCAATCAGAAATGCAATGCCGAGATCCATTTCGAGGTGGTAACGATGAGGCTGTGGGACAAAATAGAACCCTGTGAATTCCCAGGCCAGAGGGATGATTGCCATTGGCAGTAGAAAGCCGAAAGCCGCAGCCACACTATTGCGTTTTTGAATCACAACCACAGCGATCACGGACACGAGCGCAAGGCAAGCAAGTAGCAGATAGTGCCAGACATCCATGGGAAAGATACCTCCGACCATCTGCGAGTTGCGGGAAAGGTCAGAGAGATTGACAGGAGGCAACCAGCGAAGCGCAAGAAGATAAGCCCAGAAACCAATCGCAATCGCAGGCAGAACGCAACTGACTCCTCGTGCGGCAACGATAGCAAGAACACCAAATGCGAGAGCAAAACCGCCAATAGTATTGCTCAACGGAACGGCCGCACAGGCAAGTGCTGCCAACGCCGCTCTGCGCCATGTAAACCTTTCGAGGGCCCAATCTACAGCCAGAAGCGCCAGTGGCAAGAGTGCGAAAGCTGCCAGATGTGGCCCTTCTCCGTAACGGGCAAGAACGTTTAACCGCTGGTTGAACAGGTAGCCTTGCAGATCCCGGGCGATGCTCGGCATCAGCCACGAACAGGGCGACAACAAACCGTAGAAGGCGGCGGCAAGTACACTTGGCCAGAGTGCACGAGTCCAGCGCCAGCACAGGAGCCAAACGCTAATTGGACCAAGGCAAAAAAAGAAACCGCTCACCAGGTGGTAAGACCTGCCTTCACTCAAGTGGGCGAGTTGCGCCACAATTGCTACGGCAAAGTGCAACAGAGGCGGGTAAGTGTTCTCAAAGGGTACGCCACCATACCAATAGGGGAACCATTCCCCTGTGCCGTAGATCGTGGAGAAACCGTGCTGGCCGATATAGCGGGCGAGAGTGAGGTATGCCCATTCGATCGATTGACGAGCGTTGGTGTACTCGATACTGAGCCATTTGGCGACTACCCAGAGGTTCAGCCCTGCCAGTATGGCAAATGCAATTGCAGCGCGAATGGCCTAGCCCCCGGAGGCGTGAATCTGAACCAAGGGCGATTCCTTCTTTGAAGGAACTGGGGATTCCAATGTCTGCGGATCGCGCCAGAAATCCATCATCGAAGTCTGGTGCACACAACTCACCGTGCAGTTGGGAGCGCAGCCCTTCTTCGTGTTGTACTCGCGCCGTACGTCGGCAAGTGAGTATTCCGTTACGGGGATACCAGGAAAGCCCCGCTGTTGGGAGCAATAGTGAACTAGACCGTCTTCGCAGACGTAGAGGTAGCGCGCGCCTGCACGGCACTTCCAGTCATTGGGTTCACCGTCGGCAATCTTTTCCTGAAAACCATTGAGCCGCGCATAGCTCTTCTTGGAAAGTGCACGAATGCGATGGAACACATCGCGTTCAACCGGGCCAAGCGGCTTCAACTGGCCGCTGCCGTCATGGATGATGCCAACCGTCGAACTCAGCTTGAGCTCATGAGCGCGTTTGGCAATGACAAATGCGTCTTCAGGATTCTTGATCGCCGCGCCCACCACGCTGTTGATATTGACGTGGAACATGGCAAACTCCGCGAGCCACTGCAGACGCTTATCCAAAACCTTCAGGCTCTTCTTTGAAACTTCATCGGGGACAAGATTGTCGATAGAAATCTGGAGGTGATCGAGGCCCGCTTCATTCAGGCTCTTGATTTCCTTCTCATTCAGCAGATAACCATTCGTGATCATGCCAGCAATGGCACCGACCTTCTTGATTTCTCGAATGATGTCTTCGATGCGGCTGTGCAACATTGGCTCGCCGCCGCTGATCGTGATGAGGGTTGCGCCCAAACGGCCCAGATGACGGACCCGGTCCAGCATGATCTCAATCGGGACTTCTTTCGAGAAGTCATCGTACTCGTTGCAATAGCCACAATCGATGTTGCAACGGCGAATCGGGACGATATGCGCCTGAACGACATGATCAGTCGATGCGAGCCCTTTGCCCACCAGGGCAAGCTCGCGAAACAAACGCTGATAGGCGGCTAGACGCCTTTGAATACGAAATGAAAATGAGGGCATTAGGCCAAACTTTCATTATACTTCAGCGAAGCCTCAAATCGAGCTTCCCGCCCGGTCCTGAGTACTGCAACACCAAACTTTTTACTTTCGTCATCTTTCCGGGGAAATCAAAATACAGATTGCCTGCGCGCCCGCTTGGCAGTGGCCCTTCCGGTATCGCGCTTTCAATCGCCACATCCCAATCCTGTGCGTCACTCTCTGTGGTGGTTGGCATGCCGACGGGGCGTTGCTGTCCCGGGCGTGGATCGCCAGGAAAGCGAGCCTGTGGCCTCGGCTGACCCACCATCACTTGCGCATCACCCATGCCCCCGCCATAAACCAGACGGCGGCGCTGCGGATCGATATCGCGATTGCGGAGGGTGTTGGCGACCAGCGTTGGCGCTGCAGCCAGAAGCACGGTTTTCTTGTCGTCGATCTTCAACTGAAAATCTCCGGTGCTCAGCTCTCCCGTGAAGTCTTTGCTGGCAAAGACGCCGACTTCGACCACGATGAAGTTGCCTGCGTCATGCATTTTTGTTCCAGCCGAGAAGCTCCGGCCCATGTAAGCTGCGCCGATCTGCAGCTTGCCCGCGTCGCCAGAGAACTCGTAGTCTGCGGGCTTAGCCTTGAGTGTCAGACCACGTGGCGCCACCCCCTGCCCCCAGGCTGTGGCAAATGCCGTCACAATAAGAATTCGCAGCATGTTACGCATCACCTTCATCCTACTCTTTACCAACTGCTTATTGAGTGCCCAGCCGCTGGCACCGGCCGTGCGATCCGTGATCACCAAGAACCATCGTGTGCACTGGGGAGTTCATGCAGTGCAATTGAAGTCGGGCAAAGTTCTGGCAAGCGTCAATGCCGACCAGTTCTTCATTCCTGCCTCCAACACCAAGTTATTCTCGACCGCTTTTGCGCTTACAGCACTTGGTCCACAACACCGCTTCGCAACGCGCGTACTTGCCGACAGCGCCATGGATGCTAGCGGCAAGATCATCGGTGATCTGGTTCTCTACGGTGGCGGTGACCCATCACTATCGTCCAGAAGGTATCCCTACGACCGGGAGAAGCCCTTTGAAGATGACTTACTGTTGCCTCTGCGCGAGATGGCACGTCAACTCAAAGACAAAGGCGTTCGGCACATCGCTGGTCGCATTGTTGGAGACGATACCGCGCAAGACTTTGACCCGATCCCGAGTGGATGGTCAGCAGATGATGGTCTCTTTGAATACGGTGCCCCAGTATCGGCCCTGACCTTCAATGACAACGTCTTTGGGCTCACCTTATCTGCGCAGGGAATTACGCTCAATCCGGCGATTGAATACTTTTCGATGCTCAACCAGGTAAGCGCTCTGGCAGACAAACCGAGACGGGTTCGCATCGACCGCCAACCGGGTTCGCGCACTGTTGTGCTGAGCGGGAATCTGCCGCCCGGGGCCAAAGAATACTCCAACGATCTGGCCGTCGATGATCCGGCGCTTTTTGCCGCGGTTGCCTTTCGTCAGGTCTTGAGTGAAGAGGGCATCCGGGTGGACGGCAGAGCAGAGGCTCGCCACGTCGCGCCTGCGAGTCTGGAATCGTTTGAGCTCGCACGGCGCGAATCCCCTGCCCTGCCCGACCTGTTGAAGGTGGTGGACAAGGTGAGCCAGAATCTTCACGCAGAGCTGGTGCTGAGGGCAGCGCGTCAGAAGATGCCGTTCAGCGACTTCCTCAAGATGGCGGGAATCGATGAAAAGGAAGTGAACTTCGAAGACGGCTCGGGGATGTCTCGTTTGAATCTGGTGACGCCCAAAGCCGTTGTCCAACTATTGCGCTTCATCGAGAAGCAGGGGCAACTCGAGCTATTTCGAGACTTCCTGCCAGTGGGTGCCGAGGATGGCACGCTGCGAAATCGCTTCGACAAGTCCACTAAAGCGAAGGCGATCCGGGGCAAGACGGGTAGCCTTTCTCATGTGTCTGCACTGGGCGGATATGCCGAATCCAGGCGCTTTGGCACCATCGCTTTTCAGATCGTTGCCAACAATTACAATGCGCCTAGCCAAGAGGTGAGGACCGCCATCGATCGAATCGCGTTAGCATTGTTGCAGTAGCAATCTGATGCTGAAGAATCAAACTCCCGAATACAACAACTCCGTCCTCGTCCCAATGGTGATCGAGCAGACGACGCGCGGTGAGCGCTCCTTTGATATCTATTCGCGCCTGCTGAAGGAAAACATCATCTTCCTCGGCACCCCGATCGACGACCAGGTTGCCAACCTGCTTGTTGCGCAAATCCTCTTCCTGGCCAGCGAAGACCCCGATCGCGATATCAACATTTACATCAACTCCCCCGGTGGCTCGATCACTGCGGGACTTGCGATTCTGGACACGATGAATCTGGTAGAGCCGGACATCGTTACCTACTGCATCGGGCAGGCTGCCTCGATGGCAGCGGTGCTGCTTGCCTGCGGCACCAAGGGTAAGCGCTTTGCACTGCCCCACTCGCGCATCATGATTCACCAGCCTTCGATGAGCAATCTCGGTGGCCAGGCAACCGACATCGACATCTATGCCAAAGAGATCCTTCGCATGAAGGAAGTCATGAACGGCATCATGGCCGACGCCACCAATCAACCGATCGACAAGATCGCGCGCGATACCGAGCGTGACTACATTCTCGAAGCGCCTCAGGCGATCGAGTATGGCATCATCGACCGGATCATCGCTTCGCGCGAACGTACCACCAAGTAACCACTAATAGAAAAGGCCCCCTCGCAAGAGGGGGCCTTTTTGCGTTTAGCCCTTGGGTGGAGCCATACCCTTGATGCGCAGGTAGGTGACCAGATTGCCATAGTGCAGAGCGGTGTGCTCCAGCAGATGCAAGGCGATGTAGCCCTTGTCGCGTGGTGTCCTGGCGGTGGTCTTCTCAGCCATCTTGCCGTCCACTGCATCGATGGCAGCGAGGCAATAGTCGAAGCTCTCGGCCAGCGTGCCGACGGTGGGCTTCTTCTCGCCCTTGAGCTGTGCGCAGAGCGAGTAGTTGGCATCACCGAGATGCGTAACCAGTTCCTTAACCGACATGACTTCTGGCGTGGGCTTGAAGTCCTGATCGGCTGGTTTGAAGGCAGCGGCGATGGCAACTACCTTCTTCTTGTAGTCGGCCATGAGGGCCTTGAGATTGACGGTGACGCCTTCCTGCGCGAATGCGCTGGAGGCCAGGAGTAGGAGGATGGGTGCTTTCATTGTTTAGGCCATGATCTTCTTGAAATTTTCGATGCACTTCTGGGCGGTCTCGAATTCGGAGAACCTGCTGCCTTCCTGCTCGATGAGCAGGTGCTCGGCTCCGCCGGTCTTCAGGCTCTCGTTCACTACAGCCTTCCAGTCTGTTTCGCCTTCTCCGATCAAGACCTTGTAGCCGTCGTGCGGGTTGGGCAGGCCGCGCTTCCAGTCCTTCATGTGAAGGCTGCGGATGCGACCGGGATTGGCCTTGATCCAGGCGATCGGATCTGTGCCGGCTTCGATGCAGGTACCCACGTCGAGTTGCAGGACGACATCTTTGACCGTTTCTTTGGCCAGGACTTCGATCGGCTTCTGCCCGTTGAGGGGCATGAACTCAGAGGCGTGGTTGTGGAAGCCGGTTCCTTTCTTCACCTTCTTGAGCTTCTCGGCGGCAGTGTTGAGCGAGACGGCGACTTTCTTCCAGCCGTCGATCCCGTCTACCTTGCCTGCGCTGGACATGATCATGTACTTGCTCTCGAGGATCGAGTTGAGTTCGATGACACGGTCCAAATGTTCGGGGGTGAAGTACTTGGCGCCGGTGTGGGCTGACCAGCACTTCATGCCGGCGTCCTTGATCATGGTGTAGGCTTCTTTGGCCTGAGCGGGGGTCCAGTCGGCGTAGGAGCCAAAGAGCTCGACGCCTTCGTAGCCCATCTTGCCTACGGCCTTGATTGTCCCGGCCATGTCTTTGACAAACTCTTTGCGGACACTGTAGAGCTCAAGCCCTACTGGCTTCTTGAAGGCCCCCTGGAGGAGGCTTGCCGCGGCTCCGGCGGCTAGAAAAGTACGACGATCCATATGACTGCGATGTTATCTCATCGAGCCAGCGGGAGGTTAGCCTGGGCCTTGAGATCGAGATTCGAGAAGTGGCCGAGCTTCCAGCGGGAATAGCCGGCTACGGCAATCATGACGCCGTTGTCGGTGCTCCACTTCGGCTCCGGGAAGTAGACGGGCATGGGCCACTTCCTCGACTTGACTGCTTCGCGGAGACCTCGGTTGGAGGCGACACCACCGCTGATGACCAGCGCTTTGGCTCCGATGTTCTGGGCTGCCCTTGCGGCACGGTTCAAAAGCTCCTCGATGACGGTGTACTGGAAGCTGGCCAGCATGTCGATCGTCTCGGGGTCTGTAGCTGGGTCAAAGTCGCCTCGGAGGCGGCGGGCTTCGGTCCAGCGCAGGACGGCGGTTTTGAGGCCGCTGAAGCTGAAGTCGCTCAGGTTGCCTTTGAGCTTGGGTGAGGTGAACTTCACCGCTCGCGGGTTGCCTTTGGCAGCCAGGGCGTCGATCACGGGGCCGCCTGGGTAGCCGAGGCCGAGGAGCTTCGAGACCTTGTCGTAGGCTTCGCCGGCTGCGTCGTCGCGGGTACGGCCTTCGAGGCGGTACTCACCTTCGGACAGGCACTCGAAGAGATGCGTGTGTCCTCCGCTGGCGACCAAGGCCAGGGCTGGGTACTCGAGGTCAATCCCGATCAGCGCGGCCCGGATGTGACCTTCGAGGTGATGCACCCCGATCAGCGGGATACCTTTGGCAAAGCACAGAGACTTGGCATAGGTGAGGCCTACCAGCAGACTGCCTACCAGGCCGGGGCCGTGGGTGACGGCGATGGCGTCGAGATCTTCGAGCTTTGTATTCGCTGCCTCGAGAGCCTCGCGGACAATCAGGACAATGGCGCGGACGTGCTCTCGGCTGGCGAGCTCAGGGACGACGCCACCATATTTCTGGTGAACATCGAGCTGAGACGCTACGCTGGAAGACAGGATCTTTGTGCCATCTTCCACGACGGCGGCGGCTGTCTCGTCGCAGGAAGATTCGATACCGAG
>JBIPMY010000302.1:0-7613 GCA_044376335.1 Bryobacter sp.
GATGGTTGTTCCAAACATCGCCACAAAAACGACAACCATCACAAAGTGATGCTTCACTACCCAACGCAAACTGCCTTCATACATCCGCGTTGCAAAAACAAGCGGTGCCTCAATGATTCGCGACAGCAAGCCCGGCTTCTCGGTTGAGTGAGCTTTCAGAATCCGGCTTGCCAGCATCGGCGTCAGCGAGACCGATACAAACCCCGAGATCAGCACGGCTGTCGTGATCGTTACCGCAAATTCGTGGAACAATCGCCCCAGCACGCCGCCCATAAACAGGATCGGGATAAACACAGCCGCCAGTGATATCGTCATCGAAACAATCGTGAACCAGATTTCCTTCGACCCTCGATAGGCTGCCTCCATCGGAGTCAATCCATTTTCGATATGTCGCACGATGTTTTCCAGCATCACAATCGCATCGTCCACCACAAAGCCCACACTGAGAATAATCGCCATCATTGACAGGTTATTCATCGAGTAACCCAGCAAATACATAACGGCGAAGGTCCCCACCAGCGATACGGGCAAGGCAACGGTCGGGATAATCGTTGCTGTCGCCTTGCGCAGAAACAGGAAGATCACCATGATCACCAGCCCCAGCGACAAAAGCAACGTCATCTGAATATCGGCAAAGGCTTCACGAATATTCTTCGACCGGTCGCTGCGGATCTTCAGATCCACTGTCGGCGGCAACTGTTTCTGAATCGAAGGCAACAACTTCTTCACGGCATCGTTCACCTCGATGATGTTGCTGCCTGGCTGCCGCATCACCATCAGGTTCACGCCCTGCTCAAACTTCTTCGTCGCCTTGCTCCAGTTCCAGGCCATCGTCCGCTCATCTTCGCTTCCATCGCGCACCACGCCCAGATCCGCCAGCCGCACCGGCGCGTTATTCCGGTAAGTCACAATCATCTGCGCGTAATCTTCAGCGGTCGGTAACTGTCCATTCGTCTGGATCGAATAGGCCTGCGTGGGGCCCCACATCGTACCCGTCGGCACATTCGCATTCCAGTTCCGAATCGCATCGCTTACTTCATTGATCCCGATCCCGCGCGAGGCCAATTTCTCCGGGTCTACCTGAATGCGAACCGCATATTTCTGCGATCCCATCAGGTTCACGCTCGCCACACCATTTACCGACGAAATCCGCTGTCCGACAACCACCTGCGCATATTCATCCAGCTTCCACTTCGGCATCGATGTCGTCGTCAATGCCAAAAACAAAATCGGGCTATCCGAAGGATTCTGTTTCCGGAAAGAAGGCAACGACGGCATCCCCGGAGGCAACAACGGCATCGCCGCGCTAATCGCCGTCTGCACGTCCACTGCCGCGCCATCAATCTCGCGCGACACATCAAACTGCATCGTCACATTGGTCGAACCCATCGAGTTCGAGCTCGTCATCGAATCGATCCCCGCGATGCCGCTAAACTGCCGCTCGAGCGGAGTAGCCACCGCCGACGCCATCGTCGTCGGGTCTGCGCCAGGCAACCCGGCCGACACGCTCAACGTCGGAAAGTCCACGTTCGGCAAATCGCTCACCGGCAACACGGTATAGCTCAACACGCCAAACATGCTGATGCCCAGCATCAACAGAATTGTGGCCACCGGCCGCTTGATGAAAATCGCGGAGAAGTTCATGTCAAATTACTCCGTTTTCTTGGGACGGCCTTCGCCGCCACCCTTACCTTCGCCGCCACCACCCTTACCTTCACCCTTGCGCCCGCCAGCACCGGGCTGACGCACATTCACCTTCACTCCTGGCGCAATCCTCAACTGCCCTTCCGTGACGACAGTCTCACCTTCGGCAAGACCCTTGGCGATCACCAGTTCGTTCCCGTTGCGAACCCCCAGCGTCACCGGCCGGTTCTCAACTCCACGATCCGCCTTCACCACATAAACAAACGATCCATCCTGTCCCGTCTGCACTGCCTGATTCGGCACCACTACTGCCCCTTCCACCGTCCCCAGCCTCATCCGCACACGCACAAACTGCCCCGGCCACATCTTCCGTTCCGCATTCGGAAAGCTCGCTCGCAATCGCAGCGTGCCGGTCGTAGCATCCACCGCACTCTCAATAAAAATCAAATTCCCAACGCTCGGAGGCTCGGTCGAATCCTGCTGCGAAGCAAACACCGGAATCCGCTCTTTCCCAAACCGGCTCGCAATCTTCTGAAACTGCGATTCCGGCACCGCAAATGTCACGTTCACCGGCTGAATCTGGCTGATCATGATCAGCTCGCTCGAATTGGCCGAAACAATGTTGCCTGGCTTCACGAGCAGACTTCCCGTCCGCCCGGTGATCGGTGCCATGATCGTCGTGAATCCCAACTGCACCTTCAAATTTTCAATTGTGGCTTTATTGGCCGCAATGTCTGCCCGAGAGCTTTCAATCGCCGCCCGGTCCGCATCGGTCAGTTCCTTCTGCGCCAGTGCCTGAGCCGCCGATTGCGCCCCCTGCTCCTTTGACGCAATCCCTTCCTTCATCAACATCTCATTGCGCTGCGAGACAGAACGCAGATAATCTGCCTGCGCCATATCCTTCGCCAAATTGGCGGTCGCCATCCGCAACTGCGCCTCACTCCGTGCCAGATTCGCCGTCGCCTGGTCAATTTGCGCCGTCAGCGTCCGCTTGTCGATTTCGAAAAGCTTGTCCCCGGCCTTCACAAAGTCGCCTTCCTTAAAGAAAGCAGCCTTCAATTCACCACTCACTTGTGGTTTGATGCTTACCGTGGAACTCGCTTCCACATTGCCAATCACGTCCAAATCCAGAGGAACGTCCTTGGTCGTCGCCTTTACCGCAACAACAGGAGCATCTCCGCCGCCTTTCTTGCCACCCTTGCCGGGTACAGCAGCAGTCGGTTGATTGCAGGAGCTCAAAAACAAAATACTTGTGGCCAACAAGCCAGTCGAGAGATAAATCCGGTTACGCATGTAGATGTGGGAGGGAATGCCCTAAAATAGCAGGACTTTGATTCCCGTGGAAAAGTTACCCTCCCACACCCGAATGCCTAGTTTGCGATTCTCACATCGGTATTGTTTTTAAACACATTCGTCTCGCTCGGATTGCTCGAAGCACTCGTCCTGAAAATAAACGTGTTTCCCTCAACTACATTGAAGTCAGAGCTGGATGAAAACGCGATTGCCTGGCGGTAGCCGCGAATCAGGTTGCCCCGGATCAGATCGCCTTTGGGCCCAGCGGGATCCGTATCTGCTGGGTTGTAGCAAATCCCAAGTGGTGCGCTCATGCTCGAAGTCGTAACCGTATTGTTCTCAATCCGGTTCCCAAACGTGTTTCCACCGCGTACAAAGATCCCCAGTGCCGTATTGGCAATCTGGTTATTCGCAACCACCGAATTCCACGTCTGCACCATCATGATTCCAGCTTCGGGCGGCGCACCGGCCATCCCCCGAATCATCATGTTCTCAACCCGCACATTGCTCGACATCATGGTCACAACACCCATCAGCGCTGCCTCCACGTTCCCGTTCTTCACCACCACATTCCGGGCACCCACCACACGCACACCAACTCCCGTAGCATTTCCCGCCCCGGTGATCGTCTGCCCGTTCAAATCGAGCACAATGTTGTTGCCCGAAATCTGAATTCCTGCTCCCGTTGAGGAGCTCACCGTCAGCCCGGTGGTCAACATATACGTGCCGGCCTCGGTCAAAATCGTGGGTCCGGCAATTCCAATCAAACGCACATTCTGCGGCTGTGCCATCAACGAAGCCGCACCCAGACTGAGTACTGCAAGAGTACTTACAAAGTTGTTTCTCATGTCAAATCCTTTATTCTTTTCAATCCGGAAGCGCTTCCTCCCTTTCTGTCGTGACTTCTCAAAAGATCCCCCTCAAAATAGAGAAATGCCGCGCATTCTTTTGCTCCTGTTGTTTGCCAAAGAAATTGCCCAGGCGCAATGGTTCGCTGGCGGTACAGCCGGTATCGCCACCGTCACCGGCGATGGCCGCACCATCATCGATTCCACCCGCACCGAGATCGCTCTTTACAAGCCTTCAAACGGCCCCGCCTTCCAACTCTTCGCCGGCCGCCACCTCAACAATTACTTCAGCATCCAGGCCGCCTACGGCTGGAATCGCAACCCCGTCACCTTCACCGGTACCAACGCAACCGATACCTTCGAACAACAACGCCGCAGCACCCAAAACTCCTTCGGCTTCGATGGAATGATCTACGGCCGTCCCCGCACAAGCATCTGGCGTCCCTACGTCGCAGGCGGCACCGGCCTCATCCACCTCAACAGCCGCGCCGAAACCCTACTGATCTCCAAGGGCCGCCCCACCCTCCCCCCAGACGTCTTCTCCGCCACCAAGCCCTATTGGCGAACCGCCGTTGGCATCGACCTCAAGCTCCGACCCAAGTGGCACTTCCGCTTCACCTTCTGGGAAACGGTCTCATCCAATCCCCTCAGCGCACAGCTCCGCCCGCCAGGCAAAGCCCTCTTCCTGAACTTCATCAACAACTTTGGCTTCGTCCGCGAATTCTAGCGCGGCTGGAATTCGCAATAAGGGCAATTTGCCCAGTAAATCGGAGCATTTTCAATTCGCTCCCCAGCCACCCGCGCATGGCAAACCTGGCAATACTGAAAGCTCTGTAGGTTCTTCTCTGCCGGTAGGATTTCAATCAGCTTCTCAAACACACACAATCCCGCCGTCTCCTTCAAACTCTTGAGCGGCCCCTCAAGCTGCTGCGCCTCGATCAATCTCGAATACAGCTTCGACTTCAGACAGGAAGGAGCCAGCAACTCTTCTTCATCACAAAGCTCTGCGATTTCTTCCATCCAGTTTTCTGAATTCACTTGATCTCCTCCTTTCCTTGCCATGCCTCTTTAAACTGTTGTCTGGCCCTTGCCAGTAATCTCTCCACCGCCTTCGCTGTCCGCCCAATTTCAGTGCCTATCTCCTCTGCGCTCTTCTTTTCCCAGTACCTCCACAGCAGCACTGTCCGGTAATCCTCAGGCAGCGTGGCCAGTATCGACGAAATCCGTGCCTGCGCCTGCGCCGTCCCGATCTGAATCTCAAGTCCGTCGCTGGAATCCGCCACCTGATCGGCATCCTCAGGGAAGGGAACACTCTTCAGCACCTGCCGGTAATGATCCTGCACCTTATGCCGTGCAATCCCTAGAATCCACTGCTTCAGCGGCGCCCCGCCCTCATACCGGGCAAGAGACTTCCACGCCGTCAAAAATACTTCCTGCACCAGATCATCAACAGCCTCCACCCTCGGCTGCAGCCGAAAGCGGACATAACGATACACAGGATCGGAATACAGCAAAACAAACTCCGCCGAGGCCTTCCGGTCCCGCTGAAGCACAGCTTTCGCTAGCTCAAGATCCGTGTCTAATCGATTTGGGCTTAAAACAATCAATGCAGTCTAACTATGATGTCGCGCTTCATTCCCAGATCCCCCTCCAACCCGCGCAAGAGCCGTCCGGTGCTCTACCGCCTTCAGCTCAATAAACCGCTTCGTCAGCCATACATACCCCAAACTCTGCGTCCACTCTGAAACCAGATTCCCCACCACCTGCCCCCATTTATCCTCTACCGGTAAAGCCAGAAACAACCCCAGCCACCCAGACCCCGTTACCAGCAAAAAGATTGTCAGCGGATGGTTATGAATCATCAACCGGACCCCCAAATGCACCGGCTCACCCGGATGCCGCTTGGCTTCGTACAAATGCTTCGTCGCCAGCACCGTCATAAACATCCCGCTCCAGTCCGCAATCGCATTTCCCACAAACGATCCCAGATGCGTCGAAGGGTCCTGAATCCAAAGCGCATACCAAACCACCAGCGCCACCACAATCAACCCAGTCACCAAACTCAACGAATGCCGATGCACGAACTTCATACCCACAACCTTACGCCACCCTTCGTACCATTGACTCCAAACCCCACAAATGATAAAAATTGTTTCAGATTTCACTCCGCCCCAAAAGAAATGACCCGTCGCTCCCTCATCGCTTCTCTTTGCCTTGCCGCCAACAGCGATCTCACGGTCGACCTCCTCCCCCAATCCCTCGCCACCCCTCTAGGCATCAACCCCGCCTGGTTCGACGCCCAACGCAAACGCCAGCAGCTCCGCATCGCCCACGGTTCCGCTGAACACATAGCCTACTACCTCCTCCAGTCAAAATCCTTCACCACCCAACCAGCAATAGACCCCACCCAGGCCGCCCATCAAAAGCTCCCGGTCCCGCAACAACGAGCCCAGGACTTCCTCGCCGCAACGCCCAAAGACCCCCGCCACAAGCTCATCCGCAATCTCTACGACAACCTCAACTGGCCCCTCGATCGCTGCTACGAGCACACTCTCAAATTCCTCGAAGCCAAAGAGATCAAACAAGCCCCTCTCGAGCCTCTCTACCAGGACAGAGGCCTAAGCTCGGACACCTCACCAGAAAGCCTCACTGCTCTTTCCACCCTCAACATCCCTGCCAAACGGGTCCTCCTCGCCGGCCCCGGCCTCGACCTCACCCGTCGCGAAAAATTCACTGACGACATCCCTCTCAAAAGCCATCAACTCGACCACCTGCGTTCCCTCTACAGCCAGGTCGACGCGATCGACATCCGCCCCGAAGTCATCGCCCACCTCCACGCCACCCCCCACGACCTCACCACCCAAATCCTCCCCGCAAAATACGATCTCATCATCGCCACCAACCTCTTCGTGTATCTGAACGAAGCCGAACTCCTCTGCGCTCTCACCGGCCTTGCACGAAGCCTCAACCCCGGTGCCAAACTCGTCCATAACGACACCCGCTTCGCCGCCAAAGTCTTCGGCGAAGCCCTCGACATTCCAGTAGAAAAATACCAACCCGTATCCCTCGGCGGCCGCAAATGGGACCGCCTCGTGATCCACCAAAAACTCTAATGAAACTAGCCCTACTCCTACTCACTTCAACTATCTACGCCGCCAGCACCTTCGAAAGTGCCGGCTTCCTCGATCTAGCCCCGGCCAAGCCCGGCGTCATGTCCGGCATCGATACCGACAAAAAGGGCAACATCTACATCCTCCACCGAGGCGAAGTTCCTGTCGCCAAGTTCGACAGCAAAGGAAAGTACATCAAGAGCTGGGGCGCTGGAATGTTCAAAGTCGCCCACGTCATCAAGGTCGCCCCCGATGGCAAGATCTGGACCACCGACAACGGCAACCACGTCCTCCGCGTCTTCACTCCCGACGGCGAACTCCTCCGCACCATCGGCGAAGTCAACGTCCCCGGCAACGACGAAAAACACTTCCGCTCCCCCGACGACATCCTCTGGGATTCCAAAGGCCACTACTACGTAGCCGACGCCGGCAACGCCCGCATCATCCACTTCGATCCCCAAGGCAACTTCGTCAGCCAGTGGGGCAAGAAGGGCAAACTCCCCGGCGAATTCTCCGCCGCCCATTCCATGGTCATCGACAAGCAAGATCAGATCTACGTCGGCGACCGCGGCAACAAACGCATCCAGGTCTTCTCCAACACCGGCAAATTCATCGCCGAATGGACCGGCTTCGGCAACTCCTTCGGCATGGCCATCATGGGCAAGCAGATGCTCTCTTCAGAAGGCGACACCAACAAGATGTATCTTTTGGAAATGGG
>JBIPMY010000303.1:0-7583 GCA_044376335.1 Bryobacter sp.
AATATTGCCGTTCGCATAAGGCGGGCCATCGTGCAGCACATACTCCGGTGCTCCGGCACGCGAGGCCCGAATGCGGCTATACAAATCCATGTCCTTCCAGCGGGCAAGCATTTTGGGCTCGTTTTGAGGAAGGTTGGCCTTCATGGCGAAGGCGGTCTTGGGCAAATTAACTGTTTTCTTGAGATCCACGGATTCTTCCATTGTAGTAAGGTGATAACGAAAACATGCGCTCCACAATATTTCTTCTCGTTCTCTTCTCCCTGACGGCGCTGGCGCAGAAGCGTCCTGAGCTCAACGACGGCGAGATGCACGGCGATGCTCCCTACCTGCTAGAAGCCGGTTGGTCGCCGCTGCTCAACGGCAAAGACCTCAGCGGCTGGAAGGGTCAGGGGGACTGGCTCACCACCACCGGAATCCTCTGGGATCGCCTGCTCGGGCCTACTCGCTTGCGAGCTGTCCCCGGCCCTACCCCTGGCGGCACCATGCTGAATGGCCCCACCGGCCGCACCACAAACCTCGTCACCGAAGAGACCTTTGGCGATATCGAGCTCTACGTCGAATTCATGGTAGCCAAGGGCTCCAATTCTGGCGTGTACCTGCATGGTCTCTACGAAGTCCAGGTCTTCGATAGCTGGAAGTCCGACGAGCCGATGACGTCTTCTGATTGCGGCGGCATTTATCACCGCTGGATCAACGAAACCGGCGTCGGAGGTTCAGCGCCCAGTCGCAACGCTTCGCGCAAGCCCGGCGACTGGCAGTCTTTCTACATCGCCTTCCGCGGCCCGCGCTTTGATGCCAGTGGCAAGAAAACCGCGAATGCAAAGTTTCTTCGTGTAGTGCATAACGGCTTCACAATCCAGAAAGACGTTGAAGTAGATGGCCCAACGCGAGCCGCGATGAATCTGCCTGAAGCGGCTAAGAACCCCGTAATGCTGCAAGGCGATCACGGCCCTGTCGCTTACAAAAACATCTACTGGCGCCCGCTACGCACCATCATCGAGCGCTAGCGGTATCCGGCCGCCTGCAGTTCAAACAGCTCTGCATAGCGTGTTCCCCTGGCCAGCAACTCTTCGTGGCTGCCTTGCTCCAGAATCTTGCCATGCTCCAGCACCAGAATCAGATCAGCCATCCGAACCGTTGAGAAGCGGTGGCTGATCAGCACGGCGCTCTTGCCCGCAGTCAGATTCGCAAAACGTTCGAAGACCTCATACTCAGCTCGCGCATCGAGCGAGGCCGTAGGCTCATCCAGGATCAACAACTGAGCGTCCCGCATGTAAGCCCGCGCCAGAGCGATCTTCTGCCACTGTCCCTGCGACAACTCGATCCCGCCTTCAAAGCGACGTCCCAGCATCGTCTCATAGCCCGAGGGCAACGTTGAGATCACCGAGTCGGCGTAACTTTTCTCGCTCGCCTGGTCGATCCTGGCTGGGTCTGTCAGTGACTCGATCAGGCCAAAGCCAATGTTGTCGCCAGCGGTTGCATCGTACTTCAAGAAATCCTGAAAGATCACGCCGATTTCCTGACGCAACGATTCCGGATCGTAGTCTCGCAGGTCCTTGCCGTCGAGCGTAATGCGTCCCGCACTCGGATCGTAGAGCCGGCAAAGCAGCTTCACAAGCGTAGTTTTCCCCGCGCCATTCTCCCCCAGCAGCGCGATCTTCTGCCCCGGCGCTAAGTGAAAGCTGATCCCGTTCAGCACCGGCTTCGCCGCCCCTGGATATCCAAAGTGAACATCCTCAAAGCGGAAACCCTCGCGGATCGGATTCGGAACCGGCAACGGATTCACCGCCACAGGCAGTGCCGGTTTGGTCTCAAAGAAGTCAAAGAGATCGCGAACATAAAGCGCCTGCTCAGCCACCCGGCTGATGTTCTGAAAGATTGAACTCAGCAAGGTTCGGGAATTGGAGAAAGCGCGAGTCAGAAAAATCAGGTCCCCAACTGTGATCGTCTTGGCAATCGCCTGCTGCAGAATGTAGACAAAACTCGCATAGTACGCCCCGTTCGGCAGCAGGCCCCAAAGGTAATTGACGCTCGCCCGGCGAATGGCCAGCTTCCGGTTCTCGGCATAAAAACGTTGGAAGAGTTTGTCCGCCCGGTCAATCAGATAACCCGAAAGCCCAAAGAGCTTCACTTCCTTGGCCGTGGTGTGGCTGGCACCCAGCAGTCGCAGGTAATCGATTTGCCGCCTCTCCGGCGTCCAGCGGTAAAGCAGAGAATAGGCCAGGGCGGCGAATTTCGATTCCGACCAGAATACCGGAATCAGGCTGATCACGAGGCAAGCAAAGAAAAGGGGCGAGAAAGCAATTACCGAGGCAGACATGGCGATCAGTGACAAAACCTGCTGCAGAAGGCTCGCAATCAGGAAAAGCATCGACAGCCGGTCTGTGGTCTGACGTCTGGCCCGGTCCAGTTTGTCCTGAAAGGTGGGATCCTCGAAAGTCACCAGGTCCAGCGAAGCCGCATGCTTCATCAGCCGAATCGTGATCTGGTTGGTGAAAAGATCGGCCAGCAGAGAGTCACAGAGGCCCATCAGGCGACCCAAAAGGTCGGTGGAGAGGACAAGGGCTACCTCGATCGCCAAATAGCGCCACACCAGCCCGGACGCATTCCCCGACACCACCTCATCCACTAAAAGTTTTGAAACATAAAGCAAAGCTACCGGCAAAAAGGCGAGCAGCAAGCGGCAAACCAGCGAAGTGGCTGCAAACAAAGGACGGGTCCGCCATACCTCGAGTAGCAGGGGGGGCAGGTGGCGCAGCGCCTGGGCGCGCTCCCGCCAGGTTTTCAGCTCTTCTTCGGGCTTGGCAGGACGCATCACTCCAGTCTAACTTGTTGACCAGAAACAAGAAAGCTCGCCATTTGGCGAGCTTTCCTGCTGATGTTCATTGGGAGAACTGATTCTAACGGGAATGAACCGTAAAAATCGTAGTGATTGGAGTTTATGGCCTTCAGCCGGGGAAGTCAACTTCTTTTCGGAAGACTTATAAGTCCATTAATATCAAGTATTTAGGGACTATTTGCGCCGCTTATGGGCTGTGGAAAACGTGTTTACAGAAGGTGGATGATCGCTCTAAAGTGATGTTTGTGAAGGGGTTATTTAGATGCCAAGCGTTGTCATGCCGTCATCGTCTTTTTTGCCCGACCAGTGCCGTCCGTAGGCACGAAAAAGTGCAAAAACTACGCCCAGCACCAAACACATGACTATCAGTACTCCCGCGAGTTGGAAGACTCCCAGGAGAAAATCCACCGGATCGGGCTGTGCCTTCTCAGGCGCCTTGTCCATCATGATTGCCGCTTTGTACTCGATTTGACCCACCAGCGCCTGCGCGCTTTTGGGGTCAAGCCCAGCCGGTAAAACCATGGAAACAATCGGGCCAGACCGGTTGATCGCAGAATTCGGCACCTGCTTCAGAGCCTCAAGCTGCTGCCGGGCAATCGCGTGGTTTGGGTAGTGCAGTACCGCCAAAGTCGCAGTTCCATATTTGGCAATCTGTACCTCTCCAGCAAAATCAAATCCCGCCGCTGCTACCGGAATTCTCGGCTCAAAGGCCCTCAATGATTCTGGACCCAAAAGTAATCGTTCTGAGCCAACGGCCCTTCCCTTGCGTGGAAGGTTGCCCAGCAGGGTTGGGGGCGCAGACCGGTCTACCTTCAGGGTGGGAAACAAAAACGCGTCCAGCGCGCCACGTGGTGCCGTCCCGGCAAGGGTCTCAAACACGTAATTCTGGTGTCGGAAGATCTTCTTGTCCGGGGATTGCAGGGATTGCTCGAGCGCAACTGCTCCCGTAACGTCCTTCAACCGGTGAACTGCGAGGGTAAAGGTTTTGGGCCCGTTTGCATAGGTGGCCGCATCCGATTCTGCCAGCCCAAATTCTTTGGCAACATTCGGGTACTGCAATTCAGCTTTGGCTGGCTCGGTCCGCTTCCAGTCGTCAATCGAGGGTGGAAGAATCGTTGCGACTAGAAGAAGAATCGGCGATAGCATTACTTACCTACCGTGACAAACTTTGTATTTCTTGCCTGAACCACAGGGGCAAGGTTCGTTGCGTCCAACTTTTGCACCCTTGACGACAGGCTGCGGCTTTGAGGAAGCAGTAGAATCGCCACCCACATACTGCAGGGCTTCGAGTTCCTTTTCCTTTTTGCGCTGGATGTTCTTGGTGAAGTCGGTGATAGAAGCAGCGGCTGCCGGCACTGGAGCCGGTTCGTGGCTTTCAACTTGCTCTTCTTCTTCCTCATCGTCTTCCCCTACTTGGATGGGAGAAGCTGTGAGAATGTTCCCGTTTTCATCGTAAGGTTGCAAGAAATACAGATAGCGCAGCGCTTCGTCTTCGATGCGGGCCATCATGTCCTGGAAGAGTGTAAAGCTCTCCTTCTTGTATTCGATGAGCGGATCTTTTTGGCCGTAGCCGCGAAGATAAATGCCTTCCTTCAGGTGGTCCATCGACAGCAAGTGGTCTTTCCACTGGTTGTCGATCACGTTCAGCATGATCATGCGCTCGGTTTCGCGCATCACATCAGGGCTGACGATGGCTTCCTTTTCGTCGTAACGGGCATTGAGCAGGTCGATCACTTCCTGTTCGATCAACTCGCGTCCCGAATTCTGCAATTCCTCGGTGTCAACCTTAACCCCGAACTGCGTCAGAATGTCGGACTCAAATCCAGCCATATCCCACTGGTCGCTACGAGTCCCTTCCGGCAGCCGTGTATCGATAAACGACCCGACAATCGAGGTGATCATCTCGCGAACACGGTCTTTCTGGTTGGTTCCAGAAAGCATCGCCCGGCGCAATTCGTAAACAGCGGTGCGCTGCTTGTTCATCACGTCGTCGTATTCGAGCAGGTGCTTACGGGCAGAGAAGTGGTTGGCTTCAACTGACTTTTGCGCGGCTTCGATGCGGCGCGTAATCAGGCTCGATTCGATCGGTACATCTTCTTCCATGCCAAGACGCAGCATCAAACCCTGAATCTTATCGCCACCGAAGATACGCAGCAAATCGTCCTGAAGCGAAAGGTAGAAGCGCGATCCACCAGGGTCACCCTGACGGCCTGCGCGGCCACGAAGCTGATTGTCGATGCGGCGCGATTCGTGGCGTTCGGTACCAAGCACAAAGAGGCCGCCCAATTTGGCAACTTCATCGTGTTCAGCATCCGTCTGTTTTTTGATCTCGGCGTAGAGCGTCTTGTACTCTTCCGCGTGCACGCCTTCCGGATCTTTGCCAGCACGGCGCATCTGGTCTTTTGCCAGAAACTCGGCATTACCGCCAAGCAAAATGTCAGTACCGCGGCCTGCCATGTTGGTGGACACAGTAACCGCGCCCTTGCGCCCGGCCTGAGCAATGATCGAAGCTTCGCGTTCGTGATTCTTCGCGTTCAATACTTCGTGGCGAACCCCGATGCGGCGCAGCGCCGCGCCCAGCCGCTCTGATTTCTCAACTGAAATCGTACCGACTAGAACCGGCTGGCCCTTGTCGTGCAATTCCTTGATTTCCTTGGCTGCGTTACGGAACTTCTCTTCTTCGGTGCGGTAAACGATATCGTTCAGATCCTTACGGATCATGTTCTGGTTGGTAGGTACCTGAACAACGTCCAGCTTATAGGTCTTGCCGAATTCCGCAGCTTCCGTGTCGGCCGTACCGGTCATGCCGGACAGCTTCTTGTACATACGGAAGTAGTTCTGGAAGGTGACGGTGGCAAGCGTCTGATTCTCGCGCTCGATCTTGACGCCTTCTTTAGCTTCAACCGCCTGATGGAGCCCGTCAGACCAGCGACGCCCCGGCATCAATCGTCCGGTGAATTCATCGACGATTACCACTTCGCCATTCTGCACAACGTATTCGCGATCGCGCTGATAAAGCACTGCTGCACGAAGGCCCTGCTGCACATGGTGGTTGAGTTCCATGTTCTCGATATCGTAAAGGTTGCCGCAGTTGAGCAAGCGCTCCACCTTATGAACGCCCTCTTCTGTGAGCGCGACATTGCGCTGCTTCTCATCAACGGTGTAGTCGCCCGTGAAGTACTTTTCGCCGGGCTCTTTGCCTACAATCACTTCACCGCGCACCAGCTTTGGAATGATCGTGTTGATGCGGTAATACTTGTCGGTAGATTCTTCGCTCGGGCCGGAAATAATCAGAGGCGTACGAGCTTCGTCGATCAGGATCGAGTCGACTTCGTCGATGATCGCGTAGTTGTGATCGCGCTGGACACAGGATTCCAGGCGAAACTTCATGTTGTCGCGCAGGTAATCAAAACCGAATTCGTTGTTGGTGCCGTAGGTAATGTCGGCCTGGTAGGCGTCGCGTCGTTCCTGCTCGGTAATGTCGTGGATAATGCAGCCGACGGTGAGGCCGAGAAAGCTGTGCAGGCGGCCCATCCATTCAGAGTCGCGCTTCGCCAGGTAGTCGTTCACCGTGATGACGTGTACGCCTTTGCCCTCAAGAGCATTGAGGTAGGCCGGCAATGTGGCAACCAGCGTTTTGCCTTCACCAGTCCGCATTTCGCCAATCTTGCCTTCATGCAAGAATGCTCCGCCAATCAACTGGACGTCGAAGTGACGCATGTTCAGAACGCGGCGCGATGCTTCCCGGCAAACGGCAAACGCCTCGACGAGCAGGTCGTCGAGCGTCTCGCCCTTGGCAATGCGCTGCTTGAACACAGCTGTTTTGGCTGTCAGCTCAGCGTCGGTGAGCTGGCGCATGGCAGCTTCGAGATTGTTGATCGCTTCGACTTTGGGCTTGATGCGTTTAACTTCACGCTCATGCTTGGTGCCGAAGATTTTAGCGAGTACGGCGTCAACCATATATAGTAATTTTCCTCTTTAGTTTAGCAGTGGCAGCAGCCAAGACCTAGTTTTGCGGTACTAGCTGATGGTCGAGGTCGCCATTTGACGGTTTGCGCTAGCATGTGGCTATGGCAACTCGTGCATTGGTTGCGCCAGAAGATTACCTCAGATCAGCGTTTGGGGAGAGAGACTGCGAGTACTTTCATGGAGAGGTTCTAGAGCGAACCATGCCTACCTATTTGCATGCAAGATTGCAGGCACTGCTTGCTCATTTATTCTTTCGTCTTGCGGAAACTCACCGCCTTTTTCCAGCGACAGAATTGCGGCTGCAAATCGAGGCAGGGAAGGTATACCGCATCCCGGACGTATGTCTGTTTGCCGGGATAGAGCCCAGTGGAGCAGTTTCAGAACTCGTCCCTTTAGTTGCCATTGAGATTACTTCGCCAGACGACCGGCTGTCTGAGACGCTCAAGAAAATGGAAGAGTACCGCACTCTTGGCGTGCAGCACCTCTGGCTAATTGATGGCGAAGAAAAGCAGCTCTTCGTCTATGACGCAGATGGCCTGCACCGCACAGACTCGCTGCAGTTGCCCCAATTTGGCTTTAGTATTGGGCTCAGAGATCTTGGGCTTTAGCGTAAATATCCTCTTCAATCAATGTCAGAAGATGTTCTGGAATCAATAGATTACGGGTGAGCGCCCTTACTGTCGAACGTCGGCACAGACTGCAGGGGTTACGTTCGTAAAGATCCAGCAACGATGGTCCGGCAAACGGCGAAGGGTGAGCTTCAACGAATTTCAAA
>JBIPMY010000035.1:0-22609 GCA_044376335.1 Bryobacter sp.
CCTGGTGCATTGTCGATGCTGATCAGGGAGGTAAAGGCTTCCATGGAATAAATTGGGTATTCCTTCAAAGCCGGCAAGGCCTTGAGCTGGTCGACAATGGCATCCACATTCTTTACGTCGTCCACCTTCAGGTAGATCTGGCTGTACTTGCCTGTGTTGCCGGTGAGATCCTGCAGGACATTCACGTCCATAAAGATGCGGCTCATCTTGCCGCTCTCAACGATGCCCGAAACATTCCACTCACGATTCATCATCGTTACAGGGCCGCCAGTCTTAAGCTTGCGTTGGGCGGCATAGTATTCGTCGACAATTACGTCGTTCGACGTCTTCCAGGCCCCACCAGACTTGAACCGGAATCCGCCGCTAAATTTATCGAACTTCTTCAGGTCGATGCCGGTTGCACTGTTGAGAAAGCCTTCCATATTGTGCACCGTCACGCCAAGTGCATCACTGACATGGGGCTGCTCCAGCAAGTAGCCAATCATGGCTTCCTTCATCGAAGGAGCACTCATCGAGAGAACGCTCGTATTGGGAGGGCGAATGATAATGTCAGCACCGACACCACGGCTTCTCCGCTGGAAGTCGTTCAACATGCCGTGACTCATCCCTACAAGCGTGAGCATCAGATTAACCTGAATGGCGATGGCAAAAACAACCAGGAGTGTCCGAATCGGCCTGTGCTTCAGGTTTTCAAGGACAAGTTTGTTGGTCAAACCTTAATTGTAGCCCGTGAAGTGAGCACCCAGAGAAAAAATGGTCCGCCAAGAAGAGCAGTAATCACGCCCACCGGCAATTCTGCCGGGGCAAACACAGTTCGCCCAATCGCATCGCAGACAGCCAGAAAGGCCCCACCCAGCAAAAAAGACGCTGGCAGCAAGAGTCTGTGGTCTGGCCCAATCAACATACGCAGCGCATGCGGCACAATCAATCCGGCAAAACCGATCGGCCCCGTGATCGCTGTCACCGAGCCAGCAAGAATCGAACCTACTGCATAACCCAGCCTGAGGCTCGATCGAGTATCCAGCCCCTTGGCTGCCGCCCATCCCTGCCCTACCGCCAGCAGATTCCAGTGGTGCGATCTCCAGATCAGCACAGCCGCCGCAGGCAATACAAAAAGCGCTAGCAACCCAAGCGTGCGATATTCCACCGCATCCACACCCCCCATCAACCAGCGCGTGATCGCGAGGCTCCTCCCCAGCGTCGTCACACTCTGCAGAAACAACATAATCGCCACACACATCGAGTTGATCGTGATACCAGCCAGCAGCAGCGTAAAGCTAGACACATTACGCCCGCGGCTCGACAGCGCTACAACGATCATCAGAACGATTCCGGCGCCAAGCAAAGAAGCAGTCCAAAGCCCACCAAGCCGCGCAGAATCCGCCCAGCCAAAACAAATGGCCACCACCGCACCCAGGCTCGCCCCGCTTGAAACTCCAAGCGTATCGGGCGTGGCCAGCGCATCCCGCATCAAAGCCTGAAACAAAACTCCAGCGCTAGCCAAAGCCCCACCGGCAAGCAGCGCCAGTAGCACCCGGGGTAAACGCGCCAGCCAGAAAATCTGCGCCTCAAGCGAACCCTCGGTGAATATCTTCGAGAGGTCCAGCGGCGTCGGCCCAATCAACGGGCAGATCAGCAGCGCGGCAATCGATATCAGAACACTTGCGCCAAGAACGCGCCAGAAGCGGCTCATTCGCGCGAAGCCCCCGGCTGCAGAACCACCGGAGCACGGCCCTCTACCGTCATCACCTCCAGCGGCACACCAAACACTTCCAGCAGCAACGCTTCGTTCGATAGCTCGGCCGGCGGCCCTACCGCCGCTACACTGCCATTTTTCAAAAGAATAATTCGCGATGCCCAGGCGGCCGCCAGATTCCAGTCATGTGTCACGGCAACAATCAGATAGCCTTGCGAGGTCAACCGCTTCAAAGCCTCAAACAATTCAAGCTGGTGCCGCACATCAAGAAACGCGGCCGACTCATCGAGCAACAAAACACACGGCTGCTGCGCAAGAGCGCTGGCAACCAGCACCCGCTGCTTCTCGCCACTCGACAAATTGCGATAGTCGCGCTTGCGCAGTGGCTGGCAATCCATCACAGCGAGTGCGGCATCTACCTGTGCCCAGTCTTCAGCTCCCTCAAACCAGGCATCCATATGAGGCGCACGCCCCATCATCACCACTTGCTCGACGCTATAGCCAAAGGGAAGATCGAGCATCGGCTCCACCATAGCCACCTGCCGGGCCATCTCGCGCCGTCCGATTTTCGCAATCGATTCCGCACCCAGCAGAATCTCGCCAGCACTCACCGTCTCAATGCCTGCCAAAGCCTTCAGCAGCGTGCTCTTGCCTGCCCCATTCGGCCCAAGAATCACCACCAGCTCACCAGCGGCAAGATCGAGATTGATGTCGGAGATCAGGGCTCGTCCGTCCTTGACGACAGCAAGATTCCGAATCTGGTAAACAGGCTTCAACGGCTTCCGCCTCCGTGCAACATTTCGTAGAAGCGCTCGGCTGCATCGGCAAACCGGGGCCCGGGCACTACGTAAATATTGTCATTGAGAGGAAACACCTTCTTCCCCCGCACGGCTTTGAGCATCGGCATCTTCGCCCACACGGCAAGAACATCTTCTCGGTACTTACCCTGCTCCATACCTTCATGCACAGAGTCACCCATCTCAAAGATCACTTCAGGGTCTCGAGCCAAAAGTTGTTCAATCGAGACCTTCGGATACATCGCTGGCGAGTCGGCAAAGATATTGTCCCCACCGGCAAATTTCATCAGTTCGTCGAGATAACTTTTCGGGCCAACAGCCACCATTCCCTCAAGCCTCTGCGGAGTGCGCCCCACCAGAAACGTCACCCGCCGCCGCTGCTTCACTTTTGCCTGCACGGCAGCCAGCCGGATCTCCAGCTTCTTCCTCATCTCGGCAGCACGTACTTTGCGATTGGTCTCCGCGCCCAGCCGGTCAATCGCTGAAAGAATACCTGGCAAAGTTTCAAGATCCAGTTCTTCTACTTTCAATCCGATCGCCTCAAGCCGCTGCTTCAGCCGAACCGGGTTCTTGATGATCAACACAAGATCAGGCCGAAGAGCCGTAATTGCCTCAAGATTGGGCTGCAAAAATGACCCCACCTTCGGCTTGCTGAGCGCAGCGGCAGGAAAGCGGCAATACTCGCTCACACCAACTGTGCGGTCCCCCAGCCCGAGTTCGAAAAGAATCTCGGTAAGCCCGGGGACTGTGCTGACGATGCGCTGCGGCTCGGCAAACAAAGATAAACCGGTAAAGATACTAAGAAAAAATCGAGTCAAGCTAATGATGAGTCTAGCAACCCGGCTGCGCTCTCTTTGCGACAATAGGTTGTGATGATTGAACATTTGCGACCCGGCGTCCACGCCAACGACGCCCGTGTCGTGCTATTTGATTTTGATGGCACCATTTCCCTGATTCGTACCGGATGGGTAAATGTAATGGTGCCCCAGATGGTTGAGATTCTCTCCCAACTGAAGACTGGCGAATCTGAAGCCGAACTCAAGGCACTCGTTGAAGACTTCGTCGCCCGCCTCACGGGCAAAGAAACCATCTACCAGATGATGGAACTCGCCGAACAGATTCGTCTCCGCGGCGGCCAGCCCGAAGATCCGAAGGTGTACAAGAAGATGTACCTCGACGCGCTTCATGAAGTGATCAAAGATCGCCTCGACGATCTGCGTGCAGGCCGCACCAGCCCCGACGCACACATGGTGCCAGGCTCCCGTGCCCTTCTTGAAGACCTGAAAGCCCGTGGTCTCAAACTCTACCTCGCCAGCGGCACAGACCACGAAAATGTCGTCGAAGAAGCCAAACTCCTCGGAGTCTACGATTACTTCGACGGCGGTGTCTTTGGCGCCCTCGACGATCTGAGCAAGTTCTCCAAGGCCCTCCTGGTGAAACAGATTGTCGAATCCAGTGAGTACAAGGGCGAAGAATTTCTCGGCTTCGGCGACGGCTATGTCGAAATCGAAGTAGTCAAACAGGCTGGCGGAGTCGCCGTCGGCGTCGCCTCAGACGAACCTGCCTGCATCACTGTCGACGCCTGGAAGCGAGACCGCCTCGCCGGTGTCGGTGCAGACTTTATCGTCGCCAACTACGCCAACATGGATCAGTTGCGCGCTGCCCTCTTCCCCGCCTGAGCCTGAACAAACATGAGCTCCAAATACCGAATTTTCGACCGCAGCGCTTTGCGGATTCTGCCGCTGGCTGAGCGCAAACACGACCTCGAGATCTCCAACTGGCTCAGCCTCGACAGCGAGACTCCGGCCTTTGAACACTCCGATCTGAAGATCCTCGCCGATCGCATTCGCACAGCCCGTACAAACGGTCGCGCCGTGATCCTGATCATGGGAGCTCACGTCCTTCGCGCTGGCGTCAACCGCCACTTGATCGACATGATCGAGCGCGGCTTTATCAGCCACATTGCCTTCAACGGCGCAGGCGCTATCCACGACTATGAACTCGCACGCATCGGCGCTACCACCGAAAGCGTGGCCCGCTACATCCGCGAAGGCCAGTTTGGCCTTTGGAAGGAGACGGGCGAGCTCAACGACTGGATCCGAGAAGCCGCAAGTCTCGATCTGGGCCTAGGCGAATATATCGGCCGCCGGATCGAAGAGTCCGATTACCCATACCGCGACCTCAGTGTCTTTGCCGCCGCGTGGCGCGCAGGCGTTCCCGCCACCGTCCACGCAGGCATTGGCTACGACATCCTTCACGAGCATCCCAACTTCGATGGCGCAAGCCTTGGCAAAGCCAGCTACCGCGACTTCCTCATCTTCACCGAAACCGTTCGTTCGCTCGAAGGTGGCGTGATGATGAATTTCGGCTCGGCCATCATGGGTCCTGAAGTTTATCTCAAGGCTCTGGCTATGGCCCGCAACGTTTCTCTGCAGCATGGTGAAGAGATCCGCAACTTCACTACAGCCGTCTTCGACCTGATTCCCATTCAGGGCGACTTCCGCAAAGAACTCCCCAAGTCAGACCCCGGCTATTACTTCCGGCCTCAGAAGACCATCCTCGTCAGAACCGTCGTTGATGGTGGCGAGAGCTACTATTTCTGCGGCAATCACCGGGCCACGCTTCCGGCTCTCTGGAGAGAACTGCGATGAAGATCTCAGAAATTCTCGAAGCCTTCTCAAAACTGAACGTCCTGGTGGTTGGCGACATTTGTCTTGATCGCTGGTGTACTTACGATCCTGCCGCTGCAGAGCCATCACGCGAGACCGGCCTTCCCCGCATCGGCGTCGTCAGCTTTGAATCCACCGCCGGAGCTTGCGGCACCATCGCGAACAACCTGGCAGACCTTGGGCTAGGCCGCGTCGCAGTGATGGGCGCAATCGGTGAAGACACTCACGGTGATGAACTCTTCAGGGCTCTGGGCGTGCGGGACATCGGCGTGGATCTGGTTCTGCGCTCGCCTCTAATCCAGACCTTCACCTACACCAAACACATCAACGCAGCAACCGGCATTGAAGATCTCCCTCGCGTAGACTTCATCAATAATTCCGCCTTGCCGGAATCGCTGGATGCCCAGCTTGTGCGCAGCTTCAAAAGTTATGCCTCGCTCTTTGACGCAATCCTGGTTTGCGATCAGGCAGAAACCTCCAGAGGGGGCGTGGTCACAAAAGCGCTCAGAGACGCGATCAATGAAATGGGACAGTCCAACCCAGGCAAAGTGGTCTGGGTAGATTCTCGCAAACGTGCCGAGCTCTTCGCTGCCTGTTATCTCAAGCCCAACGAAGATGAAGCTCGAGAAGCTGCAGTGCGGCTTCTCGGTCACGATGACTATTTCCATCTCTTCGGCGCGCTCGGCTTACGTGCCCTCATCGTTACTGCCGGAGAGCGTGGGGCAACAGTGCTGGATTCCCTTGGCACCAGAACGCACAAAACCATTTCAGTAGAGAATCCCATCGATATCTGCGGTGCTGGCGACAGCTTCTCTGCAGCAGCCGCTTCCGCTCTGGCCGCCGGAGCCACAATCGACGAAGCCGTTCAACTCGGCAACCTCGTCGCCAGCATCACCATCATGAAGAAAGGCACGGGCACGGCAACTCCAGCCGAAGTCCATGCGGCGGCGAGTAAAGCCGGCATCGAATGAACACCCTCGCAATCGACATCGGCGGAACCAAATTCTCACTCGCACTCTTCGCCGGCGAAGAGATGGTGCTGCGAGAGTCCCGGCAAACAGATCGGGCCGGTGGGCCTCGCTCCATGCTTGCTCAAATCGAAGGCATCATCGGCACCTGGAAGCAGGATCATGCCATCCATCGTTGTGGCATCGGCTTCGGCGGCCCGGTAGATTTTGGTCAGCAAAAAGTCACGCTCTCCACCCACGTTGAAGGCTGGGCAGAAAACCCTCTCGTCGAGACGATCACTCAGCTTGCAGGCGCACCAGTTGTGATGGACAATGATGCCAATGTTGGCGCCCTGGGTGAAGGCATCTACGGAGCTGGTGCCGGATTGCGGCCGCTCTTTTACATGACTCTCTCCACCGGCATTGGTGGAGGCATCCTCACAGAACAAGGCATCTACCGTGGGGCAGACTGGTATGCCGGCGAGATCGGGCACCTCACCATCAGACCCGGTGGCCCGGAATGCTTATGCGGTGCCTTTGGATGCTTTGAGCGCCTCTGCTGCGGCCTCTGGCTCGAACGCGATCACGGCAAACCCGCCAAAGACCTGATCGAAGACCCTGCTTTCGTCGACCGCTATGTCGTCGATTTAAGCCTCGGCCTCAAGTCGGCCATCATGATTCTCAACCCCATGCGCATCGTCATCGGTGGCGGTATCAGCAAGGCAGGCGACAAACTTTTTGTTCCACTCCGGGCAGAGTTGCGCAGGCAGATCACAGCCTGGTCTCGCGCCCGCATTGATGTTGTCCCCGCTACCCTCGCTGATGACAGCGTACTCTTTGGCGCACTTGCGCTTGCGAAAGAAACTTTTCCTTTATGACCTTTACCCAAACCTACCGCGACAAACTCATTGACACCCTCAACGGGCTCGACCTCACCAAAGTAGATCAGGCCATCGCCTGGCTATCGGAGGCAAGAGACCAGGGCAAGACAATCTTCACTACCGGCAACGGTGGCAGTGCTGCATCAGCATCGCACTTCGTCTGCGACATGCTCAAAGGTGCCAGCTACAAGCAGGACAAGCGCTTCCGCATTATGTCGCTTCACGACAACATGCCAACGCTCACCGCCTATTCCAACGATGTGGATTATCACGATGCAGCCGTAGAACAACTGAAAAACTTCGGCTCGGCTGGAGACGTTGTCATCGCTATCAGCGGCTCAGGTAACTCACCCAACGTGTTGCGTGCGATTGAATATGCCAACTCCATCGGCTGCCGCACCATTGGCCTCACAGGCCGCGATGGTGGCAAGCTGGGGCCACTGGTGCAACTACAGATTCACACGCCAGAGCCGCACATGGGCCGCATTGAAGATGCGCACATGATCGCCCTGCATATGATCTGCTATCAGTTCATGGATGTGAAGTAGTTTACTTCTTGAACAAACTGTCAAAGGCTGCCCGCGCTTCCTGAGAGCTGCGCGGGGCCGAAATTTGTTCCAGTGGACGGGAGGTGCTGGTGCCGCCTCCCAATACTTGACGTCCGCCCGGAGTATCCCGGGCAACCGTCACACGCTGCTTGAAGAAAGTACAAGTGTTGGCCTGGTCCTTCTTGTTGACTCGTTCCGGAATCGGCTTCAGACACTGAAACCGCGTCGACGGTTCAAAGTGCGTACATTGCTTGCAACAGTGCAGTGCCGAATTACACTTCGGGCAGTTTGCCGTGAATTCGATACCGTCCATCAGCATTGTGGAGCAGTTCCAGCAACGGGATGCGGCGACACTTTCAACCAGCCTCGGAAGGCGTGGCCCGGTGACGTCAATAGGTGGCTTGGGACCGTTGAATTTTGGTCTGTCGTCGCGGCGTCCAGCCCCATCGGGGCGGTCGTTATCGTGGTAGCCGCGTTGCGAATATTTGCGATCGCTGTCCATGCGGTCCTTTACTCCTTGAAAAACATAACACTTGCCGCGATCCTGGAAACTTCGTTGGGGTGTCCGACAAGAGGAGAGTGAATTGCTCGTTTCCGCTTTGCTCCAAAAGCTGGCACGGCCGATACGAGGGGCAAGTGCGCGAAACGGAGATCCATCCTTTGTGTATCACAGAATCCAACAAGATTCCAGAGAAATGTTTTAGGCCCAGCGAATCAGCGCCCCGCAAGGCCGCGTGATCGGGTCGGTAAAGTGATTCGGAGTGATCCGTAATCCATACCCCAAACGGCCTGTGTGCTTGGGTACGTAGTTGCATTCAAACACACAAGCACTGCCCTTTTGCTGCCCGGCCTTAAGGTTCACCACCTCAGATCGCTCCAGCATCCCGCTGGCTGAAACGACGCCGACAAGCGCCTCCACACGCACATCGGTGGGTGCCAGTCCGGCAAGCTCCACTGTCACACGGAAGGGCAATTCCTCACCACTGGTGAGCAGGCTCTCAGGGGTTGGCCCCATGTCGATAAAGCGAACCTGGTTCCATACATCCTGAATCTTGGTCGCCCACTTCGCCTTCTCGCGCGAGGTCTTGTAGCCGTCTTCACGATAAGCAATCGCCGCCTGATAGGCAGGCTCATAAAGACGATGCATGTACTCGCGAATCATGCGTTGAGCGTTGAACTGCGGGCTGATCTTGCGGATGCAATTTCTCACCCGCTCCAGCCACTCCTCAGGCAATCCGTTCTCCCCGCGCTGGAAGTACATCGGCAAAATTTCGTTCTCAAGAATCGAATAGATCCCTGAGGCATGAAACTCGTCCTGGCCAGGTTCATAGCCGTCACGATCTCCAAGCGCAAAGCCGAGATCGGATTCATAGGCCTCGTCCCACCAGCCATCAAGGATGCTCAGATTCGGCACGCCGTTGATCGCTGCCTTCATGCCGCTGGTGCCGCAAGCTTCTTCGCCGCGGCGGGGGTTGTTCAACCAGAGGTCAACACCCTGCACCATCTCCCGCGCTACCTGCAAGCTGTAATCTTCAACAAAGACAAGATGCGGTGCCAGCTCAGGGTCTCTCGACAACTGCACGATCTCGCGAATCAAAGTCTTGCCCGGATGATCCTTCGGGTGCGCCTTGCCGGCAATGATGATCTGCACGGGGCGGTCTTTTGAGTTCAGCAACTTCTTCAGTCGTGCCACATCGCGGAAGATCAGCGTCGCGCGCTTGTAGGTGGCAAAGCGGCGGGCAAAGCCAATCGTGAATGCATCCGGATCGAGCACCTGCTCCAGACGATGAATCTCAGTTGCACTCGCATTGCGTCGCTCTGCAGCCTTGGCTGAGCGCTCCCGCACAAACTGCACCAGTTGCCGCTTCTGCTTCTTGTGAACTTCCCACAGCTCCCGCGCCGGAATGTCCTTCACATCGTCCCAGATTTTCGGGTCTACATAACGCTCACGCCAGTCCGGCTGCAGGTATTGGTCATAGAGCATGGCCAGTTCCCCGTAAAGCATCGTCGGCAAGTGAATCCCGTTGGTCACCGAAGTGATCGGTACTTCCTCTACCGGCAACCCAGGCCACAACTCGGCCCACATCTCGCGCGATACATCGCCATGCAAAACCGAAACCGCGTTGCGATAAGACGAAGCTTTCATCGCCAGAATCGCCATCGAATAACGCTCTGAGGTATCAGATGGATTCCGGCGGCCCAGCGCAAACATCTGATCAATCGGAATTCCAGCCTCTTCACAATAAGCACTCAGGTATTCATACACGAGGCCTCCATCGAAGAGGTCAATCCCGGCCGGTACGCTCGTATGCGTTGTAAAGATATTGCTGGCTCTCGCCGTCTCAAATGCTTCGGCAAAGCTCAGCTTCTGATCCACCATCAGCAGGCGGGTCCGCTCAAGCGGCATAAACGCCGAGTGGCCTTCATTCATATGGAAGACATTCGGCTTCAGCCCCATCGCACTCAACGCCCGCAAGCCGCCAATTCCGAGAACAATCTCCTGGCGAATGCGCGTATGAGAATCGCCGCCATAAAGCTGGTCAGTGATGTCGCGGTATTCCTGCGTAGGATTCTGAGGGATGTTCGTATCCATCAGATAGAGCTTCACGCGGCCCACCATCATCTGCCAAACCTTGATCGATACCACTCCGCCAGGCATCGTTACCTTGACAATCAACTCTGTCCCGTCTTCCTTCAGAACAGGAAGTACCGGCAACTGGTAGAAGTCATTTACAGGCGTGCGCTCCTGTTGCCATCCGTCCGAGTTCAGGCTTTGTTGAAAGTAGCCCTTCTGATACAAAAGCCCAACACCAACCAGCGGATAGTTTTCGTCACTGGATGATTTCATGTGGTCGCCACTCAAAACACCCAGTCCACCCGAGTAAATCGGCATACACTCAGCCAGGCCGTATTCCATCGAAAAGTAGGCGATCAAACGGTCATCGCTGTATGCAGGAGGTGCCTGCATGTAGCTGTCAAATCTTTCGCAAGCGCGCTTATAAACGGCAAGATAGCGAGGATCGGCAGCAGCCTTGGCAAGCGTCTCAGGCTGCAAACGGCTCAACATCAGTACCGGGTTATGGCTCTCGCGCCACAGCACAGGGTCTAGTCGTCGAAATAACGCTCGTAACTGGTGATCCCAACTCCATAGGACGTTCGTAGCGATTTCGGGCAACCGGCTCAACGCAGGCGGCAAAGTCGGGCGGACTAGAAACTCTGAGATAGGTTGGATTTGAAAAGGCATTTGTATGAGTTAGACCTGAGTGAGAATTGAAGTGATTGAAGAAATGCTTAAACAGCTTTAGCCAATTTGGATTAAAAGGGCAACAATATATCGCACAAACTTAACATGTATGAGTTAAGATACTGCATATGAAACTGAGCGCACAGGAAGAATACGGACTTCGTTGTCTGCTTCAAATGGCAAGCCGCGGCGAAGAGGCTAGCCTCAGTATACCGGAGATCAGCCGCGCTGAAGGACTGTCCATACCAAACGTTGCCAAGCTCATGCGTTTGCTTCGAATTGCAGGGTTTGTCAAAAGTGTCCGTGGTCAATCGGGTGGCTACACCCTGGCCAAACCTGCCAACACGGTGTTTGTTGGTGAAGTGCTTGAAGCCCTTGGTGGCAAGCTCTTCGGAGACAAGTTTTGCGGCCGTCATTCCGGGCTTGAAATGGCCTGTGTCCACAATTCGGATTGCAGTATGAGGGTGTTATGGATTGGCCTCCAGCACATGCTGGAAAAAGTTCTCTTTCACACAACTGTGGCGGAACTGCTGCAGAAAGAATCTGTGATGCACGAGATGCTAGAGTCTCGCCATGGCGCTTTGATTCTGCCACAACCCGTCAATCGCACTGCTGCCAGCGCCTAGCTGCCAGCGATGCGTCACAATGAGTGCAGAGCATGCACTCGCCCCGCCTTACCAATTCTCGTCTGGGTTCTTTTCTTGCATCCCGTTGGATGCTCTACGGGCCAGTATTATTCTTGACCGCACTGATCGGCGCTGGCGCCTGGTATGGCTATCAGGAATATCAGCGCCGCACTCTCGCCGCTATCGAAGCCGCAAAACCAAAAGCCCTGCCAGACCCTCTCGGACAAACCTATTCCGGCAAGATCCGTGCTCGCAACACCGTCCTTATCCCGGCTCCCATCGACGGGACCCTCGAATCGGTCGACGCCGCCGATGGCGACGAAGTCTTTGAAGGTCAGCTTCTCGGCAAGATCCAGAACACTGCCGTAGAAAGCCAGAAGCAGAAAACAGAAGAAGATCTCGAGCGTGCTCAAGGCAAAGTCGCAGACCTCGAAAGCCAGCTCCTCGCAGCCCGTCTCGAAGCCAGCCGCGCCAGCGCAGACCTCGCGATGGTCCGCTCCAGCTATGAATCGGCTTCCAAAGCCTTCGACAAAATGCAGCGGCTCTACCGCGAAGGCGCAGCCGCCCGCAAGACTTTCGAAAAATCCGAAGCAGACTTTCGCAAGCTGGTAGAAGACCTCAAGGGCACTCAGGACGCCGCCAAAAGCTCCGAATCAAAGGTCACGAATTTGCAGGCAAGCGTAGAAGAAGCCAAAACTCGCCTCCGCGAAGCCACCGAAGATCTGGAAGAAGCCGACTCCGAATTGCTAACCGGCACTGTAAAGGCACCCGTCTCTGGGCTCCTCATCGGCCACCGCAAGAACCCGGGCGAACAAGTCACGCGCGACATCGAAGACCTCTTCGAGATCGCAAGCGACCTCACCGCCATGGACATCCTCACCGAAGTGCCGCCCGAGCTCGCAAAGAAGCTAAAGGCCGGTGGCCGCGCCTTCGTCCAGATCGCTGAAGCAGGCGAGGCCCCCCTCAACGGAACCATTCGCGAGATCAACGACAATCAGGCCATCGTCGAATTCACTTCACCCTCGCCCACCATCAAGCCGGGAATGACCGCACAGGTTCGCTTCCTCAATTAAACACGTAACGCGAGAACCAGCTCAGGTTCTCATCCATCACATGCATCGCCTCTTTCGGCTTGTTGATCCCATGCCCAAAGCCCTTGTATAAAACCAGTCGCGCCGGCACTCCAACATCCTTCAAGCCCTGGTACAACTCAAAGGCGTTCGGCGGCGGCACACGCTTGTCATTGTCCCCATGCTGGATCAACACCGGGGCCTTCGCCTGCTTGATGTAGGTCATCGGTGAGGTCTTCTTATAAACTTCCATGTCGTCCCACGGGGTCGCCTTCAGATACTGCCGCGTAAAGGGATGAATATCGGTATTGACATAGTAAGTAACCCAGTTCGAGATCCCAGCCCCAACGCTCAACGCCTTGAATCGATCCGCATGAGCTGTCGCAAGAAACGCTGAAATGTACCCACCCTGGCTCCAACCCATACTGCCCACCCGCGCTCCATCCACAAAGCCCTGTGCAATCAAATGATCAATGCCTGACAAAACATCCCAGGCATCGCCAACCCCAAGATTCCCCACATTGAGCGCACGAAACTTCGCTCCATAACCAATCGAGCCACGATAGTTCGGCCGCAACACCAGCCCACCCTTGGCCACAAACTGCTCGGCCGGATAGTAGCTGTCTGGCGTCACATAAGGCAAATCAATCCCGCTTGGGCCACCATGAATAATCACCAGCAACGGATGCTTCTTCGTGCGATCAAAATTCTGCGGCGTAAATAAAACACCTTCTACCGTCGCGCCATCCTTCGATTTCCAGGACACCACCTCGCGCCGCGCCGGCTGAAACTTCGCCCACTGAGCCTTCAGGTTCGTCACAGCCTGAGGTGCCCAGGACGTACTCGGCGTCACATACACTTCCAGATTCTGGCTCGTGCTCGCACCAATAAATGCCACCTTATCCAGACTCTGCGTCAGCGAAACGCTATTCATCGTCCAGCCCGAAGGCAGGTTCAATTCACGCGGCGAATCAGAAGCCGGATTGGCAATATAAGCATTCATCGACGTCTTGTTGCGAGCCAGAAAATAGATCCCGCGCGAGGTCCAATCCACCAGAATCGGCTGCTCATCCACCGTTCCAGACACCTTCCGCGCAGCCCCGCCAGACACCGGCCGCACCTCAATAAATCCATTCACGTAATAGCTGAACTCCACCTCACCCGGTGTCGTATAAGCAAGCTCCTTCCCATCGGGAGACCACACCACACGACTAAACTGATTCCGCGTCTCTGCCAATACCCGCAGCCCCTTCGTTGCCGGGTCGAGAATCTGCAGCTTCGCCCCAAGAGTCGACAGATCAGGATTCTTCTTGGTCACCAGTGCCACCTGCGACCCCGTCTTGTCCACCGCAATTGACATCACCGTAAAGTCCCCCTCGGTCAATCGCTCGGCCTTCTGCTTCGGCGTATCTCCAACTTTCACCCGCCACACATGGCTCATCGTGTACTCTTCATCGATCACCGTGAGGTCGCCATACTGCTTCTTGCGATCCTTCGCCGCACTCGATTCGGCATCCCCGGCCAGGAAATAAATCTTCCCCGCATCCCCCCACTCAAAACTGTTCACACCCGTCTCGTGATCGGTTAACTGCATCGCCTCGCCACCGGCAACAGGAATCAGATACACCTGCTGCTTCCCTTCCCGATTGGACAGAAACGCGATGTGTTTGCTATCGGCAGCCCAGGCCGGCGCTGAAGAACTCTTCCGGCTCGCCGTCAGCTTCAGACTCTTCGTAGTCCCCACCTCTGCCAGATAAAGATCAGACTCATTGGCATTGTCTTCCCAATTGGTACGAGACAAAACATAGGCGACATATTTCCCGTCAGGCGAAATCACCGCATCCATCGGCTTCTGCATCGAAAGGGCCTCTTTCGACGAAGGCGCCTGCCCCAGCAACGACACAACAAATGAAAGGCAAACCAGAATTCGCATGAATCTTAGAATACGCTGTTGTTATGGACTTTCTCGCCGGCTCACTGGTTGAGCTGATCACGCAAACCTCTGTCAATCTTCCTCCCGATGTACGCGCCGCCATGGGAACCACCATGGCCGCCGAGACACCCGACACCCAAAGCGCACAGGCGCTCAGCATCATTGCCACCAACGTCGACATGGCCGTCGAAGACCAGGGCCCCATCTGCCAGGACACCGGCATGCCCACCTTCCTCGTACACACTCCCGTCGGCACAAATCAGATCGCCCTCAAACGTGCGATCCAGGAAGCCGTCGCCGAAGCCACCCGCCGTGGCAAGCTCCGGCCCAATTCCGTCGACAGCATCACCGGCAAAAACTCCGGCGACAACCTCGGCCACGAAACGCCCGTTATCCACTTCGAACAGTGGGAAGAAGACGACATCGAAGTAAAGCTCCTGCTCAAGGGCGGCGGCTGCGAAAACAAGAACATCCAATACTCCCTGCCCGCCAATCTCGATCACATGGGCAAGGCCGGTCGCGATCTCGAAGGTGTCCGCAAGTGTCTCCTCCACGCAGTGTGGCAAGCACAAGGCCAGGGTTGCGCCCCCGGTGCCATCGGCGTCTGCATTGGTAGCGATCGTGCCCACGGCTACTGGCTCGCAAAAGAACAGCTCTTCCGCACCCTCGACGACACCAACCCCGACCCGGTCCTCGCCAAGCTCGAAGCCGAAATCATGGAAGAAGCCAACAAGATCTCCATCGGTGCCATGGGCTTCGGCGGCAAGGCCAGCCTGATCGGCTGCAAGATCGTCGCAGCCAATCGTCTTCCCGCAAGCTTCTTCGTCAGCGTCGCCTACGATTGCTGGGCCTTCCGCCGCCTCGGTGTCAGGCTCGATGCAAACAACGGCGCCATCAAGCAGTGGATCTATCGCGATCCAGAACGCCCGGTCGAGAAGATGGCCCAAGGCTCCGGCTTCCCCCTCACCGGCCGAGAAGTCGTACTCACCGCCCCCATCACCGAAGCTCAAGTCCGCGAGCTTAAGGTCGGCGATGTAGTGCTAATCCGCGGTCGCATGTACACGGGCCGCGACGCCGTCCACGCCCATCTCATGAACACCCCGCCGCCGATGGATTTGAACGGCCAGATCATCTACCACTGCGGCCCCGTCATGATGAAGACCAACGACACCTGGTACGTCAAGGCAGCTGGCCCCACCACCTCCAGCCGTGAAGAACCCTACCAGGCCACCATCATCGAGAAGTACGGCATCCGCGTCGTAATTGGTAAGGGTGGCATGGGAGCCAAAACCAGCGCCGCGCTCAAGCAATTCGGCGCGGTTTATCTGAACGGCATCGGCGGCGCAGCCCAGTTCTACGCCCGCACCGTCAAGAAGGTATCCGGCGTCGACCTGATGGAATTCGGCATCCCCGAAGCCATGTGGCATCTCGATGTCGAAGACTTCGCCGCCATCGTCACTATGGACGCCCACGGCAACTCGCTACACAAGGACGTCGAAGAGGCCACAGCCAAAGAACTCGCTGCCCTCGCCAGCGTCTAGTCTTTTTTCTTCTTTACCGGAGGCGCTGCCGTAACAGGCGGCGCCTCTGTCGGTTTATCGCCAAAACTGATCTCCGATTCGGTTGTAGAAATCGAAGACTCGGTAGCAAAGCGGCGGTAATTCTTGAAGTCGATCTCATTGCGGGTGCACTTGGTGGTGTACCGCCAGCAAGCCAGATTCTCACTCTTCACCGGCAGCAAGTACTTCTCACCCTTGATCGTCACCCACCCGTACTCCGTCATTTGCTCAATCCAGTCGAGCTCATAATCGCTCGGCAACCGCACCGCCTGCATCTCCGTCCGCAACACCCTGCCCGTCTTCGGGTCAATCCAGATCGCGCCCTTGTACGCCGGCTTGATCGGCTTGCCGTAGCGAATGATCCAGTGCGAATTCGCCTTCTCCACCTTGAAGTCGAAAACCTCGCAATCAACATTCGCTACCTTGTCTTTGCCACGACGCGTAAACACGGCCGCCGTCGCCGGGTGCAGGATGTCTACGAGCGTCGTACCCCAATCCCCGGTAGACCATGTACCCGTATCCTCCGGAGTACCAGACTTCAGCACCTTCCCATTCACCCGCACATTCCGGTATTCTTCCTTCCGGTCGTTGTACATAAGCTCGACCTCAACCAGATCCTTCTTCTTCCACTTCGGCGGCTTGTCATCACTGAGAAAGCGGGTCACAATCTCATCGCAAATAAAATTCGGCAGCGTCGAATCGTAATCAGCCGAAGCCGCAGCCGCCTCATCAATCAACGGATCATTCACCACCTGCTTGGGTACGCTAGCTGAGATATCGATCTCCGGCTTAATCCCGGCCGCCCCGGCGGGAATCGGCAGCGGGCCGTCTTCGTTCTTCTTCACCGCAGGAGCCGGCCCCTCCTCAGACTCCTGAGGAATCCCGCTGATAATGTTGGGGCCCTTGCTTGCAGGCGCAGGGGTCTTACGCGGAGCATTCCCACCGCGCTTCACAACAGGAGGCCCCGGATCATCGGGATCCACCACAGGAGGCGGCTTCTGAGCCGGTGTCTGGCTGAACAAAAGCATGTAGGCAACAAAAGAGAGCATGATCATTAATACCGACGTCTTTCCCATTCGGCTGGCTTCATGGTAATCTAAAGTTTCCCACCTGTAGTGGCCAGGTAGCTCAGTTGGTAGAGCAGCGGACTGAAAATCCGCGTGTCGGGGGTTCAAGTCCCTCTCTGGCCACCATCAAATCCTCTTTCCCCTCAAGCACTTACACTCATTCAAGGCCCTACTACTGCACCGTCTCGATACCCTCCAGTGTGCCAATAGTGTGCCGCTCTGCCGCCACGGCCTTTTCTTCGAGCGCCGCCATATAACTGGAAAGCTTCGCCGCCCCCTGCCGGATGTCGGTTTCACTCGTCACGTTGTACCGCTCGAACACGGTACGCGATTTGTGGCCTGAGATCCGCATCGCCACCAGTTCCGAAGTTCCCGCCCGAACCAGATTGCGAACCGCGCTTCTCCTCAGATCGTGGAAGATGCGTGTGGGTTCTCCAAGCTCATTCACCAGCCCCGCCGCCTTCGACGCCGTTCGCCATGCTTTGTTGAAGGTCTGAAGCCGTTCGCCATTGAGATGGAATACCCAAGGGCAATCCGGGTGCGCCGCCCTTGATGCGGTGCGCTGAAGCTTCAGCATTTCGACAAGATCCGGCCCTAAAGGAATGATGCGGCCTTCGCCGTTCTTCGTCTCACCAACTTCGAGCCGAACCACGCCGGAACTGAGATCGACTTGATCCCATCGAAGGGTAAGAATCTCCCCTTTTCGGCATCCAGTTTGGTAGCCAAACATCAAGACACCCTTGAGGTAGTCGGGAAGCGCCGCCCGCATCGAAAGATACTCCGAGTGCTCGAAGAACCCGCGCCGCGCGTTATCCTCTCGAAACAACTTGATGTGTGGCACGGCATGAACCTTTGCTGGAGTTGCCCGCGCCGCAAGGTTGAAGGCACGCTTGAGCAAAGACAGTTCACGGTTCACCGTCGCCACCGCCGCCCCGGCCTCTAGCCGTTCGTCGCAGTATTCCGCTACGGTTGCCGAAGTGACACGCGCCGCCCGCATCGCGCCGAAGAATGGCCGAAGATGCAAGCGGCATTTCTCGTTGCACCATTTGGCATCCTTACCATTGAGTCGATAATCTCGCTCAAGGTCATCGAGCAATTCACCGATCAGAAGGCGATCAATGTCGATGAGTTGCGGCCCTAAGCTTCGCTTCTTGAGAAGGTCAGCTAGAACCTTTTCGGCGTCGCGTTTGGTGCCGTGAACTGTTCGGTTCTGGAATGTTCGTTTGCCGTCGCCGTCGCGTCCAAGGAATACGCGAACGCACCATTTGCGCTCGCCCCGGTTGATTAGCTGGCCTGCCATCATGACACCGCCTTTGTGTTGTTTTGCATTTCAAACTCTCTCTCGAAGATTTGGGTTATGGGTAAGCGCCGCCGCGCCTATCCGGTGCCAGCGGCAAGACTTAAGAAGCCGCTAGCCTAGCCGCAGGTGGTGCGTGCGCTCAGGCTGAAAAGTTGTGGGGTTGGGTTGCCCGATTGGGCAAGGAGAATGGGAAAATAGATGAAGGCCATTTCGCGGTAACCTCGCGTTTTGGTTTAGAGAGTCGGTGGGATTGCCGTCCTGCCGCCTCTCGCATAAGACGATAACGCCACGCCTTGCCCGTTGTCAAATCCATCCAAGCCTCGGGTTAACCTTACTTTGTGGACCTCCTTCATGAGTTGGGAAGATTCTGGTATTGGCTGAACCAAAGCTCTGGAGCGATCCAGGCAGCATCGTCGGTCATCACACTATGCCTGACCGCAATATTGCTCAGGTCCCTCAAACTCTCAAAGCAAACGCTTGATGTTTCTAGGCAACAATTAACTGCCGGACTCCTCCCGGTTTTGACGATTGAGTTCAAGCGGAGCTTTATTACTGATTTAGAAAAAAATGGCGTCAGGTCATACTCCCGAGACCTAAACTTTTTGCTATCGAATGATGGGGATGTTTCATTTCGTGTGATAAGTATCTCGGTTGAAACAACCCAAGGCCACAACGAAATAGGTGGGCTTAACACTACGGCTCAAGCGTTCCCTTCACTCTCCGGCATTGTCCTTCGTCCGAAGGCACGTGTGTTTAAGCACTTGGAACTTGACCTGCCAAGATTTCCTAAAGAAGTTGATGAACATTTGATCACGGTTGAGTGTCAAGATCTTATGTTCATTAAGTCTCATCGTTTTACGCTGGGAAAAGATGGCTTCCTCCGGCACCACGCAATCTAGGAATTTGCAACCTCAACGAATCGCGTTAACGCCCCATCAAATCCGATTTCCACGGACCCACGCGGCCCGTTCCTGTTCTTTTTTACGACGAGCCGATAGGGCAGGATCTCCGGCACATAACCGGGTTCCAGCTTCTTTGGCACAAGGTACACAATCCGGTCGGCATCCTGGCTAATTGAACCTGATTCCCTAATGTGATGTTCGCCGGGTTCCCCGCCGTCTGCCGCTGCTTCAGATCCTTTATTGGAGAATTGCGCCAGCGCCAGTATCGGCACTTTCTCGGCCATCGCTAGGGCCTTCAAGCCCCTGCTGATTGCGTCGACGGCTTCGGTTCTGGTGCCAGTGCGGCCTAGGTGTTTTACCAATTGCAGGTAGTCCACAATGACCAGATCCACGGCCCCGTGTTTCTTCTTCAGCTTGCGAATCTCTGCCGCCATCTCGGCAACGGTGGAGATACCAGCATCCCCAACATAAAGCCCAGATCCTTCCAGACGGCCTACTGTCTCAAGTAACTGGCCCCGCTCGGCTGCGCTGGCCCGATCTAGTTGGAGCTTCCGGCCATTGACTTCAGCCCGCGTGCAAGCCAACGCCCGCAAGGTCTCTTCCTTTGACATCTCATGAGAGAACACGGCAACCACGCCCCCGGCTTCAGCTACGCCTAGGGCCTCTTGACGGGCAAGGGACGATTTACCGCCCCCGGTGGGTGCCGCGATCACGCAAGTTCGGCCCCGCTCCCATCTAGGAATCATCCTTGCCAGCGGAGCAAATGTCACTAGCGGCCCGTCCTCGGTGGGATTCAGGACGCTATCAACGCCCCCTGCTTCGTCGACAATTTCGGTGATGCTCTTGAGACCTGCCCCGGTGGGCTTGCTCAGGCTTAAGCCTTCAACGCCCGTCTGTAGCTGGCTCTTGATCTCGGCAGGATCGAGCGAACCAAGAAACGCGGCATCGTGGCACCATAAGCCAAGCCGGATAAGTTCCCGCCGTTCCCGGTAGCGCTCAAGAATCGCTAGATACGCTTCAGGCTCTGTCAGGTGCGGTAGCCCTTCAGAGAGTCCAACGACGTAGCCTAGACCCCCTACAGCCTCAAGCTGAGCCATTTCCTTGAGGCGATTGCAAACGGTAGCGCGTTCGGTTGTAGCGTAGCGTTCGAAGCATTCCGCGATGGTCTCGAATAGGGTGCGGTGGCCCTCGGTGGCGAAGTGCGACTTAGTGAGACGGGGTAACAGGTCCGGCCCGTCGTCATCCATCAGGCAGTGAAGTACAAAGCGCTCAGCTTCGGCGCTGCTTGGCAGGGGTAAGTTCTCGATCATCAGAACGACTCCTTGAACGGTGGCGTAACATAGCCCCCGGTGGGCTGTGCGGGTGCGGGGTGTTCCTGCCAGCGCCGATCAGTGAGCCAGCGGGCAGGCTCAGGAATCCATTTGCCGTTATCCTTCGCCCATGACTCGGAATTCTTCCAGCGGTCGAGACCAGCAAGGACCGCTGATTTTTCGGCGTCGTCGACGATGAGGCTCAGGTAAGTCTGAAGTCCAACTTGAAGCCCTGTTTTTTTCGGGTATGCGGCTAAGAATTCTTCCGCGCCCGCGCTAAAGGATGTGGATGTGGATGTGGTTGAGGATGGCTTAAGCAAAGCTTGAGGCTCAGCTATAGCGGAGCTTGAAGCTGAGCTTGAACGTAGCTTGAAGCTTTGCTTAAGCTGTGCTTGAACCTCGGCCCTCTTCCGGCCCCCACGCCTGCCCGCCTCGGATCGTTCGCTGCGGTAGCTGAGAAGCTCCGGCCTTCGATCATCTACCTTCTGGTGATGGAGTCTTTCGCCTTGATTTACAAATTCAGCGATGACAGTTTTAGAGCTTCGCTGCCATTCGTCGTCGCTGGCCCCGGCTATCAGTTTCAATTTTCGATCATCTACAGGAAGAGATCCTTCGATCCAGCAATGGTCTAGAAGCTCGCGATAGATGCCGCGTTCTTCCAAGCTCATTCCAAGCCGGGTTTCACTGCTGCGCCAGTCATCGGGGTACCACGGATAGGAATGGATCTTCATTCGCGCACCATAGGTTCTTTTGATGCTGTTTTAAGAGCTTCAAGGGTCTTCCGCTTCGATTCTTGGGCAGGACTGCGGCCCAGGGCAGCAGCTTCTTTGATTGCTTCGATAGACCGGGTCTCCAGTTCTGCAACCCAATCGCCAGCAAGTAAATGGGCTTCAGTGTTGCCCATTTTTGTTGCACTGCCCGCAGCGTCTATGGCGTCGCGGAATTCAAGTTGTAGCCAAATTTCATGATTTTCCAAACGGGTCTCCTATCCGCGCAAAGGCGGTTGTTGATTCGTGTTGTTGTTGGGGTTGGGCGAGAGTGAATTATCGTCTCGCCAGCGGATTACTGCTTGGTTGGTGGAACATCTTGCGCGCTAGCGTATTTTGAATTGTCCATTTTGACAATGCGTGTATGTGTTGGCCAGCGCGGTTATTGATCTGAAGGCCGAAGGAATTTGATCGCCCCTCCCGGCCAAGCGTCACAAATTGGGGAAGTCCACGCGACCCCGGCGACGCGCGCGTTACTCATCGGACGGTCATGGGAAACAGGGCTTAGAGATTTGATCGCGCCCCGGCCTCCTTGCGCCAGCCTCCGGGCAAGGCTGCGCCGCCCTGCTCTATGAATGCCTGATATTTTGATTCGTTGATGAAGAGTTTTCGGCCAAGCCTAACGACTATTCCGCGAGGAAGAACTTCTTCACGGATAGCCACATAGACGGCTTGATCGCTGGGGAACATCTCGGGGTATTTCGCCCGGAAGTTTGGAATTGAAAGATGCACAGTTACCTCAATGAGTTGAATTGGCGGCTATTCACAACCGCTGCCTGTGATCCAATACTCCCAGATAACTACTTTCGATTCAATACGTTAGACTGTACTCTGCTGTATAGCACTGTAATCCACAGCACGATACAGTCCTACTGGTCGTCGCATAAGTAAGCCTCTATTCCGACGACTTGGGACTGGCCCTCGGAAAGCAGCGAAATCAGATGTTCGAGAGTCGCGTCATTGGGGAAGCTATGATTCATACTCCTAAACCAGCTTTGTACCGTGTACACGCTGATGCCGTTGCCAAGCAATCTCGCAAGTTCCGGCCAAGTGTGAGAGTATCCAAGATCTCTCAGTTTTGCCTTTATCTTCTTTGGGTCAAGTCGCTTCTTTGGGGTCGAAGCGCCAGTCTCTAGGCAGTGGATCTGGTTGACTTCTGCCGCTTCCGCCTGAATCAGGCAGTATTCCTTTGAGGCTACAAGGAAATCTGGAATTGCCAAGTGCCATTTGGAATAATCGTGGCAGATTTCAAAATCTGGATCACGTGGTGAAAATATGTTGGAGTCCAGCAGC
>JBIPMY010000304.1:0-7578 GCA_044376335.1 Bryobacter sp.
CGGCTCCAAATGCATCCACTCGATATGCAATAAGAAGTTCTCGTACTCCTTCTCACTCCGCATCACACCAATCGGCTGGCCTGAGCAAACCAGCATGCCGTTCTTGACGCTCCAGGTATCGGCATTCGTATTCACGTTCACCCAACCCTTAAGGTTTTTCCCATTAAAGATCGGCTTGTATTCAGGAATGGCAGCGCCAATCGACAACAGCGCTGCAGCAAGAACAACGGTAGCAAGCAAAGCAGATTTCATTCGTACGATCCTACCTTAGATTGACAACCGATGAGCTTCTCAAAAAACAAAAGAGTTCAATCCCGCACGCCTTCGCAAGCTGCGCCGCCAGCGACGAAGCCGCACCCATCGTAGCCAGCACCGGAATCCCCGCCATCGCTGTCTTCTGCACAATGTCAAAACTGGCTCGCGACGACATCAGCAGGATCTTGTTGTGGAGTGGAAGCTGCCCCAATCGAAAAGCCTTACCCACCAGCTTGTCCAGCGCATTGTGCCGTCCAACGTCTTCTTCGATCGCAAGCAGCTCACCGCCCGCATTAAAAAGCGCCGCAGCATGCACGCCTCCAGAAACAGGAAATTGCTTCTGCCCTCCGGCAAAACGCGGCAGCAGTCCAATCAAAAATTCCGCATCAACAGAAAGCTGCGGGATCGGCTCAAGCCGGCTCGTAAGTTCATCAATACTGCTGCGCCCACACACACCACAACTGGAGCTCAGATAGATACTTCTCGCCGCTGTCTCGGACGGATGACAGTGTGCTGCCAGCCGCACATGCACCTCCTGCGAGGTCTCATGCTGCCGCGTCTCAATGCTGGCCAGATCATCAGCCTTCGCAATGATGCCTTCTGAAAACAGAAAGCCTTCGGTGAGCGCAATGTCCTCGCCCGGAGTCCGCATCAGCGTCGCAAAGGGCTTGCCATTCACCACCACCAGCAGCGGCTCTTCCACACTCAACAGGTCTGTACTGGCGGCAGACTGCCCACTACTGAAACGCTCAATCTGAAACTTACGTGTCATTTGCGGATCAGCTCGTAAGAACCATTTGTCCCGCGCCCAATCTCAGCCAGCTTCTTGAGCTGCTTCAGAGTGATCGCCTTATTGAATACAGCAACCCCGCCGATCGCACCAACAAAACCCACACCGCGAGAAGAATGAATCACCCGGCCAATCGTAAACGGCCCGCCACGATCTGCGCCAGCCGGCGTAAACAAATCATGAGGAAACCAGAAGGGATTCGCCTTCAGCGCAATCAACTCACGCTTGCCCCCGCTCACCCGAACCTTGGTGAATTCATAGGTCAACACCTCCACCCCATCGGCCATCACTTGCCGCTGCAGAGGCTTCTTCTCAGGCGGAGCATAATTTCCTTCACGCCAACCCTTGGCCGGCCACTGAAAGAAAGGGTGCTTTTCCGGATTCTCAATCCAGTACTCCGTCTCTTTGCCGTCCAGCGAAGAACTCACCGTATTGGCCTGATTATCAAAGCGAAGCCCCACCAAACACCATTGCCCGTTGGGAATCAACTCCGGCGTCACCGACAAATTGCGCGCGTACTTGTCCCCAAAAGAAGAACCACCATTCTCTGAAACATGCGCAGCCGACGCCCCCGTATTCGCTGCCAGGCCAGCAAACAAAGCGTATTGCCGCATCCCCTTCTCCACCCGCGTGGCCTGCTTCGAATTCGCCGCAAGGTCTGTGCCCTCATGCCAGATGCCGGCAATCGCATGGTTGCCCTCCTGACGCTGTATCCAGGCCACCAGCGTAACCGACTGCTTGCTCCCCTTAACGTCCAGCCCGGAATCGTGTAGACGCACTCGAGGCACCATCAGAACCGGCCGGAAGTTCCGGTCTGTTTCCGCTTTGAATTGCACCGCCTGCCCAAAAGGCCCCTCGCCCAGCAGCGGGAAGTCGGCCATGCTCGCTGCCCTGCCCTCTCCCCAGAAATCGAGTACATAGTTCACCGGGTCCAGACGCAAGTCTGCTTTTTCACGAGAGGATTGGTGCGCTGCAAAACGATCACCGTCACGCTTCACAAAATCCCAAAACGCAACAAAACCCGGAGTCTTCCGCACTGCGGAGATCCGGGCTTCATAGTTCTGTTGGGCTTGTGCGACCAGGGCAAGAAGCAGGATTGAGATCAAACGCATCTAACGATGCTAACCAATCCTATTTGTTGCGGGCAACCGCCAAACGAGCCTGAGCACGTTTGGATGCATTCAGCGCTCTGGCAAGATCAAGATCCTGCTTCGGCGACAGCAGCCGCTCATTCGCACGCTTCAGGGCCGTTTCGGCACGGGCAATGTCGATCTGATCCGGAGCTTCACAAGAGTCCACAAGAACGCGAACCTTGTTAGCCGTCACTTCAACCCATCCCTTGGCGATAGCCAAAACGTGACGTGTGCCATCCATCGTATAAGTCAGCTCGCCAGCTTCGATTTCGCTGATCAGCGGGGCATGCCCGGGCATGATGCCAAGCATTCCCTCTGAGCCAGGAATCTGGGCCTCGGAGGCGTCGTTGCGAACAACGAGCTTTTCGGGAGTTGCGACTTCAAGCAAAAAGGTGCTCACAGCTTAACCCTTCTTCAGCTTCTCCGCCTTCTCGACGGCTTCTTCGATGGTGCCAACCATGTAGAAAGCCTGTTCGGGAAGATCGTCGTATTTTCCGTCGCAAATCTCGTTGAAGCCCTTGATGGTGTCTTCGAGTTTCACGTACTTGCCCTTGAGGCCAGTGAACTGCTCACCGACGAAGAAGGGCTGCGAGAGGAAGCGCTGAATCTTGCGGGCGCGAGACACGGTCAGACGGTCATCTTCACCAAGTTCGTCGATACCGAGAATGGCGATGATGTCCTGAAGATCCTTGTAGCGCTGCAAGATCTGCTTCACGCGCTGTGCGGTGCCATAGTGCAGGTCACCAACAACGCGAGGGTCGAGAATACGTGAGGTGGAAGCAAGCGGGTCCACAGCCGGGTAGATACCAAGAGCGGCGATGTCGCGCGAAAGATTGGTCGTTGCGTCCAAGTGGGTAAACGCGGTTGCCGGTGCCGGGTCAGTATAGTCGTCGGCGGGCACGTAGATGGCCTGTACCGAGGTGATCGAACCCTTGCTGGTAGAGGTAATACGTTCCTGCAACTGGCCCATTTCGCTGGCGAGGTTGGGCTGGTAACCGACGGCGCTGGGCATACGGCCAAGCAGTGCCGATACTTCAGATCCTGCCTGGGTAAAGCGGAACACGTTGTCGATAAAGAGCAGCACGTCGGCGTTCTCTTCGTCGCGGAAGTATTCTGCAACGGTGAGGCCGGTGAGGGCGACGCGGAGACGCGCACCTGGAGGCTCAGTCATCTGGCCGTAGATCAAAGCGGCTTTCGACTTGGTGTAGTCGTTCGGGTCAATAACGCCCGATTCCTGGAATTCCAGCCACAAGTCGTTTCCTTCGCGGGTACGTTCGCCGACGCCGGCAAACACCGAGAAGCCACCGTGCTTCATCGCGAGGTTGTTGATCAACTCCATGATGATAACTGTCTTGCCGACGCCTGCACCGCCGAAGAGGCCGATCTTGCCACCGCGGAGATAAGGTTCGATCAAGTCGATTACCTTGATGCCGGTTTCAAACATCTGCAGCTCGGTCGACTGTTCGTCGAATGCCGGAGCTTCACGATGGATCGAGGAGAAGTGGGTAGCATTCACCGGGCCCATCTCGTCTACCGGCTGGCCGATTACGTTCAACACGCGGCCAAGTACTTCGCGGCCTACAGGAACAGTAACAGGCATACCGAGAGATTCGGCCTTCATGCCGCGCACCAGACCTTCAGTCGGCTGCAAAGCGATGCAGCGTACACGGCCTTCGCCAATGTGCTGCGCAACTTCGGCGATGATGTCGATCGGCGTGGGTGCGTTGAAGCCTTCCGAGGTGATCCGGACGGCGGTGTAGATAACAGGGATCTGCGCTTCAGGAAACTGGATGTCGACTGCGGGACCAGCGACCTGAATGATTTTGCCTACAACGTTTGCGGCGGTAGTGGACATAAGTTGAATAACTCCGATTTAACCCAAAGCGGCTGCGCCGCTGACGATTTCAATGATTTCCTTGGTAATGCTGGCCTGGCGGACGCGATTCAGATGCAGCGTCAAGCCTTCGATCACGTCGGCCGCGTTTGTGCTGGCGGCATCCATGGCGGTCATACGCGCAGCGTGTTCGCTAGCGGCACTTTCCAGCATGGCCCGGTAGATACCGGTCTCGACGTATTTCGGCAACAGCGTGCCGAGCAACTGCACGGGCGATTGCTCGTAGATGTAATCCTTCGGTTCTTCGCTGCCGGCAACGGCCACAGGCAGCAACTGCGTCACGGTCAACTTCTGAGTCATGACGCTCTTAAACTCGTTATAGATCAGGTAAACCGCATCCACAGCTTCGTCGGCATAAAGCGCAGTTACCTTGCGGGCGATGGCGGCCGCATCGGCAAAGCGTGCTTTTTCGACAATACCGAGATGCTCACCCGACAGCTTCATTTCGCGACGGAAGAAGAAATCGCGGCCCTTGCGGCCAATCGCTTCCACCTGAAATTCAGCCTTCGGATGCTCCTGAATAAAGACCTGTGCGGCCTTGGTGAGGTTGGAATTAAACGCACCAGCCAGGCCACGGTCACTCGTTACAAGCACCAGCAAGATCCGCTTCTCTTCACGAGTGGCAAGCAGCGGGTGGCTTACTTCAGCACCTGCAGTAGCGGCAGCACCAGCCACGTCGGCAAGCATGTTCGCGTAAATTTCAGAATAAGGACGCGCAGCCAATACGCGTTCCTGCGCACGGCGCAGTTTCGCCGCGGCCACCATCTTCATGGCCTTGGTGATCTGTTGCGTATTTTTTACCGACCGTATTCGGCGGCGTAAGTCAATGAGGCTAGGCATGGCCGTGTAGCTTCCCTACTACTTCTTTACGTGCTCAGCGACAAAGCGATCCTTGAATTCCTTCAGGGCCGAGTTCATCGTTTTCTTCAGATCGTCGCTGAGTTCCTTCTTCTCACGAATCTCGGAGAAGATCGCAGGATAGGCATTGTCAATGAAGCGATAGAGATCACCTTCAAAGAGCTTCAGCTTATCGAGCGGCAGATCGTCGAGCACGCCACTGGTACCGGCGTAAACGATCACAACCTGCTTCTCAACCGGCAGCGGAGAATACTGGGGCTGCTTCAGAATTTCAACGAGGCGCGCACCGCGGGTCAACTGCTGTTGCGATGCCTTATCGAGGTCCGAACCAAACTGGGCGAAGGCTGCGAGAGCGCGATACTGCGCGAGTTCCAAACGGAGCGAACCCGAAACCTGACGCATTGCCTTAATCTGTGCGCTGCCACCGACGCGCGATACCGAGATACCGACGTTTACGGCGGGGCGAATGTTCGAGTTGAACAAGTCCGACTCAAGGAAGATCTGCCCGTCAGTGATCGAAATCACGTTCGTAGGAATGTAGGCCGAAACGTCGCCTGCCTGAGTTTCAATGAACGGCAGCGAAGTCAGCGAACCACCACCGAGCTTGGCGCTCAGCTTGGCCGCACGCTCCAGAAGGCGCGAGTGCAAGTAGAATACGTCACCAGGATAAGCTTCGCGGCCGGGAGGACGACGCAGCAAGAGAGAGATTTCGCGATAGGCCGCAGCGTGCTTCGACAAATCGTCGTAGATGCAGAGTGCGTGGCCGGAGTTGTCGCGGAAGTATTCGCCGATGGCGCAACCAGTGAAGGGTGCGAGGTATTGCATCGGGGCCGGATCGGATGCCGTTGCGGCAACCACGATCGAGTACTCCATGGCGCCCTGGTCTTCGAGAGTCTTCACCACCTGAGCAACGGTAGAACGCTTCTGACCGATAGCGACATAGACGCAAATCATGTCGCCGCCCTTCTGGTTGATGATCGCGTCGAGAGCGATAGCGGTCTTACCAGTCTGACGGTCGCCGATGATCAATTCGCGCTGGCCACGGCCAATCGGAATCATGGCGTCGATGCTCTTGACGCCGGTCTGCATCGGCTGCTTTACAGGCTGACGGTCGATAACGCCAGGAGCCAGACGCTCAATGGCATTGAACGATTCGGTAGCGATCGGGCCCTTGCCGTCGATCGGCTGGCCGAGCGCGTTTACAACGCGGCCAATCATAGCCTTGCCCACAGGCACAGACATGATGCGGCCGGTACGACGCACTTCGTCGCCTTCCTTGATGCCCTGGAATTCGCCCAGCAACACAACGCCAACCTGGTCTTCTTCGAGGTTCAGTGCGAGGCCGGACACACCGGCACCGGGGAACTCCACGAGTTCGCCGGCCATGACCTTCTCAAGACCATAGATACGGGCGATACCGTCGCCCACGCTGATTACTGAGCCAGTCTCTTCGACATTGACTGCCTGATCGTAATTTTCGATTTCCTGACGCAGTACACGCGAGATTTCGTCTGCCCGGATTTGAGCCATAGTTCTTATCGTTTCCTAAAAGTTATGCCGTAAGCCGGCTCTTGAGCGCGGTGAGTTTCCCGCGTACGGAGCCATCGTATACCGTCGAGCCAATGCGGGCGACTACGCCGCCAAGCAGGGCTGGATCCCAATGAAATTCACACTGCACCTGCTTGCCCGTCACACGGGAAAGCTCAGCAGAGATAGATGCCTTCTGCTCATCGCTTAAAGCAGCGGCAGTGGCGACAACCGCACGGGCAACCCCGCGTCGGGCATCAATAAAGGTTTCCACTTTTTCGCGCAAGACCGGCAGCAGCGAGGTGCGGCCACGGTCAATCACGACGTAGAGGAAGTTGCGCACCGTAACGCTCAAACCCGTCTGTTCAGCGAGTTTGGCAATCACACCACGTTTACGTACACGCGATACAGCAGGCGAGTTCAGAATGTGGTGCAGGTCGGGTGCCGACTCCACCATCGAATCAAAGGCACGCAGTTCACTCACTGCCTGCTCCGGGCTCAACGGTGGGTTGGGTGAAAAGAGGATTTCAACGAAGGCGTTGGCGTAGCGTCCGGCAAGTGCTTCAGACATGGTCTAGCGGGCCTCCTGTCGTTTAAGGTCGTTCACAAAGGATGTCACAAGCGCACCCTGAGTTGAAGGATCGGTCATCGTGGCGAGCCGCGTCTGAGCGATTGCAATTGCCTGCTCTACAGTAAAGGCGCGCAGTTGAGATTGAGCAGCCTGTGTCAGGTTGCCAATTTCGGTTTCACGCATGGATGCAACCTTAGCCAGCAGGTTCTGGGTTTGCTCGGCGATGCGCTTGGCTTCGATCTCTCGTTCAGCCATGGCCTTCTCGCGGATCGAGCGAATCTCCCCGTCAAAGTTGCTCAGCTTCGCAGTCAACTCGGCAACCTTAGCTTCGGCTGCCTTAACGGTGGCCTTGGACTGTGCAATATCGTTTGAGATCGAAGACGAACGTGCCTTCAAAACGGGGATGAGAAATTTCGCGATCAGGTAGATCAGAGCAACGGCAAGGATGCCGAAGTTGATCCACTTGTAAGTAATGCTGGGTTCGGCGTGCGCTTCAGCTTCTTCAGCTGCACGAGCGAGCAAAGCAAACAACGGAAACAGGGAGGCAAGA
>JBIPMY010000305.1:0-7567 GCA_044376335.1 Bryobacter sp.
TCGGATTCTACGCGAGAGAGCTAAAAACAATCCCTCTCGAAGATGCGGTATTCAAGATGACGGCCGCAGTGGCAACTCGTTTATCACTCCACAATCGTGGCATCCTGCGCCCTGGAATGGCGGCAGATCTGGTGGTCTTTGACCCGGCAACCGTTCGTGACCTTGCCGACTTTGAGAACCCGCACCAAATCTCGACCGGCATCAAGCAGGTGGTTGTGAATGGAGTGGTGGTTGTGAACGAAGGAGTGCATACCGGTGCCAAGCCTGGAGTGATCCTCAGAGGCCCGGGCTACCAGCAGACCGCCAATTGAAACACATTCGACACGAATACTAAATCAACAATTCACAGTATTGCAATGGCATGTTGATTCTGAGTGGATACCCTCTCGTAAGTACTAGAGAGAGGTATCTCATGCAACCAGAAAACACAACCTTTAAAGCTCCGTGGCTGGACAAAGAAGCCGAGAATGCCGAAACCGTTTATGGTTCCAATACCGAACCAGACTTCAAGGCAGTAGTAGAAGAAGGCCTGAATCGCCGTGACCTGATCAAAGGTGTATTCACCGGGGCGGCCATTGCCGCCACTGGAGCTCTGGCCGCTCAGCCTGCTGCTGCCGCCACGACAGGACTGACCTTCAAGCCCATTCAATTGACCAAGAAGGCCGATTTTATCGACGTGCCTGAAGGCTACGACGCTGGCTTGGTAATTGCCTGGGGCAACCCGGTTACGGCCAACGCTCCGGAATTTGATCCGATGCGGCAAACCGGCGCAACCCAGTCACAGCAGTTTGGATACAACTGCGACATGGTGACTTACCACTCCCTGCCTAGCTGGAATTCTACTAATTCCCGTCGCGGTCTGCTTTGTGTGAACCATGAATACACAGATCCGGTTGCCATGTTTCCGGCCTATGGAACACCGACGAAAGATCAAGTAGATGCTGAAATCGCGGCGCACGGCGTAAGCGTTGTTGAAGTGGAAGAGTTCTTTGGTGTGTGGCAGTACAATGCCAACTCGGGTTACAACCGCCGCATCACGGGCGAAACTGAAATGCTGATCACCGGTCCTGCTGCGGGCGACCCACTCATGCAAACCTCGGCAGACCGCACAGGCACGCGGGTTAGGGGCACCCTCAACAACTGTGCGGGCGGCCAGACGCCTTGGGGAACTTACCTTACATCCGAAGAAAACTTCAACCAGTACTTTGCCAACCGTAACAGCATGGCCGCAGGTGTGAACCGTGACAATATGGCCCGTCTTGGAACCACCGGTGGCGCATCGGCACGTCGCTGGGAAAGCTTCTACGACCGCTTCGATCAGGCAAAAGAACCGAATGAAGCGAACCGCTTTGGCTGGACAGTTGAAATCGATCCGTATGATCCGAACTCGATGCCCAAGAAGAGAACTTCGATGGGCCGCTGCAAGCATGAATGCGCAACCACTACCATCGCCCAGAACGGCCAGGTTGTGGTGTACACCGGCGACGACGAGCGCTTCGACTACGTGTACAAATTTGTGACTGCAGGTGTTTTTAACCGGGAGAACCGCGCAGCCAATATGGACTTGCTCGACAATGGCGTGTGCTACGTGGCAAAGTTCAACGCTGATGGTACCGGTGTCTGGTTACCAGTTGTCCACGGCCAGGGTCCACTCACAGTAGCCAACGGCTGGCGTAATCAGGCAGACGTGCTGATCCGCATGCGCCAGGCTGGCGACGCCCTTGGAGCTACGCGCATGGACCGTCCTGAAGATGTGGAAGTCAACCCGGTTACCGGCATCGTCTACATCGCGTGCACCAACAACACGCAGCGGGGCGTAGGTGCCGGTGCGGGACCGGACGCCGCCAACCCACGAGCAAACAACCGTTCCGGACACATCATCGAAATCAAAGAAGCAGGCAACGATCATACCCGCACGACGTTTAACTGGGGTATCTTCATGCTTTGCGGCGACCCCGATGACAAGACTCAGGGTACTTACTTTGCAGGGGCTCCTCGCGAGAAGGTTTCGCCCATTGGAGCTCCCGACATGCTCGCCTTCGACAATCAAGGCAACCTCTGGATCGGAACCGACGGCATGCAATCCGCAATCGGCTGGCAGGACGCTCTCTACGCCTGTGTTACTGAAGGACCAGAGCGCGGAACCTTGTTGCCGTTTATGAATATGCCAATCGGCGCAGAGACTTGTGGCCCGGCATTTACACCGGACAACGAAACTCTGTTTGTCGCGGTACAGCATCCGGGAGAAGGAGGAACCTTCGCCGCACCCACTTCCAACTGGCCTTATGGCACCGGGATTCCTCGTCCAGGTATCGTCTTTGTTAAGAAGAGCTGGGGCCGGGGTACTATCGGTAGCTAGCTTTAACTTTTCTGTCGCAACATGATTGATTGCTCCTTTGGATCTCGCTATACGGTTAGATCCAAAGGAGCAGATCAAAACATGCCGAAGATTCACGATGTTGGGGCTGGAGTCAGAATGTACAACGTATCTCATGCCGTTGGCGATGGGATGCCGAATTCTAAAGACGATGTCCTGTTAGTGCAGTGGATGCTGAAGGTCCACTTCAACCGCGCTGACAAGAAAGCGATGCTCGGCCAGGTCTGGAAGATGGAGACCCTTACCGGAACCTGCTCCCAGGAGCTGATCGAAATCATCAAGATCTATCAGTACGACGCCAATCTGAACATTCGTGGCGCAAGGCTAAAACTGGATGGCAAGATCTATCCGATTCAAGTTTGCCCCGGGCTCAATCAGTCCCCGCTGGCACTACTCAACCTGAGCGTTGCAGGACATTCCAAGTTCTACAAAGCACCAGCAAGAGATCCCTCTCTGTATAGCGAGGCTCGCACGATGTTTGAGCGCTGCGGCACAGTCTAGCGCCACAGCCTGCGTTATATTCGTAGGGCCGTGAGGATGTCGAAGACCCTATCTGTAGTCATCGTGAGTTCATTATTGTTGAGCTCCTGTACAGAGTCTCGGGATGCGTTTTCGATTACACTGCTTCGACAGAAGACGAGCGCCGGGAAAAATGTCGGGTCTCAGGAAACTGTCCCCGTGGGAACGACCTTTCGCAAGAATGAACTGGTAGCGATCCAGGTTCAGATTCCGAAGACGGGTTTCTTCTATGCCTTCCAGGCAGATGATCAGGGGACCTTCGATGTGCTCTATCCGCCAGCCTCTGGAAGTCCTGCCATGCAATCAGGAAAAGCTTTGAGATTGCCCGTTGAAGATGAACTTTGGCTAGGGTTTATCAGCTCGTCTGTGACTCTCGCCTGGAGCCCGCAGCGAATCGAAAGCCTGGAGCTTGCGATCGACCGGAGCGAGGTTGAAAAAGACAGCATTCGCGCCATCCGCGATCCAGAGGATGCGAGGAAGCTGGAGGGCGAACTAACACGCCTTCTCAAAAGCAACTTAAGTGTCAAGCGTATCGAGTTGAAAGTAGATTAGTCCCGTGCTCGATCCAGCACCGAAAGCCGCCACTTGCCGTCCCTCAAGGCAAATTGCCCTCTGGCCATCAGCGGACTTCGAACCACACTCGATTGCACATAGCCACGGACACCACTGGCAGTCTCAACCAAAACCCAATCGAAGCTGCCACTAGTCTTTTTGGGTTCAACGCGCCTGACGATATCAAACCGAAGAGTGGCGACAGTAGCTGCGTCACGATCCGGAGTCTTCCGTAGCGGCAAGGCATCGCGCAGCACTACGAGATACTCTGACGGGTCGAGTTCTCTGGGGAACTTCCAGGCCACATAGGGCGAGACGTAAATCGAAGGATCTTCGCGAAAGAAGCCCAGTTCAATCAGTTCGGCGAGAACATCCCAAACAGCCCCGTCCTTTTGTTCGACCTCCCAGCGAGCAGCAAACTTCTGCCAACCCTTTTCGTCTTTGTCTCCAAAGCCGCCGGCAATCACGTCTTCATCGGTGAGCTTTCTGAGCGCTTTTGAATCGCGCTTTGCCACTGCGGCCTTCAAACGGGAAACGAATGCTGAGAAACCTGGCTCACGCTTTTCTTCACTGACGGGTGCAAGTTGCCCCGCCTGTGCAGCCAAAACGATAGCCAGAATCATGTGCATGCAATCCAGTGTCCCACTCGGGGGAATAGAATAAACACAATGCTGAAAAGTCTCTTATGGATCATCGCGCTTTGTACAGCGTCTTGGGGGTTCTCACCCGGCGATGAATTCTTTGAGAAGAAGATTCGACCCGTACTCACAACGCAATGTATGGGTTGTCACAACGCCAAATTGAAGGCGCCGTTTGGCGGGCTGCGCCTGGATACAAAAGCCGCCACACTCAAAGGCGGCGATTCGGGTCCCATCCTGGTGCCAGGCAAGCCCGATGAAAGCCTGATCCTGAAGGCGCTCAGCTACAACAATCGCAAGCTTCAAATGCCACCTACCGACAAGCTCAGTGATTCAGTGATCGAGGATTTTCGTCAGTGGATCGCCATGGGCGCGCCAGACCCTCGCGTCGATACCACTCCTGTCATTTCCAAACAGGAAACCAAACCAAATTGGGCTTTTGAATTACCTGTCAAGGCATCTGTTCCTGTTGTTGCGAATCAGTCCTGGCCTCGAACTAATATCGATCGCTTTCTGTTGGCGAAACTTGAGTCGAAACAGTTGCGCCCAGCTGCTGCACTCGGGCGCAGGGAGTTTCTAAGACGCATCAGCTTTGACCTAACAGGGTTGCCGCCTACTCCTGCCGAGATCCAGACTTATCTTGCCGACACCTCAGCAAACGCAGATGAAAAGCTGGTAGATCGATTGCTCGCCTCCCCGCGCTATGGCGAGCGATGGGCACGGCACTGGCTTGATCTCGTGCGCTTTTCTGAAACCAACGGGCATGAGTTCGACAATGAAAAACCGGATGCCTGGCGCTATCGCGACTACGTCATTCGCGCACTCAACCAGGATCTCCCCTACGATCAATTCATCCGTGAACACTTCGCCGGAGATCTGCTCTCGCGCCCCCGCGTGAGCAAGGATGGTTCCTTCATCGAGTCTCCGATTGCGACAGGCTTCTTCTGGTTTGGTGAAGTGCTCAACAGCGCCACAGACTCTGTGAAGACTCGTGCCGATCGTGTAGACAATCAACTCGATGTATTGAGCAAAACGTTTACGGGCCTTACGCTCGCCTGCGCACGCTGCCACGACCACAAATTCGATCCGCTGCCCACCAAAGACTATTACGCCATGGCCGGCATCATGCATAGCAGCTACTCGCGGGAAGCTGTCATTGACAGCCCGGATCGCGTCCGACAGATCGAAACAGCAAGAGCCTCTATCAAACGGCAACACAGAGAGCCGGCCATCGACGGAGGCATAGTGAAGCTTCGCGCTGGAGACGGCCTGGTCGAGTTTAACGATTGGCGGATGGAGGGGCAGGCCTTTGCGGCAACGCTTCGAGGGCCAGTAGCCAATTCCAGAGGCGAAGGCTCGATGGCACTTACAGGATCGCTGACCTCTGAGAAATTCCGCATGCCCAAAATGTACATGCATGTCCGCGTGCTGGGTTCAACACCGGATAAAAAGGTCTTCAACGGCGGTGATCTTCGGGTAACCCTTGTTGCTGACGATCACAAGACAGCCCACTTTTATCCGCTGCCAGAATGGCAATGGAAGACCATTCGCATGACCAAAGAAATCGGCCGCGAGTGCTATATCGAAATCGTGGATCGCAGCCGTAGCGGTTACCTCGCGCTTGCTCAAATCGTGCTGTCCGATGACGAGAAGCCGCCCGAAGTTGAAGGTGGTGCGATGCCTGCTGCGTTTGTGGATCCACCAGTGGATATCCCTGAAACCACCTTTGCCCTCGTCAGCATGGACGAAGCACCAAGCGACACCAAGCTTCATATTCGGGGGAGCCATGAGAACCTGGGGGCCCCAGTTCCACGAGGTTTCTTGAATGCTGTCTGGAAGACAGATACTCCAATCGAACGGGATCATAGCGGGCGGCGAGAGCTCGCCGAATGGGTTTCCAATGCAAAGAATCCGCTCACTGCACGCGTGATCGTCAATCGTGTCTGGCAGCATCACTTCGGCCAGGGCCTTGTGCGCTCGGTGGATAACTTCGGCCGCATGGGAGAAGAACCGAGCAACCAGGAATTACTCGATACGCTTGCCGTCGAATTCATGGAGAGTGGCTGGAGCCTGAAAGCGCTGCATCGCAAGATGTTGCTCTCTGCGGTTTACCGTATGTCAAACGAAGCGAGTCCCGCGGCGACAAAGCTCGATCCGCGCAACGATCTTTTGTCCCGCATGCCGCCTCGCAGGTTGGATGCAGAGTCCCTTCGTGATTCAATGCTTGCGGTTTCCGGCTCGCTCGATCAAACACTTTTTGGCCCATCGGTGATGCCTCACGTGAGCCCCTATCAGGACGGAAGAGGAAAACCCGTAAGCGGCCCGCTCGATGGCAAGAACCGCCGCTCGATCTACATTCAGGTTCGAAGGAACTTTTTATCCCCGATCTTCCTCACCTTCGATTACCCGCTCCCAATCTCAACCTTTGGCGCACGCGGGTCTTCCACCGTACCTGCCCAGGCATTGCTGATGATGAACAATGAATTCGTTCTACTTCAGGCACAGCGTTGGGCTGAAGCTTCTGCATCGCAACAGGATCGTTTGGGCTGGCTCTACGAGACGGCGTTCGCCAGAGAGGTGCTGCCTCAAGAACGTGCACTCGCCGAAGACTATCTCAAGACCCACGACTGGACCAGCTTCTGCCATGTCCTGCTCAATACTGCGGAGTTTCTCTATGTCCAATAAGCTGACCCGACGCGATGCTCTCTGCCGCGGGGCCAATGGCTTTGGTGGCCTGGCTCTACTGCACATGCTTGCAGATGAATCGAGGGCAGCCGCCCGTAAACCTCACTTTGCAGCCAAAGCGAAATCCGTCATCTTCCTCTACATGGATGGTGGGCCCTCGCAGATGGATAGCTTTGACCCCAAGCCGAGGCTGAACAAAGAGAACGGCCAGAAGCTTCCCTTCAAGCCACCAACCACCGTCTTCAACATCACCGACAAAATCTACGGCTCGCCCTTCCAATTTCAAAAGTACGGGCAATCCGGCACACCAGTAAGCGAACTCTTCCCTCATATTGCCACTTGCGTGGACGACATGACGATCATCCGCTCCATGGTTGCCGACCACAGCGAGCACACTGCGGCCAACTACTTTTTGCACTCTGGCTCCGGCTTTCAAGGCCGCCCCAGCATGGGTGCCTGGGCGAATTTTGGCCTGGGCAGCGAGAGTGAAAACCTGCCGGGCTTCATCGTTCTAGATAACGGCCTGGTGCCGCCGGGAGGCATTGATTGCTTCGGTGCCGGCTTCCTACCTGCGTCTTACCAGGCGACACTCTTTCGCCGCGGTGAACATCCGATTGCCGATCTCAAACCCATCGACAAAACTCCTCAGGAGCAGAAAGACAAACTGAGCCTGCTCGCCAAACTCAATCAGGGAGTACTGGCCCGCTTCGGCGCAGTGAGCGAAATCGAAGCTACGATCCAGAACTATGATCTGGCCTTTCGGATGCAGAGTGCAGTGCCTGAACTTCTCGACATA
>JBIPMY010000583.1:0-3345 GCA_044376335.1 Bryobacter sp.
CATGCCTCGGCCATGGCTTTCGGCCCGTCCAGGCTCGGGCTGGTCTCCTAAATTCACGCATTCACCTCTTTCTCATTCAGTCCTTCTTCCACCGCTGGCGTCAGCCTCTTCAATTCCTTGGCTCCAACAACAATGGCCCCATCTGGTTGAGTTACAAGCGAAATCGGTTGCTGCCGCTGATTCCAGCCAAGCTGAGTACCACGACTATCGTATGAAGCGGCAAAAGAATCTGGTAGCAAAAGCTCTATTGCCCAATGCATCCAATTACCGTAGGCTAATGAATATGGACTTGCTCTCTTCTGAAGAAATTGGCCGCCTGACGCCCCCAGAGCGCCTTTCATTGATAGCGCAACTTTGGGATAGCATTGGACACGATCATCTTCCAGTGACTCCAGCTCAGAAAGCGGAACTCGATTCCCGCTTGGCATCGCTCGATGAGGATCGCAAGTCTGCCGTAAAGTGGTCTTCACTGAAAGCTGAGCTTGAAGAGCGTTGTCCGTAGAAATCTATTCTGTCAACTTTACCAGGCTAGCCCGTCTCGAACTAATCGAGGCTCAGGATTGGTATGAGGGTGAGGTGACTGGGTTAGGACGAAGGTTCCGTAATGCTGTTGACGAACTCGTTGAGCGCATGAGTTCTAACCCTCGTCAGTTCCCCGTCGTCTACAAAAATATCCGTCGAGCCTTGCTCCATCGTTTCCCCTATTCGCTCTTTTTCGTTGTCAACGGCGAAACCCTCCTCATAATTGCCTGTTTTCATGCAAGCCGCGATCCCGTCCATTGGCAAGATCGAATATGAGCCAGCAGGAAGACTTTCGGAAGGTCGCAGACCTGTCGCAGAGCTATCCCTCAATGTTTTGAGGTATTTCTCTCATTCTCAGCCACAGCATTCCTCCAGACTTCCCGGCGAAATCCGACTCTACGCCGCAAGTGGCATAGAATCCATAACTTAGCAAAAACCACGAAAGCCCTGATTTCGACTAAATCACAGTGGGGACGGGTGTACACGCACCAACTCAAAAACTACCCTGCGGCAGCCAGGCCAAGACGAAAGACACTCGCAAGCCTGCCCCTCCTTGCCGTAAAAGCTAGTGGCTTCCATCGCTCTGGATAAACAAGCCAAATCATTAAGCCCAACGCGATTCACAGCTATTTATAACTTTATTTTCCCGCTATCTCATTGATTCCAGTTCAAGCCAGCCCAAGCCAAAGATTAAGAGGCTCAACCCACCTGCTAATTTCTGCTCAGGAGAAATCCAATGAATAGCGATCTGACTGAAGAACAGAACATTGCAAACGATCTATCGACCGTGGCCTCGACTACAGAATCAAAACCACGAAAGAAAACCATGTCCGAAGCGGCCCTGGCCGCCAACCGCGCCAATGCTAAAAAGTGCACCGGCCCCAAAACCCGCGAAGGCAAATTCAAATCCAGCCTCAACGCCCTCAAGCACGGCACCTACAGCCACAACTTCATCCTCAAAACCGAAGATGCCGGCACCTTCGAAAACTTCTCCAAATCCTTCATCGACGAGTTCCAGCCCGAAACCCCGTCCGAGCTCGAGCTCCTGAAACAACTCATCTCCGTCGCCTGGCGTCGCAACCGCATCGCCGAACTCATCCAGCTCCGAATCAACAGTGCCATCGACACCGTCATTGCCAACTCAGAGCCCACCCCGGCCGCTGAAATCACCCTCCAGGCCTACGAGAACCTCGAAAACGAAAAGCCCTCCTTCGCCCGCCAGGAGGCTCACGAGATCCGCCTCGCCAACCTCTTCCAGCGCACCCTTTGCCGCCTCAACGCAATCCGTGACAAAAAACTCAGGAACGAAACCAAATTCATCCGCGACCGCTTATCCTTCGCTGCCTAACCCAGCGTCCAACAACCACCCTCAACCCCCGCCCGGGACAGTCCAAAACAACGCCGGGCCAGCTCTTTGACAATTTGCCGATTCGAAACGATGGAGGAGCCCAAAGTGTGTCCGGCGGCGGAAATCCAATCCACCCGCCGCCGGATCTACTCGCCCACGAAAGAACTATTCATGGTCGACGCCATCCGATTTCTATTGACTCCCATTCAAAGTGGATCTACTCTTGATGCTGTGAGCCTATTAGAGAGCTCCAACATGCAGAATCCCACCAAACCAATCTAGAGCGCCGCTCTAGTTTTTCCTTCAAAACCCCAACACTTACAACTTGTATCTCTTGAAAGGAGACCCATCCCATGTGGATGTTCTTAGCCTTTGCCGCAGGCCTGTGCCTGTTCGCAGCAACGGTCGTTTATCTGTTGTCTTTCCATCGTATTGGCCCCAGTGAAGTGGGGCTTGTCACCAAGCGTTTTTCCCGTCGCAAACTGAGCGACGACAATCTGATCGCCTTGAATGGCGAAGCCGGCTATCAGGCAGAACTTCTGATGCCCGGCCTGCGTTTTCGCCTCTGGCCACTCTACGGGGTGGAGAAATTCCCGTGGGTACAAATCCCTGCCGGACAAATTGGCGTTGTCATGGCGCAGGTGGGCAACCCCCTGCCTGTGGGTGCCAAAAGCGCCATCTACAAGCCACAATTTGGCCAGTTTGCCGATCTTGAGCTGTTCATTCGCGAAGGCGGCCAAAAGGGTGTGCAGCGTCCTGTATTGCCTCCAGGCACGACGCTTCCGATGCACCCGGTGGCCTTTATGGTGATCACACGAGATCGCACATTTGGCCTCCCCGTCAATCCGGAATTGAGCGCCGCCTCGGGCCCGATTACCCCAGCCAGCTTCAATCTTCGCGATGCAGATTTTGAAGTGATCCAGATTCGCCGTGGCAATGATGCCCGCGATGTTGTTGGCATTGTCAACACGCTCGAAGGCAGCCCGCTGCCAAGCGGCGACATCTCAAGCCGGCTCAATGGCTTCGAAGACATCCTCGAAATGGAGGAATCTACTTCTACCGATCAGGACATCATCGAGTTACTCTTTGGTGCCAAGAATGACCTTCACAACAACTATCAGGACTTTCAGGCTTTTCTCGATCACGGCGGCCGTATCGGGCTCCAACATGACCCGCTACTCTATGGTGCCTATACGATCAACCCATTTCTTGTGCGTGTAGAGCTTGTTCCGATGCTGGTGATTGAACAGGGCCAGGTGGCTGTGATCAAGAGCTATGTGGGCTTGCCTCCGCGCGACACATCAGGTGCTGAATTCAAGTTCGGTACTCTCGTTCGCCCGGGCCACCGCGGCATCTGGCAGGAGCCATTGCGCACGGGCAAATACCCGATCAATCCCTATTGCTACAAAGCAGAGATTGTCCCGACGGCTATCCTGACACTGAACTGGGCCGAGCGCATTTCTTCTGCCCATCAT
>JBIPMY010000500.1:0-4197 GCA_044376335.1 Bryobacter sp.
ATCTGGATGCCAAGCTTGAGACCATCACTGCCAAGAGCGCCGAGGGCTTTATCTTCCGCATCGATTTGCAGGTGCAGATCCATGTGCCTGATACCCGTGCGCCGCGTGTGATTTCAACTGTCGGTACCATCAACAATCTGGTCGACGAAGTGCTGCAGGCCGCAGTGGGCAACCACTTCCGAGACACCTTGCAATCGATGCCCGCCATCAGCTTTATCGAGAAGCGGCAGGAGGTGCAGCGTGCGGCCTTTGAGCGTATCGCTGAACTGCTCTCGATTTACTTCGTCGAGACCAAGGGTGTCTACATCCAGGACGTACTCTTCCCGGTAGACCTTGTGAAGGTGTTGACCGAGCGCGAGATCGCCAAGCAAGAGATTGCAACCTTCGAGCAGCAGCGTCAGGCGCAAGACCAGCGTATCCGGATGGAACAAGCCCGCGGTACCGCCGATATGCAGGCTGAGCTTGCGAAGTCTGCCGTGGGCGTCAACATCAAGACCAATCAGGCCAGTGCCCGCCGCGCCGAGGCAGAAGGCGAAAGCTACTACATCGAGCAGACGGGTAAGGCCAAGGGCGCTGAAGTGCGCTCTGTGGGTCTGGCCAAGGCCGAAGCCTACGACGCGCAGGTGAAGAGCTTTGGCGCCAATGCCACTGCCTTCGTCAACGCGATCGATGCTTTGTCCAAGAGTGGCAACCGCTTCGTGCCGGAGATTCTCGTCTCAGGCAGCGGAGGCGGGGCCTTTGATGGCCTTGCCGCTACGCTGATGAAGTATCTCGGCGAGCGTAAGGCTTCTTAAGCGGCCTGTTATTTCTTTCCCTTGAGCTCTAGCTTGGGGTAGTAGTCACCCTGAGAGTTTTGGAATTTCTCCATCCACTTCTTGCCTGCATCAGTCGAGAAGCTCCAGTCCTGCCGATGGTAATTCCAGCTCTCAGGGTTTAACGTTTGTGCGCGTTGCCACCATTTTGCGGCCAGCTCGTTTTGCCCTTTGTCATGCAGTGCTACTGCCAGCTTGAAAGCTGCGTCAGCTTCTTTTTCCTGAGGGCTGCGTTCTTTGACACGGCGTTTGTATTCGTCGTCACTCAAGACAAATTCGCTCTTGTCGCCCTTCGCTACCCAATCTCTCAAGGCCGCAACATAATCGTCGCCTTGCGTTGTGATTGTCTTGCCGCCGATCTTGAGCTCCTGAGTTTTGGGTGCTGCTGTTTCAGGGGGGCGCACCACACGACCTTGCTCATCGATCCAAACCCCAGCCGGCACGTTTACCAATTGATAGGCCGAGCTTACGGCGTGGCCGGTATCGATCAGCGTTGTGTAGCTTGCCTTGGCTGCGTCGTACCATTTGCCTGCAGCTGCTTCGCCGCCAGTATCCTGGGCTGCGGCAACAATCTCAAATCCCTGGCCCTTGAGTTCCGTGTAGATCTTCTGCCAAACTGGCAGATCGAGACGGCAGCCTCACCAGGAGGCCCAAGTGAGTAAGAGCACCTTTCGCCCGCGAAAATCCTTGAGCTGCACCATAGAGCCCTTGCGATCCCGCATCGCAAAATCAGGGGCCACGCGTGATTCGAGAAAGCCCGTGCGTAAGACCGGCATCTCGCCAAAGCTCCAAAGTTCGCCCTCGTTGACCACGGATTGCTTGACCTTGCGGGCGAAGCCGCTCAGGTTAAACCAGTTCTTGCTCTTGAGGTCTTTACTGAGGGGAATGCAGATGTCGCCCCGGCAGGCACCTTGAGGTTTGACTTCAAACTGGTTGATCTTCGGGAGGTCCTTCGACTCGATCCAGAGATCGCCTTTATCCACGCGACTGGTTGCGAGTGAGGTTTCGCGGTCTTCATAGAGCACTTTTGCTGTGCTTGCGGGGGCAGCCCAGAGAGCGGTTCCACCCAGCAGCAAAAGTCGACGGTTGAGCATGCCCAATTGTAGCGGGCTAGCTGGAACTCTTTTGGGTCTTGGATGCCATCACGGCCAATTCATCACAGCGATTGTTGTCAGGATGATCGGCGTGACCCTTCACCCACTTCCAGGTAGCGTCATGACGCGCCACCTGAGCGTCGAGCTCTTCCCACAAGTCCTGGTTCTTTACCGGCTTCTTATCTTTGGTCTTCCAGTTGTTGCGCTTCCAGCCGTGGATCCACTCGGTGATTCCTTTGCGCACGTACTCGGAGTCGGTTGTAATTTCAACCTGGCAACGCTCTTTGAGGAGCTTCAAGCCTTCGACGGCCGCTCGCAATTCCATGCGGTTATTGGTGGTTGGGGACTCTGCTCCGTAGAGTTCTTTTTTGTGTGCCCCGTACTTGAGAATCGCGGCCCAGCCTCCTGGGCCGGGGTTGCCCGAGCAGGCCCCGTCTGTAATCAGTTCCACAATCTTCATGCCGCGACGATCTCTGCCTCTTGTTCTTTGGAGAAGAATTCTTCTACTGCCTGGATGATTTGTTTGGGCTCATGGTGTTTGTAGATGCCAGAACGGAGGTGCGCGCCGTTCCTCACCCCGTGGGTGAAATAGCTGGTGAACTGCTTCATCTTGCCCACGGCTTCAGGCCAGTTGGTTTCCTCGAGCATCGTGAAGTAGCGCTTCATGATCTCGTAGCGATCGACATGGGTTGGTTGCCAATAGGTACCAGTTGCGAGGTATTCGCTGATCTGGCGGAAGATCCAGGGGTTGTAGCTGGCAGCACGGCCCACCATCACTGCATCGCAGTTGGTTTGCTCGATCATCCTCACGGCGTCTTCGGGGGTGATGATGTCGCCATTGCCGATGACGGGAATCTTGACTGCGTCCTTGAGCTCGGCAATGCGGGTCCAGTCGGCCTTGCCCGCGTAGCCTTGTTCGCGGGTACGCGGATGCAGGGCGATGGCGGCGAGGCCAAGGTCTTCGGCAATCTTGCCCATCTTGACGTGTACTAGCTCGTTGTCATTCCAGCCGGCGCGAAACTTCATCGTAAGCGGAATTTTGATTGCAGATTTGACAGCAGTCAAGATATCGACGATCAGAGGTAAATCTCGCAGACAACCTGAGCCACCGTTGCAGCGAACTACCTTTTTTACGGGGCAGCCAAAGTTGATGTCGACAAAATCAAAGCCGAGGTCTTCGCAATGGCGTGCGGCGTCGGCCATTACCTTGGGGTCTGAGCCAAAGAGCTGTGACGAGATGGGGTGTTCTTCCGGTTCAAAGCAGAGGTAGCGTTTTTCAGTCTTGGAGACCTTCTTCGATCGAACACTCGCAACTACGCCGTGGCTGGATGTAAATTCTGTCATGATCAGACCGCAGCCGCCCTGATCGCGAATCAGGCGGCGGAAAACGGTATCGGTTACCCCAGCCATGGGGGCAAGAACCGTCGCGGGAACTATGGTTTTGGGGCCAATGGGAAAACTGGCCGGGAAAGCACGCATCTTTCTCTATTATGCGGGGTTTCGGGAGTAGACTACGAGAAACGAAGCCGCGTGCGCTTACGTCAGGAGAAGTATGAATTCGAAGATCTTGTTGGCCTTTGTCGGCGGGGCAGCCTTGGCAGGTGCTCTGGCTGTATTTTTGACAAGAGGCTCTGACTCGAAAACAGAGCCGGTAGCTGTCGAAAATTCCTCTACCGCTGTTGTGGAGCGTCCGGTTGAGAGTGCGTCTGGCCACGTCGCTGATGTTGCGGCAAGTATGGAGGCCGTGCGGCCCCGGGCCATCGACACCGCCCGTCGCGATACAAGATTGCCCAAAGCGGCTCCAGTTGTGGTGAAGAAGAGCAGCGTGGCGGAGCCGGTAAAGACAATGTCTGACACTTCGACTACGACAGCAGCCAATGAAAGTAGTGGTGGAGGCGTAGTGCTCCCCCCGTTTTCTTCCGGGCAGCCTGAGGCCCCCAAGCCAGCTAAAGAGGAAGTGAAACGAGCGGAGATCATGCGTCCAGACCCGGCGGTGAAGCAGCCCGCCCGCACTCCTGAAACGGTGAACGTGCCAGCTGGAACCAGCATCAGTGTTCGAATGAACTCGACGATCAATTCCGAGAAGAATATTGCCGGTGATTCTTTCACTGCAACGCTTGAGGCTCCGCTGGTTGTGGACGACATTGTTCTCGCTGAGCGCGGGGCAAAGGTGGAAGGCAAAGTGGTGGAGGTCGATCGCAGCGGACGTGTGAAGGGTGCTGCCCGGATCACACTTGCCCTGACAAAAATCCAGTTGAGCGATGGTCAGAGAATCGATTTGAAGACAGATG
>JBIPMY010000306.1:0-7526 GCA_044376335.1 Bryobacter sp.
AATACCAGCGCTTTCAAATCAATCTGCCGGTTGGCCTTGTGACGTTTAAGGTCTGGCAGAATTCACAATCGGAAGTCGACATCAATACACCTGTGGCCAGCCTCCGTCCTTTGCGTAAGGGCGAATACCGCGTGCAGGTGCTCGAAGATGGTTCCACCGAAATTACCGTTCGCGATGGCGAACTCGACATCTTCACTCCCCAGGGTTCGCGCAAGCTGGGACAGGGCAGAACGCTCCGGATTCAGAACACCAATGGCGGTGAGGCCAGCTTTCAGACCCTTTCAGAAGCTCCCATCGATAGCTGGGATCAGTGGAATCGCAGCCGCGATCAGGAACTTGCTTCCTCGCGCAGCAGACAATATCTACCCCAGGGCGTCTATGGCGGCGAACAACTCGACGCTTATGGCGACTGGGTCTACAGCGCACCCTATGGCAATGTCTGGCAGCCCCGGGTGGCTGCTGGTTGGGCCCCTTACCGCACCGGCCGCTGGTCGTGGCTGGATTATTACGGTTGGAGTTGGGTAAGCTATGACCCCTGGGGCTGGGCTCCTTATCACTACGGCCGCTGGTTCAACAATGCCGGTCGCTGGTGCTGGTGGCCTGGCGCAGTTGGCTCACGTCACTTCTGGTCGCCTGCTCTGGTGAGCTTCGTCGGCTTCGGCCGCGGCGGCTTCGGAGTCGGTATCGGTTTTGGTTGGGGCAACGTGGGCTGGGTCCCGCTCGCTCCCTTTGAGACCTACAACCGTTGGTACGGTCGTGGCTTCTACGGCAACCGTGGATTCAACAATACGACGATTGTGAACAATGTAAACATCACCAACATCTATCGCAATGCTCGTGTCGATGGCGGTGTGAGTTATGTAGAAGCGCAGAACTTCAACCGGGGTATCGCTCACGAAGGTGGCAATTCCAATGGCTATCGCGCTGCTCGCAATTCCGACCTGTCGAATGCCGCCGAGTTTCGCGGACCGGTAGGTATAGCCCCGAGTCGCGAGAGCGTGCGCTTCGCTAGCCAGGAAGGCGTTCGCGGTTCTAACTTTGCTTCAAGAGAAGACCAGCGCTTTACCTCTCGTCGCGAGGTGAGTCAGGTGGAGCGGGTTCCCTTTGAACAGCAGAGACAGAATATCGAGAACATGGCCCGCGGGTCAGGGATGGTACGCGGCAGCGACGATGGTGTCCGTGGCGGTTCATCGAGCGAGGGCTTCCGGCGTGTTGGCGAACGTGAAGTTCGCAGTGCTGAAGGCTTCGTGCAGCGTGACAACATAGGCCAGCGCGACAGCGGCGTCCGAGGCAGCGACAACACAGCCACAGAGCGTGTCGCTGGCGCTCGCGGCTCAGAAGGCTTCGTGCAGCGCGACAATTCCGGTAGCCGTGGCAGCACCGACGGCTTCCGCCGACTGGGCCAGGATCAGAACATCAATTCCGATTCAGGAGTTCGTGGCTCTACCGGCCGCAATTCAGAAGGCTTCGTGCAGCGCGATCGCACAACTCGCGGCTCTGGCTCAAATAGCCAGAGCGGCTGGGATCGCTTCGGCAACGCCGATGTCAATTCAGGCGTACGTGGCGGTGGCAGTCGTAACTCGGATGGCTTCGTGCAGCGTGAAAACGGCTACGACGGCGGCTCGCGCTCACGTGGAGTCGGTGCTGTTGACGTTAGCCCGCGCATCGTTGATCGCGGATCTGATTCCGGCGGGCAGCGCCAGGGTAACGGCGATCCCTTTGGTGGTGGTGTTCGCGGACGTGATTCCGGTTCCGGCTCTGGCTGGGGTTCCTTTGGTGGAATCCGCGGCGGCGGATCCTCTGATAATGGCTCGCCCCGCATGCAGCAATCTTCGCCGCGCAGCATGCCCGATAGCGGACGTGGTAGCTTCGGCGGATTTGGCGGCGGCTCCAGAGGCGGCGGTTCTGCTCCTCAGATGAGCGCGCCCTCAGGCGGCGGTGGTTATCGTGGTGGCGGCGCAGCTCCCTCGGGTGGTGGAGGCGGCGGTGGCGCTCGTGGCGGTGGTGCTGCTCCTGCCGGCGGTTCCGGTGGTGGCGGTGGCCGTGGCGGCCGCGGCGGCAACCAGTAACTTAATCTTTTTTTGAGATCAGGCGGTTGATCCTTCCTGCTCTTACCCTCAACACCCGCCGGTGGGCCCTCACTCCCCCGGCGGGATTTTTTTGTTCTGGAAATAGAAATAAAGCCGGGGTGCGGCAGGTCTTGTCATTCTGTGTGCACCCCCGTGCAACTCAGATAGACCGTGCCGGCCCCCGGGGACGGCGGAATCGAATAGGAGAAAAGTGTGTCCAGACCGCCAAATCCGGACACTTCCGATTCCGCCAAGCTTAAAAGAAAGAAGCCGCCTGATCGCGCCAGATTTTGTCATGCAAGGATCCACCATCCTGCATAAACCTTGGCGGGACGCACCAAACCGTAGTGCGTTTCAGGCGGCTTCTTCGGCATCGATCAAGGAAAAGGGGACGATACGTCTCGGTTTCCTTTGTTCTAGCCTGGTCATGACCGGGAAGGGAATCACATTGGAGTTGTCGCGTCCACAAAGGAGGGCGACCGACTCCGGCGCGCGTTCCGGGTTCCCGGCCAAGCTGAGAGAACGGCCGATGGGCCGTCCGATATAAAGTTCCAGTGCTGCCACGACTTCGATCTCAAACAACGGAGCGAGATATCCAAGATCTTCGCCGCGGCGGAAAATTTCATTCAAAGCGATCCGCGTCTCACGACGGGCATTCTCAAGCTGTTTCTCTTTCACCCGGGCCCCAATCAGCGGCACCCAGGCATGTACGATTCTCGATTCCCGAGCCAGAATCTCCCGGAACATCTTGCCGTTTCGTTCAATCTCGCTCACAAACCAGGAGGCATGCGAGGGATCGTAATAGTCGGCCAGATCGTGCTTGCCGCTAATCCGCAAAAGATTCGCAACCCGCGCCAGCGCATCCGGCATATCCGACTTGATGTTCCGCTCAAGCGCCGCCGAAGACCAGTCGTCCAGCAGATCATACGCATAAGCGTCTTTCGCTCTCGGCGTGTACAGCTTGCAGGCGAGGTAGGCCAGCAACTGCGTCGTCTTCGCTGTGTCCGTAAGATTCTCAGCATCAGCAAACCACTGCATCTGAAGCCAGCACCGCAGAGTCTTCTGCAATTGCAGAGAAACCCGCACAGCGCCCTTCATAAATCCAGCTTCGCCATCAGCCGGTACAGCCATCCAGGCATCTTCGGCATTGCCATGATGCACCACCGACATCTCTACCCGGACTCGGTTGGCCAGAACTGCCTGATCGAGGCCAGTCCGGTACTGGTGCAACAGCGGCGTGAGCACCGAGGTCAATGACAGCGCGTCAAGCGCTACAGAATGTTTGAACTGATCGAGATTCATCACGACCTGAAATTACCAAGCGAGGTCTCAAAATCGAACCACGCACCTCCCGGCCAGGCCCCGTTTTATATCCTGCAAGCGATTGAAAATAAGGCAGATAAAATTATTTGAAAAATATTGAGAATTTCTGTGAACGGTTTTTCGCGCCTCGCATCCGCCCCCATATCTTCGCCGCAAAAATTCAATTATGATTAAGACTTCATGGATCGATTGATGCTCAACCAATTCTGCACTCGGGTAATTTTCTCAGCCTCGCTTTTGGCAACCAGTGCCTGGGGCCAGGTCGACTACCTCCGTGACGTCCAGCCCATCCTGCGCCGCAATTGTTATGGCTGCCACGGGCCCTCCATGCAGCAAAGCGGACTCCGCCTCGACGACGCAACATCCGCCCTGAAGGGTGGCTACAGCGGGCCCGCCATCATCCCCGGCGACAGTGCCGCAAGCATTCTTCTCAAGCGCATAAACGCCGAAAAAGGCTTCCCCACCATGCCTCCCGGTGGCAAGCAATTGAAGCCGCAGGATATCGCCACAATCAAAGCCTGGATCGACGCTGGTGCCGTCTTCCCCTCCGGCCTCAAAACAACAACAAGCAAGCGCGTAGAGAGCAAGCACTGGGCCTTCCAGACGATCCAGCGTCCCGCAGTCCCAGCCCTCAGTGCCGGTCGTAATGAGATCGACAAGTTTGTCCTCGCACGGCTCGAAAAGGAAAAAATCACAGCCTCCCCTGAATCCGAAAAGCGCATCCTGCTGCGCCGGCTCAGTCTCGATCTCACCGGCCTCCCGCCCACCGCTGAAGAAACAAATATCTTCCTCGCCGACACAAAGCCAGACGCCTACGAGCGCCAGGTAGAGCGCCTCCTCGCTTCTCCGCATTACGGCGAAAAATGGGCCCGACACTGGCTCGATCAAGCCCGCTATGCCGACTCTGACGGCTACGAAAAAGACTGGATCCGCCCGTGGGCCTGGCGTTGGCGCAATTGGGTAATCGACGCCATCAACAAAGACCTACCCTTCGATCGCTTCACCATCGAACAAATCGCTGGCGACCTCCTACCCCAGGCAACCGCAGAAAACAAAGTAGCCACCGGCTTCCATCGCAACACCCTCACCAACCGCGAAGGCGGCATCGACGACAAGCAATTCCGCTTTGAAGGCACCGCCGACCGCAGCAGCACCGTCTCCTCCGTCTGGCTCGGCCTCACCGTCGCCTGCGCACAGTGTCACGACCATAAGTACGACCCCATCTCGCAGAAGGATTTCTACACCATGTTTGCTTTCTTCGACAACTCCGAAGAAGTCAACATCGACGCCCCACTGCCTGGCGAAATTGGCCCCTGGATCCGCACTCAAGCCGAGTATCAGAAGAAGCGTGAGGCCCTGCTCGCCCAGTACAACGTCGCTGCCCTGCAGGCCGATTGGGAAAAGAACATCCTCTACACAATCGCCCACCTCGGCGAACGCACCGATTGGGACCTCGCCTGGGATTGCGTCAACAAACTCACCGAAGATGGCGACGGTGGCAAGATCGTTCAAATCGCACCAGACAAGCGCACAGCCCGCGAGCGCGAAATCCTCACCAACCACTTCGTTGCCAACTACCACTTCGCCGTTGGCAACAAGAAGTGGAAAGAGCTCAAGCTCGACGAGCTCACCAAGAAACTCCGCGAGCTCAAGCGCGAGTACCCGCAGTTGAGCCAGGCCATGACCCTCTCAGAAAACCCGGTCAAGCAGCCCACCTACCTCCGCGTCCGCGGCGACTACCGCTCCAACGGAATCCAGGTTGAGCCCGCAACTCTCTCCGTGCTGCCCCCCATGAAAACCAACGGCCCGGCCACCCGCTTGGACCTCGCCAATTGGCTCGTCTCTAAAGAAAACCCCCTTACCGCCCGCGTTGCCGTCAACCGCATCTGGCAGGAACTCTTCGGCGCCGGCCTCGTGCGCAACAGCGATGACTTCGGCGTTCGCAGCGATCCACCAAGCCATCCCGAACTCCTCGACTGGATGGCCAGCGAATTCATGGACAACGGTTGGAGCCGCAAGCAACTCCTCCGCAAGATCGTCACCTCGGCAACCTACCGGCAGTCTTCACAAGCCCGGCCAGAGCTGATGGATCGTGACCCCAACAACACCCTGCTCGCACGCCAGACCCGCCTTCGTCTCTCCGGCGAATCGATCCGCGATTCTGCCCTCCAGGTAAGCGGTCTGCTCACCCGCCAAGTCGGAGGCCCCAGCGTACAACCTCCCATCCCCACCGGAGTCATGGAAGCCGGCTACGGCTCTCGCGGCTGGAACTCCGCCTGGCAGGAAGCCAAAGGTGCCGACCGTTACCGCCGTGGCCTCTACATCCAGTTCCTCCGCACAACACCCTACCCGCTGCTCGTCAACTTCGACGCCCCCAAGGCCACCGTCGCCGCCTGCCGTCGAGACCGTTCCAACACGCCCCTGCAAGCACTCAACCTGCTCAACGATCCTGCCTTCCTCGAGATGGCGCAAGCTCTCGCCGTGCGCATCCTCACGGCGCAAACAAGCGACTTCAACGCCCGTCTCGACTCGGGCTATCTTGAGGCGCTAGCCCGCAAACCAAGCGATGCTGAGCGCAAACGCCTGCGTGCCTATTTCGACAAACAACAGGCCCTGCTTGCCGATGATCCGAAGTCGATCGAATCCCTCGCCCCGCATGCCCCAGACGGCACAACACGCCTTGAAATGGCGGTCTGGACAACGATGTCAAGTGTATTGATGAACCTCGATGAGTTCATCACAAGAGAGTAACCCGATGAACCAAAACCAACTAATTGAGACTCACCTGCGCAGAGATTTTCTGCGCCGCTCGCTGGCTGGCATCGGCACTCTCGCCTTGTCAGACTTGATGTCTGCCGCACCCGTAGCAGACCCTCTAGCCCCCAAGGCCCCACACTACAAAGCCAAGGCCAAGAACGTCATCTTCCTATTCCAGGAAGGTGCGCCTTCGCAGATGGATCTCTTCGATCAAAAGCCGGAACTCACCAAGTGGCACGGGCAATCCCTGCCTCCTTCGATGACCAAGGACATGAAGCTCGCCTTCATTAAGCCCACGGCAAAGATCCTCGCCTCACCCCGTAAATTTGCCCCATACGGCCAATGCGGAATGGAACTCAGCGACCTGCTGCCCTACACCTCACAACACGCCGACGACATCTGCCTCATTCGCTCCATGCACTCAGAGGCCTTCAATCACCATCCCGGTCAGTTGCTGCTCTTCTCCGGCCACATGATCGGCGGCCGCCCCTCGATGGGCGCCTGGGCCACCTACGGCTTGGGCTCGGAATCGAAGAACCTCCCGGCCTTCGTCGCACTGCAATCCGGCCCCGGCTCCAGCGCCGGTTCCGAACTCTGGACCAACGGCTTCCTCCCCTCCCTCTACCAGGGCACCACACTGCGGTCCTCAGGCGACCCGATCCTCTACTTGTCCAACCCGCAGGGCCTCTCGGCCGAATCGCAGCGTGCCCGCCTTGACGCCCTCAAAGACCTCAACACCGAACATCTCGAGCGCACCGGCGACGCAGAAATCGCCTCGCGCATCCACTCCTACGAGCTGGCCTACCGCATGCAATCCGCAGGCCCGGAGCTCGTCGATCTCAGCAAAGAAAGTCCCGAGACGATCGAGATGTACGGCATCAATGACAAAGAGTCCCGCCAGTACGGAACCAACATGCTGCTGGCCCGTCGTCTGATCGAACGTGGCGTTCGTTTCGTACTCTCGGCCCACTCCGGTTGGGATCACCACTCTGCCATCAATGCCGGTTTGCCCAAGATGTGCAAACAAACAGACAAGCCCACCGCCGCACTCTTGAAGGACCTGAAGCAACGCGGCCTGCTCGACGAAACCCTCGTCGTCTGGGGCGGGGAATTCGGCCGTACTCCGATGTCAGAAATCCGCCGTCCCGACGAAGCCGACAACGCCGGGCGAGACCATCACCCCAACGGCTATTCCATCTGGATGGCTGGCGGCGGCGTCAAGCCTGGTCAGGTAATCGGCAAAACCGACGATCTCGGCCTCAACATCGTCGAAGACGCAATCGACGTTCACGACTTGCAGGCAACCATCCTCCACCTGATGGGCCTCGATCATCTCCGCCTCACCTATCGTCATATGGGCCGCGACTTCCGCCTCAC
>JBIPMY010000307.1:0-7507 GCA_044376335.1 Bryobacter sp.
GTTCCGTGTACAGCATTCGGCATAGAGAAATCCCAGAAGCTCTTGCAAGACTTCGGTGTTGGCACGGTACCAAAGAAAGGTGCCCTGACGCTCGACCGTGAGCAACTCTTCGTTCTTCAGTTTCTCCAGATGATGGGAGAGGGTTGAGCCCGTAATGTTCAACTCCGCCTGTATGTCGCCCACGATCATGCCTTCGGGATGAGCGCTCAGCAGCAGGCGGACGATGCGCAGGCGTGCCTCGTTGCCCAGCGCTCCAAACATATCTGCCATTCTTGGCGTTTCATCAGCGATCTTCACGGTTGTTCCTATAATACGATGTTTCGAGAAAAATCGAAATAGGCCTTGACGAAATCCTTAATTCGAGTAGTATCGAAATATGAGTACTGCACAAAACATCAGAGAAAACGTCAAGGAAAAGTACGGACAGGCTGCGCTGCGGGTATCGTCAGGGCAGGGAGCGGCCTGCTGCAGCTTTACGGCCGATGATGGTTGTGCAGACCCGATCACCTCGAATTTGTATGACATGCAGCAGGCGGGTTCGATTCCTGAAGATGCTGTTTTGGCTTCGCTGGGTTGTGGCAATCCTACGGCGCTGGCTGAGCTCAAGCCGGGTGAGGTGGTGCTGGATCTTGGCTCTGGCGGCGGTATCGATGTACTGCTTTCGGCCAAGCGCGTCGGGCCTACGGGTAAGGCCTTTGGCCTTGACATGACAGACGAGATGCTTGCGCTGGCCCGGGAGAATCAACGCAAGTCTGGATTTGAAAATGTGGAGTTTTTGAAGGGTGAGATTGAACACATTCCACTGCCCGACAATTCAGTCGATGTGATTATTTCGAACTGCGTGATCAATCTTTCTGCCGACAAAACGAAGGTGCTGCAGGAAGCATTTCGTGTGTTGAAGCCGGGTGGCCGTTTTGCTGTCTCTGACGTTGTTGTTCGTGGTGAGATGCCGGATGAAGTAAGGAAGAATGTTGAGCTTTGGATTGGTTGTGTGGCCGGCGCTATGGAAGAGCAGGAGTACAAAACGAAGCTGGCAGCGGCTGGCTTTGAGCAGATTGATCTTGAGCCAACTCGTGTCTACCAGATTGAAGATGCAAAGGCGTTTCTGCGCAGCAGCGGATTGGATATCGAATCTTTTGGTGCGGCTATTGATGGCAAGTTTGCGAGTATGTTTGTTCGTGCGCAAAAGCCCGGTGGTGCCGCCGCGCCAGAGAAAACGATCATGGATGTTTTTGACCCGGCGATGTGTTGCTCGACTGGGGTTTGTGGCCCGGCACCAGATCCGTTTCTCCCTCGCTTTGCTGCTGACCTTGAATGGCTGAGTTCTCAGGGAATTGAAGTGAGGCGCCACAATCTGTCGCAGGAGCCAGCTGCCTTTGCCGAGAATGAAAGCGTAAAGGCTGCCCTGACTTTAGAGGGTACGGATTGCCTGCCGATGATTCTGGTGAATGGCCAGGTGGTGAGTAAGGGTAAGTATCCGGTGCGCTATACGCTGGCTCGTTGGGCGGGGATCAGCACCGGGCTGCCTGCGCTCGAACTGCCGGTAATCAGCAACACAGGATGTTGCTAGTGGACAGTTCCGGTTTGCCTGTTGACCATCCGACGCGGGTGCTTTTGTTTACGGGCAAAGGGGGAGTTGGCAAGACGACGCTTGCCTGTGCGACAGCGGTCGCCCTTGCCGATCGGGGCAAGCGAGTGCTGCTGGTAAGTACCGACCCGGCTTCCAATCTGGACGAGGTTCTGGAAACGAATCTGGGCAACGCGGATCAGGCAGTACCCGTGCAGGGAGTGACGAATCTTGAGGCAATGAACATCGACCCGGAAGCGGCTGCCCATGCTTACCGGGAGCGTATCGTTGGCCCCTATCGAGGTGTATTGCCGCCTGCTGCTCTTGCGAGTATGGAAGAGCAATTGTCAGGTGCCTGTACGGTTGAAATTGCTGCCTTTGATGAGTTCACAAAGTTGCTGGCTGACCCAAGGGCTTCCGCACGATTTGATCATGTGATTTTTGATACGGCGCCGACGGGCCATACCTTGCGGCTATTGAAGCTGCCTGCGGCATGGACTCAATTCATTGCAACCAATTCGAGCGGTACATCCTGTCTTGGGCCGCTAGCTGGCTTGCAGGCGCAACAGGCGCTCTATGCTACCAGCGTCGCGAATCTGTTGAACCCTGATGTCACCACGGTGATTCTGGTGAGCCGGCCTGATACTGCAGCTTTGACCGAAGCCGAGCGGACGCGAGCTGAATTGAGCGAGGCCGGTATCGTCAATATCACGCTTGCACTCAACGCCGTCTTTCGAGCCACTACGGACGATGATGCGATTGCATCGGCGCTGGAAAAGCGAGGTTTTAGCGCTTTGGCCCAGATTCCGGCAGGGCTTCAGACGCTTCCTCGACTCGAGGTGCCAACCTTTGCTTTCGCTCCAATTGGTGCTGCCAATCTCAGGCGAATTTCTAATGGTCAACAGGGTGAGGCAGCGGCAGCGCCAAGTACTGCCATCGACTTGTCTACCCTTGCTTCGCTTGCATCGTTGATCGACGCTATTGAAAGTTCAGGCCATGGAGTGATTCTGACGATGGGGAAAGGCGGAGTTGGCAAAACGACTATCGCTGCGGCCATTGCTGTAACGCTTGCGCATCGTGGGCATCGCGTGCATCTGAGTACTACTGATCCGGCGGCTCATATCGCAGCGGCTGTACACGATACAGTGGCCGGACTGACGCTGAGCCGGATCAATCCCAAGGAAGAAACACGTAAGTATTCGCAAGAGGTAATGCGGCAGTCTGCTTCCAGCCTGGATGCAAAGGGCATGGCTTTGCTTGAAGAGGATTTGCGCTCACCGTGTACTGAGGAGATCGCAGTTTTTCGTGCCTTTGCGGATGAGGTTGCCCGTGGAGAAGGTGGCTTTGTGATTCTGGATACTGCGCCCACCGGCCACACTTTGTTGCTGCTGGATGCTGCCGAGGCTTACCATCGCGAAATATCGAGGAAGTCCAGCGATGTGTCCGACGCGGTGGTGCAGTTGCTACCCCGTCTACGCAACCCCGACTTCACGCGGATCCTGCTGGTGGCCTTGCCGGAGGCGACTCCCGTACACGAGGCGGCGCGTCTTCAGGAGGATCTTCGCAGAGCCGGGATTGAACCCTATGGCTGGGTGATGAATCAGAGTCTTCTATTGGCTCATTCGAGTGATCCGGTTTTGAAGGCCCGTGCGGAACGCGAACAGATTTACATTGAGGAAGTGCGCCAGTATCACGCAAAGCGGATGGCCGTAGTTGCCTGGCAGGCCCAGGAACCGGTGGGGGCATTGGCTCTTCTGGAACTCGCGAAAGGTACTAAATAGTCTCGTGAACCTGTTTGAACGCTACCTGAGCCTGTGGGTGGGGCTGTGCATGGTTGCCGGAATCGCAATTGGCAAGCTCGCCCCCTCGTTGATGGATTCCCTGCGCGCGCTTGAATTTGGCTCGGGCAGCCAGATCAACATACCGATCGCAATTCTGATCTGGCTGATGATCATTCCGATGATGATGAAAGTGGATTTTGGTTCCGTACGTAAAGTGGGCGAACGTCCTAATGGCCTTCTCATTACACTTTTCGTTAACTGGGTGGTGAAGCCTTTTTCGATGGCCCTTATTGCGTGGGTCTTCTTTCGTCATGTTTTTGCAGGATGGATATCGGCAGACGAAGCTTCGCAATATATCGCTGGCTGCATCATTCTTGCTGCGGCTCCCTGCACGGCCATGGTCTTCGTCTGGAGCTATCTCACCAAGGGAGATCCCGCTTATACGCTTGTTCAAGTGTCGGTGAATGATCTCATCATGCTGGTGTTGTTTGCACCGATCGTGAGGTATCTGGTGAGTGGGGCATCTTCACTGGAGGTGCCTTTTCAAGTGTTGTTTTATTCCGTAGTGGTGTTCATTGTTGTGCCTCTCATGGCTGGCGTAGGGGTGCGAAGCTGGTTGGTTGCGAGGCGTGGTGCCGTCTGGTTTGAGAAAGACTTCCTGCCGCGTTTCTCACCTGTGAGCATGTTGGCATTGCTCGCAACGCTTGTGATGATCTTTGGTTTTCAGGCCAACAACATCACCAGCAAGTTTGGGCATGTGATGCTGATTGCGGTGCCGATCCTGGTTCAGGTTTATTTCAACTCTTCGCTGACCTATGGACTGATGCGGGCTTTTAAAGTGGAATACGCAATTGCGGCTCCGGGCGCGTTGATTGGCGCGAGCAATTTCTTTGAACTGGCCGTTGCGACGGCGATCGCACTTTTCGGTCCTGAATCCGGTGCTGCACTGGCGACAGTTGTAGGCGTGCTTATCGAAGTTCCAGTAATGCTGAGCATTTGTGCGTTTTGTAATCGGACCCAGCATTGGTTTCCAGTGAAGCGTGACGAATCGGTTACAGTTTTGCGTGCTGAAGCGAAGTTGTAACCAAATTCCCGAGTCGTAACGAAATCGTCACGTTTTATTCATGGCAACGAAATGAGCAGTGGCTAACCTGAGAAGCGTTTGTACTCCCCAGGAGCCCTCATGAACCCCATCATCCGAACCGCCCTACTGGTGGCCTCGACTGCCATCACAGTACTTGCTCAAGTTTCGCAAGTTGCCGTTATCAATTACTCCGGATTTAATGCAACGGCACCTATTGCCCCTGGCTCGATTGCGAGCGCCTACGGAAGCTTCGGGACTGTAGCTACAACAGTCACTTCCACTCCTTCACCACTGCCAACCACACTGGCAGGCATCAGCATACGCATCAACAACCGGACGGCTCCTCTTTACTTTGTCTCTTCGGGCCAGATCAATTTTGTTGTACCGAACGCAACTGAAAGCGGCGCACAGACAGTTGAAGTTTTGAATGGCACAACTGTGATCGCCCGTGGATCGGTGAACATTTGGGAAGTTTTCCCCGCTATGGCCTCGAGCGACACTACGCCAACTTCGCAAGGCATCGTACAGAACCAGGATTTTGGGATCAACAACCAAAGCAGCCGTGCAAGACGTGGAGAAATCATTCAGATCTATGCAACGGGTTGCGGGCGGACTGGTCCTGCGACAACGGATGGACTTGCCCCGACGGCATTGTCTCCGGCTGTAGCAAAAACGGAAGCCTTTGTCGCGAATCTGCCGGCGGTTGTGCAGTTCTCCGGTGCGCATCCTCAGTTCCCTGGCATCTGCCAGGTGAATGTGACGGTGCCTGATCAAGCCTTTGTCACCGGCCAGGTGCCAGTATTCATTACTGTTGGCGGAATCGCCTCTAACTCAGTCTCCATCTGGGTCCAATAGATTTTCAAAAAAACTCATATCAACGCACGGAATCCAATGAACAAGTTCTTTATTCAGGTCGCAATTCTTTTGCTTGCGTCCTATAGTTTTGCGCAACAGCCAGCTGCTGGTACCAAGGGTACGGTCTCAGGTACTGTCTTCGATGCTGTCAATGGCCGCCCTATTCCAAACATCCAGGTAGTCATCGATGGAATTGCAGATTCCCGGGTTGTCACTGATCCCGACGGAAAATACACGCTGAGCTTGACGGCCGGGAAGTACAAGATTCGTTATACCGGCCCTAACCACAATGAGACTACGATCGCCGATGTAGAAGTAAAGGCTGGTGAGACTGTAGATGCGTCTACCGTAATGCAACAGCTTGGGGCGGTTACCACTGTTGAGGTGAACGAGAAGATCGGTTCGATCGAATCCAACGCGGAGTCGATCTTGTCAGAACGCAAGCTAGCGGCCACCGTTTCTGACGCCATCTCGAAAGATGACATCAAGAACTCAACTGCGTCTGATGCGGCAGGTGCTCTTGAAAAAGTAACGGGTATTTCGATTGTCGATAACGGCTTCGTGTTTGTTCGCGGTCTTGGCGAACGTTACTCCGCCACGATGTTGAACAACGCGATTATCCCGACTACGGAGCCTGAGCGACGCGTGGTGCCGCTCGATCTTTTTCCTGCAAACCTGATCGACAACATCAAGGTATTGAAGACGTATTCCGCAGACCTGCCTGGTGAGTTCTCCGGTGGCCTTGTGCAAATGAATACGGTGGAATTCCCGACTCAGAAGGTGCTGCAGGTTTCTGTGAATTACGGGTTCAACACGCAAACGACTTTCAGCAAGTTCAATACTTTCAAAGGGGGATCCGGCGACTTCTTTGGTTTTGGTAAGGCTTCCAGGGCGCTACCTTCGATCATCCCAACAGACAAACGTCTCTTTGTAGGACAGTTCTCCGATCAGCAATTCCAAAGCTTTGGGCAGTCGTTCCCGGTTGATTATGAGCCGGAGCAGCAGTCTTCAGCCCGTCCGCAGCAAAGCTATTCGCTGGTTGCCGGCAACACTTACGGAAAGCTTGGAGTGGTTGGTGCGTTCACGTTTGCCAACACTCCTTCGCGTACGCCCCAACTGCAGCGTTTTCTGGTGAACTCCGGTGGTGGGAAGGCCGCAATCTTTTCGCAGTATGACGACTTCAATGTAGACAATGAGTCTGCTCGCATGGCCGGGGTGTTGAACCTGGCCTACCGCTTGACGCCTTCCTCCAAGATTCTATTTCGCAACACCCTTACCCGCGATAGCGATAAAGAGGTTCGGCAGTTTACTGGCTTGAACGGCGGTATTGGCAATGATGTGCTGGATACGCGTTTCCGCTATGTGGAGCGCGCGTTGCTCTCTACCAGCCTCGAGGGCGAACATGCCTTTGCCAAGCTGAAGAACAGCATCTTCCATTGGCAGTTCACCTACTCCAATTCCAAGCGCGATGAGCCTGATCTTCGTCAGGTAATTCGTGGCCGAGAGACCGGCACGACAGACCCATTCAACTTCTTGAATCTTGGTGACTCGGGCTTCCGATTCTTCAACAAACTCAACGACAATATCTTCGAACCGCAGGCTGATTGGGGGATTCCTTTCTTCAAAGGGAATTTCAGTGGGCTGCTGAAGGCTGGCTTCCGTGGCACTTTCCGTCGTCGTGATTTTGACAGCCGCCGTTTCCGCTTTCAGCCGGTTCGTCTGACCACTCTCGATTTCACGCTCCCCACCAATCAGATTTTGAGGACAGCGAATATTCGTCCCGATGGATTTGCCATTCGTGAAGTGACGCGTGGCACGGACAAGTATGAAGCTGCGATGGATGTGCTGGGCTCGTTTGTGATGGTGGACCTCAACATTGGGGCCAAGTGGCGACTGGTGGCTGGTGTGCGCATGGAAGATGCAAACATCGACGTCATCACGCTGGACCCTTTGATTCCCAATGCCCGCCCGAGCACGGCTACCCTCAATAATCGCGACGCATTGCCGGGCTTTAACCTGATCTATGCTTTAGGCAAGCGGCAAAATATTCGCGGTGGATATTCGCGCACGGTAAACCGTCCGGACTTCCGTGAATTGTCGCCTTTTGAATTTACGAACATCGTTGGTGGTTACTCGACGGTTGGTAATCCAAATCTGGTTCGTGCGCTGATCGACAACTTCGACGTGCGCTACGAGTTTTTCCCTGGTGGAAATCAGGTC
>JBIPMY010000308.1:0-7495 GCA_044376335.1 Bryobacter sp.
GCCGGGTTTCTCGACGGCCGAAAAAGTAACTGACATATCAGGACGCGGCGTGGGGATGGATGTTGTCAAAAAGCAAATTCAGAAGTTGCGAGGGAAGATCGAAATTCAGTCCACACCCGGCCTGGGTACGACCTTTTACCTCAAGCTGCCGCTGACGCTGGCTATTGTCGACGGCCTGGTGGTTGGTGTGGGGAGAGAGCGCTACATCCTGCCGATTTATTCGGTGCATGAGATGTTTCGGCCCACCGAGAATCAGGTTTCGACCGTTCAGGGACGCGGCGAGATGGTGATGGTTCGCAACCAGTTGCTGCCGCTGATCCGGTTGCACAGATCCCTTGGAGTCAGGCCGAAGAACGAAGATGTCTTGCAGACACTGCTGATCGTTGCCGAAACCGAAGGACGCCGTTTTGTGTTGATGGTGGATGAGTTTATTGGCAAGCAGGAAGTAGTGATCAAGAGCCTGGGAGCAAGTATCAAGAACACCCCGGGGATTGCTGGCGGAGCCATTCTCGGCGACGGACGTGTTGGGTTGATCCTTGATCTTGAGGCGATCTATGTCGAGCGGAGCTCAAGAGCAGAAATCATAAAAGAAAGCCTGCTGACGGCATGCTAAAAGAGTCTCCCAGCCAGTACCAGACAACTCGACTGAGCCCCAAGCTCTTTGACGCAGTGCGGGACTATGCCTACCGGACGGCGGGCATTGAACTGCAGGATGGCAAACAGGAGATGGTTGCGGCACGAGTATGGAAGCGGGCCCGGGCTCTTGGCTATGAATCGGCCGACGATTATTTTGAAGCCGTGTCGAGGGACAAAAGTGGGGATCTCCAGGTTGACCTGATCGATGCGCTGACCACCAATTTCACCAGTTTTTTCAGAGAACCTGCGCACTTCGATTTCTTGCGGAACCAGATTCTGCCGCATCTACGTTGGCGCAATCAGTTCACGATCTGGACGGCGGCGAGTTCGAGTGGTGAAGAGCCCTATTCCATTGCCGTTACTTTGATTGAAACGCTGGGAGAGAGTGCACTTCGCCAGGCCAAGATTCGAGCCAGCGACATTTCTACCAAAGTATTGCGCAGCGCTGAAGCGGGGGTCTATCCGGAAGAGCGATTTCGGAGCCTCGATCAAAAGTGGCGAAGTCGCTATTTGTTGCGGGGCACCGGGGCGCAGGAAGGGAAGTTCCGCTTTCGCCCCGAGATTCGCAAGATGATTCAGTTTGAGCGGATCAATCTGATGGAGCCGCTGCCGGCAGAAGGGCCATTCCCCCTGATATTTCTGCGCAACATCATGATTTACTTTGACCGGCCCACGCAGGAGCGGGTTGTCGCGGCAATGACTGCGAAACTCGAGCCCGGAGGATACCTGTTTGTCGGGCATTCAGAAAGTTTGAACGGGATTTCACACACCCTTGAGCATGTACAGGTAGCTATTTACAAGAAGGCTGGACAACTGGAGGAACGTAGGGCATGAACATTCTGAGTGGTCGAAGGAAGACCCAATGCTAGCGGTTGGAGTTGGGGACATGAAGGTGAGCGCCAAGCAGGAAGAAATCCTGGTGACCTATGGCCTTGGTTCCTGCATTGGCATCACAATCTGGGACCCGGTGAGCCGTGTCGGAGGGTTATTGCATTTCATGTTGCCGGAATCTCAGACCGATCCGGTAAAGGCCAAAGATCATCCCGCACTTTACGCAGATACGGGTATACCGCTGCTGTTCAAGAGTGCTTATCAGTTAGGTGCCGACAAAAAAAGATTGTTGGTAAGGGTGGCTGGTGGTGCGCAGGTGCTCGATGGCGATGGGGTTTTCAACATTGGCAAGCGTAATTATCTGGCGATGAAAAAGATCTTTTGGAAGGCCGGAGTGATGATCCACGCCGAAGAGGTGGGGAAGAACATTTCAAGAACTCTGCGGCTAGAGGTTGGATCTGGAAAACTGCTGCTGCAGGAAGCCGGGGAGGAAGCGCGCGAGTTGGGGCTACAGCGCTGCGCCTAATCCAATGAAAGCAAATAAGGTTCAATCCGCAAATCAAAGTGCGACGGGCAGAGGCAGTTCCGCCCAGGAAAGGAAACGACTCTAATGGCATTCGACGTAATGATTGTCGACGATTCTCCCGCGATGCGCCGCTTTATCCGCAGGGTGATCGAAGTATCGGGCTTTAGTGTGGGGCGTTATCTGGAAGCCGGAAACGGCGAAGAAGCTCTAGAGCAACTGGAGCATGAATGGGTAGACGTCGTTCTGACGGACATCAATATGCCGAAGATGGACGGGGAGCAACTGGTTGCAGAGATGCGCAAGCAGGAGCATCTGCTGGCAATTCCTGTCATCGTCATTTCGACCGATGCTACCGAAGCACGCATAGAAAGGCTTGCCCAATTGGGTGCCCAAGGCTATGTGACCAAGCCATTTGCTCCTGAGCGATTACGAGAGGAAATCGAAAACGTCCTGGGGGTAACTCCGGAGGGAGCGATGGTTGGGGCTGGAGTGGGAATGGATGGAGGCGATGATGAGTTTAGTTTTTGATCGGGAATTGTTGAGCCAGCAGCTTGGGATTGCGGCTACAGATGTTCTTGAGACGATGTTCTTTACCTCGGTGGATTTGTGTGAAGGCGAGGCAGGAGACTCTTCGGGGGACCCTGATGCAGAGCGTATCGGGGCTTCACTCGACTTTCATGGGGCCTGTGCCGGACGCCTCGCCCTGTCCCTGGACCGGGCTGCGGCTGAGGGTTTGGCTGCGAACTTCTTTGGAGGTGTTGGCGAAGGAGGGCCGGAAGAGGACAGCCAATCCGTGATGGTAGAACTGACGAACATGGTGTGTGGGGCGATGTTGAGTCATCTGGACAAGAACTCGATTTTTTGTCTCGACACGCCGCAGCAGCTTATGGCTGGCGAGCAGGTATCAGGAGAAATAGTCAAGGAGTTGACGCTTGAGGACGGACTCCTGCGTCTTGCTTTTTCGCTGAAAGAATCCTCTGCGCGAGACTCCTCTGGCAAGGTGGACGCACAATAAATGTCACTGCCAGCAAATCAGACCGGTTGCCCCATTCGCGTCCTGATCGTGGATGATTCGGCTGTGGTGAGGAGATTGCTGAGTGAGGCATTGTCCGGGCAGCCGGACATTGAAGTCGTGGGAACGGCACCGGATCCCTTTGTGGCAAGGGACAAAATTCTCGAGCTACGTCCGGATGTCTTGACGCTGGACATCGAGATGCCGCGGATGAATGGCTTGACCTTCCTGAAGCGAGTGATGCACTACCAGCCGATGCCTGTGATCATCATCAGTTCACTTGGCCAGGCTGGATGTTCGGCCTCGGTGGAGGCGCTGCGTCTTGGCGCGGTAGATGTTTTAGGTAAACCGCACGGCCCTTACTCGGTAGGGGAGCTGAGTGCCCAGTTGGCGGATAAAGTACGGTTGGCGGCTGCCGCGAAGGTAGGGCGAGACGCGGTGGCAGGGCGTAAAGCAGGGCTGGCGAGCCCGGCGCCGAGGGCTGCCTCGATTGGCTGGTGCCGTCATGTGGTGGCGATTGGATCCTCTACTGGTGGCACGCAGGCAGTGGAAGCGGTGCTCCAGGGTTTTGGAGCAGACTGCCCGCCGATTGTGGTGGCGCAACACATCCCTGCAGGGTTTAGCCGGGCCTTTGCCAAGCGCCTGAACGAGGCGCTGCCGATGGAAGTGAAAGAGGCTGAGGACGGCGATAGTGTGAAGGCGGGAAGGGTGCTAATTGCCCCTGGCAATTTCCACACCTTGCTCAGAAAGCAAGGTTCTTCTTATGTGGTGACGGTAAAAGATGGCCCACTGGTTTGTTATCAACGGCCGAGTGTGGATGTGCTTTTTGGATCGGTTGCACAGGTGGCAGGCCCGGACAGTGTGGCGGTAATTTTGACAGGAATGGGCAGTGATGGGGCGCAGGGGATGAAGCGGGTGCGCGAGGCTGGCGGCTGGACGATTGCACAGGACGAAGCAAGTTGTGTTGTCTACGGCATGCCGCGAGAAGCGGTGAAGGCCAATGCAGTTGAAGAAGTTGTCAGCCTGAGCCATATGGCTGCTGCAATCGACGAGGGACTCAAAAAACAGGGCCGGCCTGGGGCGGCGGTTTCGTTGCCCTACCAAAAATCATCGGCAGTTTAGGTTTCCTTTCAAAGGAATTCAAATCAGACCGATACGTACAAAAGACCCAAGTGGGTGAGAGATGAGAGGAGAACAATGAATATCTACAAACAAATGCTGGCAGTCTGTCTGGTGGCTCTGCCGCTGGCAGCCGAAATGAAGCTGTCACACGCAGACGCAGTCAAGAATGCGGTGAAGCGCACTAATCCCGAGTACAGCCCGATGGCGAAGCAGATGAGGATTCAGGGCGATGTTGAAGTTGAAGTGAAGATTTCTGAAAGCGGCGATGTTTCCGACGTGAAGGTAGTAACGGGTAATCCGATGCTTTCAGCGACGGTAGTCAAAGCGATGAAGGAATGGAAGTTTACACCGTTTAGCGAAGACGGTAAGCCGGCACAGGCTGTAGCAAGCCTGCGCTTTACATTCAAGCAGTAGCGACTCGGTAACGGCTCTATTACACGTGGGCACGAGAAACAACAGGGAGGTTGAAAAGAAAGCAATGCAAACAAGCGCAAGCAAAAAACTGATTGGCAGTGTTGGACTGCTGATTGCTCTGGCCCTCGTCGTAGGTGGTGGAGCGCTGACGGTGAACTATCGTCTAGGGGACTTACTGAATGAAGCGATCACGGTAAAGGCCAAGCTGCGGGATTCGGCCAGCAAGATCGGTCAGGAGGCAACCGAAATGGTTGCCGCTGAACGCGGGCTGGCCTTCTCGATGATGCTGCAGCAAACACAGCAGGCTGATGCCATGAGAGCGAGGTTCAGCAAGTCGCAAGAGCTTTTTCAGCGTGCGGCTAGCGAATATGCGGCTGGAGTGAAGAATACTCCGGCTGAGGCGGAAGTGAACAATCTGATTGCCACTTTTGAGACCTCGCGACGCATGCACGAGGAATTGCGCGGGATGATGGAACAGCAAAAGATGGATCTTGCCATCGCGCTGCTGAACGAGAAACTATTGCCACAACTTTCTGGTTTGAGTGAGTCCGCAAGAAAGCTTGCCGAATACCAGACCGCGCAGATTGAGAAGTTGGGGCATAGCGCAGCTTCTACCAGCTCGGCTGGATTCTGGATTGTATTGATCTTGAATCTGGTGGCCTTTGCTGTGGGGGCTGTTGTCTTCCTGATGGTCAAGAAATTGACATCGACGCTGCGGGAAACGGTTGCCGAGCTTAGCAATAGTGCTCAGCAATTGAGCAATACTTCGTCTGAGGTAGGCAGCTACAGCATGTCCCTTTCAAAATCGGCGAGCGACCAGGCGGCTTCGCTTGAAGAGACTTCGGCCTCAACCGAAGAAATCCATACGATGACGCGAAGCAATGCTGATAACTCGAAACAAGCTGCCTCACGGATGCAGGAAGCGGCGCAGAAGGTGGAAGAAGCTAACAACGCTCTGGCTGAGATGGTGAATAGTATGAACGAGATCAGTACTTCATCCAGCAAGATCTCGAAAATTATCAAGGTGATTGACGAGATTGCCTTCCAAACAAATATTCTGGCGCTGAATGCTGCGGTAGAAGCCGCACGCGCTGGTGAAGCGGGAATGGGCTTTGCAGTAGTGGCCGATGAGGTTCGCAATCTGGCGCAGCGATCTGCTCAGGCAGCCAAAGATACAACGCAGTTGATCGAGGAATCGATTCAGAGCGCTACCAGTGGCAAGAACAAACTGGATCAGGTGGCGCGAGCGAGCGCCAGTGTAAATGACCTGGTGAAGGCAGTAGGCAGTCTTGTGCAGGAAGTTCGTCTGGGTAGTGAAGAGCAAGAACGCGGCATCGAACAAATCGCTAAAGCAGTGAGCCAGATGGAGCGGGTAACGCAGCAAATTGCGGCCAATGCTGAAGAAGGCGCTGCTGCGGGCGAGGAACTCCGCAAGCACGCATCGACAGTGGGCAGAACGGTAGATTCACTGCAGGCGCTGGTGGGACAAGACATGGTGCAGGCCAAAGCCCCTGCCCGCAAAGCGCCTCTAGCTGGATCCCCCTCAACACCCAGCAAGATGCCTTTAACCAGTAGCCGACATGAGAGCCCAAGCTTTAGCAAGCCTTCCGCTTCGGCGAATCGGTATCAGCCAGGCTCAAGCTCAGGACAGAGTTCTAATGTTGGAGTGATGGACAAGAAGGACCCCTTCCCGATGGATGATAGCTTCGAGGAGTTCTAAGCTAGGCTCCGTAACTGCCCGAAGTTGAATTCATTCCAGAATCGAGACCCAACTCCTCAAGAGCGTTCATTCGCGCTTGAGGAGTTTCTCGCTACTGACATCTCGTTTTGTGTCAGGCGCTATTGTCTGACTTCCGCGAATCACCTGCCTGGTGCAACAGGAGCGACACTTCGACTCTCATGCCTGCCTGGATTTGTTCCCGTAGGCGGACTGCCGCTTTGATCGGCAAGAGAAAGCTATCTTTGTTGGTGTCGCGGAAAAGGGAAGTATTCCAGCGCGTGCCGCCCAAGATCGCCAGCACCTTCACTGAACCAAAAGGCTTTCTGGATCCCATAACGCCGCCAATGATCTCGGCTGCGACCGCCCTGGGCAAGGTAACAAAATGCCAGGCGGATTTTCCTCCATAAAGCCAAACCGTAGCTTCGAAGGTGAATTCCTGACTCATGGATAAGTGCGGAGAGTGTCTGGTTAGTCGCCGTCTTTGAGCTGGTAGGCGAGGTAGTTTTCGAGGCCCATCTGATCGATCTGTACGAGCTGGGCCTCGAGGTAATCGACGTGTTCTTCTTCAGCCTTGAGGAGAGATTCGAAGAGTTCCCGTGAGCCGTTATCGCCTTCTTCTTTGGCGATGCGAACGAAGCGATTGTAGCTCTCGACGGATTCCAGCTCGAGCTTGAGATCATTCTCAAACTGGGCTTTCACTGTGGCACCAACGCTGAGTTCCATGGGGCGGGTGAGATTGGGTGTGCCTTCGAGGAAAAGGATGCGCTGCATAAGGGATTCAGCGTGGCGCATTTCTTCGATGGAGGCTTTGCGGACGTGACTGGCCAGATGAGTGTAGCCCCAGTCTTCGCACATCATGGCATGGATGAAATATTGATTGATCGCGAGGAGTTCCTCTCGCAGTGCCTCGTTGAGAGCGGTAATGACTTTGGGATTGCCTTGCATGGATACATACAGGATCGCAAGAAATTGTTGCTAGTAAGTGAACTGCAGCCCGCCGATGGCCCATGCACCGGGCGTGCGCCAGCCGTTTTCGTAATAGTTCTGATTGAGGAAGTTCTCAACCTTGACGTAAGCGCGGACCTTTTTGCGTTCGGCTTCCCAGATCTTGTAGCCGGCGACGAGGTCGGCTTTGGTGAAGCCGGGGGATTCAAAGGCGCGGGTGCGAGAGATGGCGAAGAAGGGGACGATGAAGGAGGAGCCGCGGAAGAGGTCCATGGTGATGTCCATCTTC
>JBIPMY010000528.1:0-3835 GCA_044376335.1 Bryobacter sp.
GATGCGTACCTTGCTTGCGCAGTTTTCGAGTCTTGCGCCGTTTCGTGCGAACTTCACCTACAACCCGAATAATGCGGCGCAAAGCCCGGACGGGATCGGTAACCTCCTGTTGCGTACGGTGCCGGATGTCCGGGTTGGCGAGAACAGCGCGAATGTGATTGACCTGAATAATCCAACTGCTTTGGGACGGGGACAAGGTGTAGTCGCGATGGACGGCAAGCAGCCGAGCTTGCGGATTCATGAATGGAATCTTGCGCTGGAGAAGCAGTTGGATCTTTCGACGGTGTTGCGTTTTACCTATAAGGGCAAGCACGGAGTGAATACCGACCAGCTCTTCAATATCAATCCGCAGGCCAACGACTATATCTGGTATTTGACGACGGGGCGCACAACGCCTACGGGTGAATTCTCCAGTGTGTTGCGGCGGCCCTTTGATCAGAATGCCTATACCGATATTCGGATCCTACAACGGAGTGGCTTTATCAATTCCGCTACGTGGGCTGTTGAACTTGAGCGGCGGCTTCGCAATGGGCTTAGCTTCCAGCTCTTTTATACTTTGACCAATTCGTTGCGACTGGCGGGCAATTCGTTCCGTGACGATCAATCGTCGGCAGTGAACGCTTATCTGCCAGGTACTGTCCCGACTGATTTGAAGGAACTGAATCGCTTTCTATTTTATGACCGGGATACGGGTGTACCGAAGCATCGGGTTCGTTGGAACTGGAGCTACGATCTGCCGTTTGGCCGGGGCAAGATGCTGTTGCGAAACGCTCGCGGTTTGACCAATACGCTCGTCGGCGGATGGAAGTTGTGGGGTACTGGCACAGTGGTGAGCAGCTGGTATTCGATGCCGACAGGGAACTGGGGCGAGATGGGGGAGTTTGAAGTCTACCGGAACAAGTTGAAGATTCTCGATTGCCGTGCGACTCCTGATTCGGCGCGGACTGCGGCTGATGAGCGCTGCATTGAGGGGCATCTCTGGTTTAACGGTTATATCTCGGAGCGGTTCATCAATAGCCGGAATGCTGCTGGCATGCGGAATGGGGTGTTTGGTTTGCCTGAGAACTACAAGCCGGCACAGAAGCCGATCAATCCCTGGCCCAAAGGCGGCAGGCCGACAGACCCGAACAATGCGGATTACGATACGAACGTTGTTTATTTGCCGCTGCAGACGGGCGGTGTGGTGCGTGTGAACTACGATACGGGTTTGCATCCGTGGCGGAATCAATCGAAGCTGGGGCCGTTCAACTGGACGATGGATTCTTCATTGATGAAGTACTTCAACTTTGATGAGCAGGGCCGGCGGCGGCTGCGCTTCAATGTGGACATGTTTAACGTGTTCAATGTGCAGGGGCTGGTGACGCCTGCGGCAGACGGGATATCGAGTCTTGCGTCGTCCTACGCCGGGTTTGGAATTCGGCCGCGGCAGTTGCAGGCAACGATGCGGTTGGAATTCTAACGAAGCGTTACCGCGAGCGGTGATGACCTTTGGCCAGCGACGGAGATTACGACGTTGTGCTGGCCGGGGCTGACGGCTTCGGGGAGTTTGAGATTGATCTGATAGAGTCCGCCGATCTGGCCGGGTGCGCCGCCGGTGAATTCAACTTCCGCATCGATGCCGTCGATGGTTGCGGTGACGGGGTTGGTGGTTCTGTAGAGAATGTTGGTGGGTAGGAAGTCGCCAAGGGCGGGGTTGCCATCGAGCGCGCCGAGGCCGGTGGCGTAGAGCGTTAGGTGTTGCGGGTCTGGTTGGGTGTAAGCGTTGAAGAGGCCCGGGGTAGCGGTAAGGCTGCGGATGGTGACGGGGTGGATTAGGGTGAGACCCTGCCAGGAGAAGTAGAGCTGCAGGGTTGCTGCGGTGGTGACTGGGGCCGCTACGCTGACTTGCGAATCATTGGAATAGATCACGGGAAGGGTGGTGCCCGTGAGGGCGGATTGCGGGATGGTGCCCGAGAAGTTGCCTAAGAGGAGGGCAGGGTATGGGGCGGGCTGGCCACCGGCGCGCAGAGCGCCGTCGAGGATGAGGCCCTGGCCTTCTGCGGGGCCGAGGCCGGTGCCGAAGATGGTGAGCAGGGACCTTGGTGAGACAGTGTTGAGGAAGCCGTAGCTGGCGGCGTTGGTGACTGCGTTGATTTTGGGTTGGGGCTGCCACGGGCAGGCATTGGGGTTTTCGAGCCGGTAGAAGCCGCCGTCGTTAAAGTGAACGAAGACCTGGTTGTTGCCTGAGACGACGAAGTCCGGGGTGATTAGAGTTTCGAGGTATTCGATGTTGCCTGGCTCCCCGCGGAAGAGGCGGCCAGCGGCTACGAAGTAGGAATCGCTGAGAGAGGTGAGTGGCAGGAAGCGCAGGTTTTTGTGAGTGGATGTCAGGGCCGAAGGGGTGAGGACGGTGGCGTTACGGAAGGTGGCACTGTTGCCGGCGAGGGCGACAGCCGTGCCGTTCTCGAGGCGGGTGAGGGCGCTGAGGCCAGGGACGATCAAGGTGCTGATGGTGGAGGTGGCTTTGGTGAAGACGGCGAGTTCGACGGTGAGTACGCCGCCGGTAGGCGTGTAGGCTGCGGCGTTCCAGTAAAGGTTGCCTGCAGCGTCTGCGACGATGCGCTGGAGGGTGGAGAAGGCCCCGAGGGGCGCGAAGATGACTGGCTGGCCATCAGAAGTTTTGAGGTTTGAGACTTTGTTGTCTGTACCAACGACGAGAATGCGTCGGCGGTTGGCGTCGGCAATGATGATGCGGCCTTCGTTGTCGACGGTGAAGGTTTGAATGCCGAAGAGGGAGAGGGCGGTTGCGGTTTTGCCTTCTGCGTCGCCGATGTCGTCGCCGCCGCCGACGATGAAGCGTGGGGCCTGGCCGGGACGGGCTTCGAGGATGCCTGATTTGCCGCCGAGATTGGCGCTGTAGAGGATTGAATTGTTGCGGGCGTAGAAGGCGGCGAAGGGTGGGGCCTGACCGTCTACTGTTGCTGCGACGGGTGCGCCTGCGATCACTGTAGGGACTCTGTTGGCCATTCGGACGAGCGGGTTGCGCTGCTCTGGCCGGGCAGTGCCTTCGTAGTAGAGGTCGCCGTTGGAGGAGATGGCGCGGGGTGTGCCGGTGAAAGCGGGGTAGGGGGCGGCACCGGTTTCGATGTTGCCATCGGGACGGATTGGGAAGACGCGGTTGGCTGTGGCTGCGGAGGGTGTGCCGTCGGCGAGGAGAAGGATATTGATGGTGGTGTCGAAGTTGGTGTTAACGGTGTCGATGATGCCATTGGGTGTGATGATGCGGATGTGGCGGCCGCCAAGATCGCGCAGCCAGATGTTGCCGTTGGGAAAGGCAATTACCTGACGGGGGTTGGAGAGGGCAGCGGCGGTGGCGGGGCCTTCGTCACCGGTGAGGCCGGCGGCTGCGGCGACGCGGGTGGAGCCGGCGATGGTGCGGAGCGTTTTGTCAGGGAAGAGCTGGCGGAGGCGGTTGAAGTTGTCGATGATCAGCAGGTCGCCGGAGCGGGTGAAGGTAACGTTGACGATGCTGCCGAGATTGATCTCTGTGGCTGGGCCGGATTCTCCGTTGAAGCCAGGGCGGCCGGAGCCGGCGATGGGTTCGATGATGCCATTGACGATCTGGAAGACTCGGCCGACGGCGACGAAGTGGAGCACGCCTGAGGGGGAGAAGAGGAGTTGCGAGATGGCTGGGAGGGCCTGGATTGCGGGGCCGGGTGAGACGGTAAGGCCTCTGGTGCCGTCGCCGGCAACGGTGACCATGCGGCCGCTCGGGTCGATGCGACGGATTCGTGATGCGCTGTCGAAGAAGTGGGGGATCTGGTTGGGGGAGACTGCAAAGATAGCGGTCTGGAAT